>NZ_FNYM01000002.1:0-525638 GCF_900108985.1 Achromobacter sp. NFACC18-2 | reverse complement strand
CGCCGACCTTGATGATGCCGCGTTCGATACGGCCGGTCACCACGGTGCCGCGACCCGAGATCGAGAACACGTCTTCAACCGGCATCAGGAACGCGCCGTCGATGGCACGCTCAGGCGTCGGGATGTACGAGTCCAGCGCGGCAGCCAGCGCCAGGATGGCCTGCTCGCCCAGTTCGCCCTTGTCGCCTTCCAGCGCCAGCTTGGCCGAACCCTTGACGATCGGGGTGTCGTCACCCGGGAAGTCGTACTTGGACAGCAGTTCGCGAACTTCCATTTCCACCAGCTCGAGCAGCTCGGCGTCGTCAACCATGTCAGCCTTGTTCAGGAAGACGATGATGTACGGCACGCCAACCTGGCGGCTCAGCAGGATGTGTTCACGCGTTTGCGGCATCGGGCCGTCAGCGGCCGACACGACCAGGATCGCGCCGTCCATCTGGGCTGCGCCCGTGATCATGTTCTTCACATAGTCAGCGTGGCCCGGGCAGTCAACGTGCGCGTAGTGGCGCGATTCCGTTTCGTACTCGACGTGGGCCGTGTTGATCGTGATGCCGCGGGCCTTTTCTTCAGGAGCTGCATCGATCTGGTCGTAGCCCTTGGCTTCGCCGCCGAACTTGGTCGACAGAACGGTCGTGATCGCCGCCGTCAACGTCGTTTTGCCGTGGTCAACGTGACCAATCGTACCCACGTTCACGTGCGGCTTGGTACGTTCAAACTTGCCTTTTGCCATGGCTGACTCCTGACCTGGATTGCGCTTCTGACTGAAGAAAAGAATTTGGAATTCGTGGTGCCCATGGCGCGGATCGAACGCGCGACCTCTCCCTTACCAAGGGAGTGCTCTACCACTGAGCCACATGGGCATTTAAAAATCTTGGAGCGGGTGAAGGGAATCGAACCCTCGTCGTAAGCTTGGAAGGCTTCTGCTCTACCATTGAGCTACACCCGCGGCAAACCCTTTCACCTTCTCTTTCCCACACCCTTCGAAATCAAGGCCTTCGCAAACCTGACGCCTTCTTTGCGAAGGCAACCTAAGCTTGCTAGGCCTTACATTGCAAATCCAGGCAAACCGCGCCTGGATTCGGGAATGGGTCTCTGGTGGAGGAGGTTGGATTCGAACCAACGTAGGCGCAAGGCCAACAGATTTACAGTCTGCCCCCTTTAACCACTCGGGCACCCCTCCAGCGGAGAACTTGAGATTATGAACACTTTCAAATCCGCTGTCAAACCATTCGGACGAAAAATTCAAAATTTCTGTTCTTCCTCCGCCGCGTTTCCGCGCAGAGGGGGCGAAGCTTACAGGTTTCCGCGAATTGCTGCACGAAAAAGCTGAGAATATTGTCCGGCCGAGAGGTTGATGGGGTTGGTGCCGGCGGACGGTTCCTGGCTTGCCATGTGCCCCACCCGTTCGGCCTGGGCGTCGTCCAGGCCGATTTCCGCGAGGCTGTGGGGAATGCCGACCGCCTCACGCAGCGCCAATACCCAGTCGAGCACCGCGCCCGGGCCCGCCTGCGGCAGGCCGAGGTAGCGGGCCAGCGTTTCGAGGCGCGGCGCCACCGCCTGTTGATTGGCCTTGAGCACATAGGGCATCAGGATGGCGTTGAGCAGGCCGTGGTGCGCGTCATACAGCGCGCCCAGCGGGTGCGCCAGCGCATGCATGGCGCCCAGCCCACGCTGGAAGGCGGTGGCGCCCATGCATGAGGCCACCAGCATCTGCTGGCGCGCCTGCAGGTCGGCGCCGTTTGCCACCGCCTGAGGCAGGTATTCCTTGATGAGGCGCATGGCTTCGACGGCGATGCCGGCCGCCATGGGATGGTAGACCGGCGAGCAATAGGCCTCCAGGTTGTGCGAAAGCGCGTCCATGCCGGTGGCCGCCGTGATGCGCGGCGGCAGGCCGACCGTGAGCTGAGCGTCCAGGATGACGATGGACGGGAGCATGCGCGCATGGAAGATGATGCGCTTGACCTGCGCCGACTCGTCAGTGATGACGGATGCGCGCCCGACCTCCGAGCCGGTGCCCGCCGTCGTCGGCACGGCCACCACGGGCGCCATTCCGGAGACATTGACGCGCAGGTAGTTGTCCCCCACGTCTTCGAAGTCCCACAACGGACGGTCCTGGCCCACCATCAGCGCGATGGCCTTGGCCGCATCCAGTGCGGATCCTCCGCCGAAAGCGATTACGCCGTCATGGCGGCCGCGCTTGAATGCCGCCACGCCGTCGTCGACGTTGCGCCCGGTCGGGTTGCCCTTGATATCGTGGAACACCGCGCACCCAAGGCCCGCCTCACGGCATGCACGCTGGGCGTGATCAAGCATCGGCAACGCGGCGAGTGCCGGATCGGTCACCAACAAGGGCCGTTCCATGCCCAGCGCCCGGCAATGATCGGGCAATTCATCGATGCGGCCAGGGCCCACCTTGATCGCGGTGGGATAGTTCCAGTTGACGGACGGCACGGTCATGGTTCGATTTCCAGAGACTTGGTATTGATGTCGGATTGAGTCGGTATCACACGCTGCGCAAGTGGAAGGACTTGGGCTGCGTGAGCTGTTCATATCCCACGGGCGACAGCGACGCGCCGCGGCCGGAGTTCTTGACGCCGGTCCACGCAAGCGCGGGGTCGAGATAGTCACAACGATTCATGAAGAACGTGCCGCAGCGCAATTGGCGGCCAATGTTCAGCGCCGCTTCGTCGTCCTGAGTGAACGCCGCAGCCGTCAGTCCATACGGGCTGTCGTTCATGAGCGCAATGGCCTGTTCGTCGCTGTCGACGGGCATGATGCCGGCGACCGGGCCGAAGCATTCATCGTTCATGATGCGCATGCGGTGATCGACCTGCGTCAGCAGGGCCGGCGCGACATAACACGAGCTTTCACTCGCATTGCTGAAATGCGAGGGATCAATCACGTTCACTGCGCCAGCGCCGATTGCTTGGGCAATGACGTCGCGAACCTCGGCCGCAGCGCGCGTGCGTACGACCGGGCCCAGCGTCGTTTCCTGCCGCAGCGGGTCACCCAGCGCGTAGCGTTCGGTCAGTGCGGCGGCGCGTTCGACGAATTGGTCGTACACGCCGCGGGCCACATAGATGCGCTGGATGCCGCAACACGACTGGCCGGAATTGAAGAACGCGCCGTCCACCAATGCATCCACGGCCGCCTCCAGGTTGGCGTCCGCCCTCACGTACGCGGGATCGTTGCCGCCCAGTTCAAGTCCCACGCCGATGAAGCGTCCCGCCGCGCATGCCTCGACCTGGCGCCCCCCGCGCACGGATCCGGTAAAGGACACATAACCGATCTCGGGTGCGCGGATGAGGCGCTGCGTGATGTCATGGTTGGCGTGCAAATGCTGGAAAATGCCCTTGGGCGCCCCCGCGTCGCGGAAGGCGCGGTCGATGAGCTCGGCGCACAGGGGTGTCTGATCCGAATGCTTGAGGATGACGGTATTGCCTGCCATCAAGGCCGGCACGATGCTGTTTACCGCCGTGAGCAGCGGGTAGTTCCACGGCGCGATGGTCAACGCCACGCCGATGGGGTCGCGGCTGATGAAGCGGGTAAGACCGGACTGCGCGGGCGCGGCAATGGGCGCCAGGGCCTGCCCCGCGATTGCGATCATATGGCGGGCCCGGGCCTCGAAGCCGTCGACCTCCAGGGGAGCGTAACGCAATGGGCGGCCCATCTGGATGGTGATGGCCCGCGCGATCTCGTCCTTGGCCGCCACGAATCGGTCTACCGCGTCCGACACGATGCGCCCCCGCGCCTGCACACCCAGCGCGTGCCAGCCGGGCTGCGCGGCCTGGGCGTCGGCCAACGCCTGCGCGATCTGCGCTTCGCTCGCGTAGGCCCGGCGGACGACTTCGCGCCCGTCGATCGGGCTGATGGTGATCAGTTCATCGGTCATGGCAAGGCCTGTGGCAAGCGGTGGACGGAATCAGATGATTTCAAAATAACGCGCCAGCTCCCAGTCGGTGACGTGGCGCCGGAACTGGCGTTCCTCCCATTCGCGCGTCGCGGCGTAGTGCTCGACGAATGCGTCTCCGAACAGCAGCCGCGCGGCTTCCGAGCCCCGCAGACGCTGCGCGGCGTCCCACAGCGTCAGAGGCAGGTGCAGATGCGCGGGAAATTGCTGCGTGTAGGCGTTGCCCTGCACCATGGGCTCGGGCGAGAGGCCCTGCTCTATTCCGTACAGACCGGAGGCCAGCGCCGCAGCCAGGGCAAGGTAGGGATTGGCGTCCGCCGATCCGATGCGCACTTCGACGCGCTGCGACTTGTCGCTGCCGGGGATGAGACGCAGCGCTGTGGTGCGGTTCTCCATGCCCCACGTGGCGTCCAGCGGCGCCCAATAACCGGGCACCAGGCGCGAATAGCTGTTGATGGTCTGCGCGTAGAGCGCCATGAACTCGGGCAGGTACCGCTGCACCCCGCCCATGAACGCCGCCTGCGTGGCGCTGATGCCGTGCGGCTGCGACTCGTCGAAGAAGGCGGACAGCCCCGTCTTGCGGTCGCGCAAAGACAGGTGGATATGGCCGCTTTGGCCAGGGTGTTCGGGCGACCACTTTGCCATGAACGTGGCCATCAGGCCGTTCTGCTGCGCGAGCGCCTTGGTGAAGGTCTTGAACAGGAAGGCCTTGTCTCCCGCCGCCGCCGCATGGTCCACGGCGATCGCAGCCTCCAGCACGCCCGGCCCGGTCTCGGTGTGCAGGCCTTCGATGGGCATGTCCATGCGTTCGCACATGTCGAGCAACTTGCGGTAGAAGTCGCCTTCCACCGTGCTTCGCAGCATGGAATATCCGAAATTGCCGGGTGTCCAGTTCTCCAGGTTGCGGTAGTGCTTGGCGCGCACGGAATGCGGCGTCTCGCGAAACATGAAGAACTCGTACTCCAGCGCCGCATAGGCGTCGTAGCCCATGCCGGCGGCGCGGTCTATCACGCGGTGCAGCAGGCGGCGCGGACAGATGGCGCCGGCGTCGCCTTCGAATTCCGCCAGGAACAGCAGCATGTCTTCGCCGCCCGGCCCCTGCTCCAGCGTGAGCCGGCGCGCGGTCTGCGGCACGATCCTCAGTTTTGCGTCGGGGTAGGCGGTGTGCCAGCCGGTGTACCGGGTGTTGTCGTAGAGCTGGTCGTCCAGGTCCCACCCGAACACCACGTCGCAAAACGCCAGTCCGCCGTGCAAGGCGCCCAGGAACTTGTCGCGCCGCAGGTATTTGCCCAGCATGACGCCGTCCACGTCGGACAGCCCCACCTTGATGTGCGAGAGCGGGCTGGATTGCACCAGCCGCTGCGCATCTTCCACCGTTGCTACCCCTAGTGCATGCATGCCTGTTCACCTTGTGGCTGAAGCGTTGCGTTGAACTGCGGGTGGGCGGCGCGCCGGTCAGGCCATGGCCGCCCCCAGCAGCCGCATCGCTTCGCGATGCAGCTGCGGCGTGGCGGCCGCGATCACGCGGCCCTGCGATTGCAGGCCCAGCGGCTGTCCCGTCCAATCGGTCATGACACCGCCCGCGCCCTCGACCACGGGCATCAGGGCAAGGTAGTCGTACGGTTGCAGGCCGGCCTCCACGACGAGATCGATGTGGCCGCTGGCCAGCAGCCCGTAGCTGTAGCAATCGCCGCCATAGCGGCGCATGCGGGAGGCGGCGGCCAGTGCGTCAAAGGCGGCAAGTTCGGCGCCGCTGAAGATGTCGGGCGAGGTGGCGTAAAGAATGGCCTCTTCCAGCGCGGCGCACGTGCTCGTCCTGCACGCGCCGCCGTTCAGGCGGGCCGCGGCGCCCGCCGCGCCGATCCAGCGTTCGTCCAGCATGGGGATGTCGATGAGGCCCAGCACCGGCCTGCCCCGGTGCAGCAGCGCCAGCAACGTGCCCCATAACGGGTTGCCGGAAATGAAGGCGCGCGTCCCGTCTATGGGGTCCAGCGACCACACGAGCTCGGCCTCGGCGCGCGAGGCGCCGAATTCTTCGCCGAATATGCCGTGATCGGGATACTGTGCGGCGATGGCCTCGCGCAGGGCTACCTCGACATCCCGGTCCGCTTGCGTGACGGGACTTTCGTCGGCCTTGGTGTCCACCGAGAGCGGATGCCGGAACCACTTGCGCGACAAGGGGCGCACGCGGTCCGCGAGAGTCTGTGCGAACGCGGCGTACGCAGCAAGCTGATCCGCGGACAGGGCCGGGAAACTCTGCATCGTTGCCCTCCCAAATGGCGAGCGGGGGATGACCGGGAAAAAAGGCGCGCGCATGCGCGCTGTCCCAGTCTAGGCAGGTTGCCTCAGCTTTGCAATCGCGGACCGGACGGTGAAACCCCGACTTGTCGCAACGGGCGGCCGGGGGAGACACGCAGGCCGTGCCGCCCCCGGCCATTGCGCGTTCAATCCAGGGACACGCCGGCCGTCTTCACCATTTCGGCCCAGTAGGCGGTGTCCTGCTGCAGGCGGGTCTTGAAGGCGGCCGGGGCGCTGCCCACCGGCTGGCTTCCCCCGCTGTTGATCTTGGCGATCACGGCGGGCGACTTCATGGCCTGGTTCACGGCCTGCGCCAGGTAGGCAATGCGTTCGGGAGGCGTGCCTGCCGGGGCGAACAGGCCGTACCAGTCATCCGCGGTGATGCCTTCCAGGCCGGCCTGTTTCAAGGTGGGCGCGCTCTTGAAAATGCCGACCCCGTCGCCGTGGCTCATGGCGAGGATGCGCAGCTTTCCTGCGGCCACCATGGGCTCGGCCGACGCGGGCGACGTGATGAGCATGTCCACCGTGCCGCCCATCAGGTCCGTGATGGCGGGCGCCGCCCCGCGGTACGGCACGTGCACGAGCTTGACGTCCGCCTTCTGCGACACCAGGGCGCCCATCAGGTGGCTCATGGTGCCGTTGCCGGGCGTCGCATAGGTAATGACGCCGGGCTGCTTGCGCGCCGCCGCAAGATAGTCGTTCAAGCTCTTGTACGGGCCCTCGGTGCGCGACACCAGCACCAGCGGCGCCGAGGTGATTTGCGAGATCGGCACGAAATCCTTCAGCGGATCGAAGCCGACGTTCTTGTACAGGCGCGGATTGACGGCCATGACGCTGGTCTGGGACATGACGAGCGTGTAGCCATCGGGCTTGGCGCGCGACACTTGCGCCGTGCCGACGCTGCCGCCCGCCCCCGAGCGGTTCTCGACCACCACGCTCTGGCCCGTGATGGCGCCCAGCTCCTGCGCGATCAGGCGCGCGACGCCGTCGTTACCGCCGCCGGGTGGAAACGGCGAGACCACGGTGATGGCCTGTTTCGGAAAGTCGGCCAGCGGTGCGGGCGCCTGGGCATGGGCCGCGATTCCCCACAGCAAACCGGCCACCGCCGTGACGGCGGTCCTGCAAGCGTGCAATGCGTGTTGCTTCATCTGGATTTCCCCTTGAGTTGGCGGCCGGTTGATCGGCCGTCCTTTGCATTCCGGTTCGCCATGAACCGTCCGCACCCCGGCCGCCATGGCCGCCGGGGCGTATTGATCAGGTTGAAGCGTGGGCCGCGCCGTGAGTTGCGGCGCGGCGCAGGTGTCAGCCGGCCGGGAACCGGTACGCGGCGCGCTCCCGTTCGTCGATCTGCCTGACCAGGTTGGTTTCCCAGGCGAGATACTGGCGCGCCGCGGCCTTGTTGCCGTCATGACGGTCATGCACGAAGAACAGATAGTCGATGCAGTCGCCGTCGGCCGGATCCGCGGGCGTGGATGCCAGCGGGATCCCCTGCGCGGACCAGCTCTCGGGCGTGCCGGTGTTTGCGCTGACGTCCCGCAAGCCCGACGCGCGCAGATCGTTCGCGGCCCAGGCTGCGAGCGCGGCGTCTTCGGCCAGGAGGATCACGGGACGCGCCGGATCGAGCGGCAGGCGGTCCAGGCGCGGACGGATCGACCAGCGCGCGCCAACGATGTGGTTGGCCCGATACCGCATGCTGGGGCGGATATCGATGGCCTGGGCGCCTTGCACCAGCGCTTGCGAGAGCTCGGCATCGGACAGGACCGCGATAGGCGGGACTGGCGTCTGGACCGGTTCGTTGACCAGCGCGGCGCCAACGCCTTCTTCAAGCGTGCAGGCCTCCCAACCCATTTGCCGCAGCCAGCTTGCGACGACAGGGGCGCGCACGCCTTCGGCATCGAACACCACGATGCGCGCGCCGCGCACGGCCAGGTACTGGTCCGTTGCCTGGATGAGCTGGCCGCCGGGCGCATGCTGCGCGCCTGGCAGGGAACCCTGTGCGAATTCTTCTGCGCTGCGCACATCGCACAGGAACGTGGTGCGCGTTGCGTCGCCCAGCCAGGCCTGCACCTGGGCGGCGTCTGCCGTGGGCACGCCATGGCGCTGCGCAAGTTGCGCGGAACGCTGGGCCAGCGCGGGCACGTCCGCGGGCGGGATGTCGTCGCTATAGCGACGGCGTGCGCCGTGTTCGAGCTGCAGGTCTTCCAGATACCAGCCCTGCGTGCCGTTCTCGAGCGCGTAGACAGGATTGGGGACGCCCAGGTTGATCAGCGTCTGCGCGCCGATGATGCTGCGCGTGCGGCCCGCGCAATTGATGACGATGGTGGTGTCCGGCCGCGCGGCCAGCGTATGGGCGCGCAGCGCCAGCTCGCCGTTGGGGCAGCAGATGCCGCCGGGAATGCTCATCTTCTGGTATTCGGCAAATGGCCGGCCATCCAGCACGATGAGATCGTCGCCGCGCCGCTGGCGCTCGGCCAGTTCGCGCGCACCGATGCGCGGGGTATGGAAAACCTCTTCGGCCAATTCGCCGAAAGTCTTGCTGGGCACGTTCACGCCGGCGAAGGTCGCGTAGCCATCGTGCTGCCACTGTGCGATGCCCCCCGCCAGGCGGTGCACGTCCGTGTAGCCCAGCGCGGCAAGCGCCCGCGCGGCGCGCGCCGCGGTGGGGTCTTCGCCGCCATTGTCGTAGACCACGACGCGCACGCCGCGCCGCGGTGCGAGGCGCACGATGTCGACCTCCAGCCGGCTGTAGGGCACCGGCGCGGCGTAGAACAGATGGGACTCGCCGTATTGGCCATGCTCGCGCACGTCCAGGAGCGCGATTTCGCCACCATCGTGCAGCCACTGCTTGAGCGTATGCGCGTCGACGTCGGCGTGGGTATGGTCGTGAAGGGACTGCATCATGAGATTCGGAGAGAACGGAGGGGTTGGGACAACGCGGCAAAACCGCGTTCCAGGTCGGCGATGAGATCGTCGGGATCTTCCAGGCCGATATGCAGGCGCAGCATGGGGCCGCGCACGTCGCTGCCGGGCAGCGACCGTGCGCCCTGCAGGAAAACCGGGATCACCAGGCTTTCGAAGCCGCCCCACGACGCGCCGATGCCAAAGAGCTGCAAACTGTCGATGAGCCGCTCCGCATCGGCGTCGGTGTGCGCGTCGGACAGTTCGAGGGTCAGCAGGCCGTTGGCGCCGCAGCAATCGCGCAGCCAGAGAGTGTGAGCGGGATCGCCGGGCAATGCGGGACACAGCACGCGGGACACTTCGGGCCGCGCCTGCAGCCATTGGGCGACCTGCATGGCGCTGCGGGCGTGCTGCGCCATGCGCAGCGGCAGCGTGCGCATGCCGCGCAATACCAGGAACGCGTCATCGGCCCCGACGGTCTGGCCAAAGTCGATCGTGGCGCGTTCCAGCGCGCGCCAGGCGCGTTCGTTCGTGACCACGGCGCCCATCATGACGTCGGCGTGCCCGCCCAGATATTTGGTGGCCGCCAGAATGGAAATATCGGCGCCCAGGGTGAGCGGCTTCTGTACCAGACCCGACGCCCACGTGTTATCCACAGCCAGCCAGCAATCGTATTTTTTCGCGGTTGTGGATAACTCGATGAGGTCGGGCATTTCATACGTCAGCGACCCCGGCGACTCCGCATAGATCATGCGGGTGTTCGGACGGATCAGCGCCTCGATGCCCGCGCCATCGGGCCGGTAATACGTAATTTCGATCCCAAATCGCGTCAGGTGCTCGGCGCAGAATCTGCGCACCGGCTCATAGACGGCGTCGGTGATCAGAACGTGGTCGCCCGCGCGCAGATAGGCAAGCAGGACGGTGGCGATCGCGGCCTGGCCCGTGGGGTACAGCTTGGCGCGAAAGCCCGCTTCCAGCTCGATCAGCGCGTCTTCCAGCGCATGGGTGCTGTCGGTGCCGCGCGCGCCGTATGACGGCAGGCGCTCCTGTTCGCGGCGCGCCCGCGTATCGCGCCAGGCTTGCACGCTGTCGAATACGTAAGTGCTGGCGCGGGAGACCGGGGTGTTGACCCAGCCTTGATGGGGACGCCCTGCTCGCAGCAGGCGCGTCGCGGACCGGTAGGGCTTGCTCATGATCAGCGTCGCGTCTGCACGCCGATGGGCATGATCTTGCAGGTGCCGGTCTCCAGGTCGAAGCCCAGGCGCTGATCCAGGGTTTCCAGCGCGCGTCCGTACATGTGCAGGTGGCGGATGACGCTGTCGCCCTGGATTTCGACGGCGTGGATGTCGTCGGGCATCAGCGCGATGCCGGTGCCCGGCCCCACCACGACGGTATCTATCTTTTCCAGCTTGCCCACGCCGGGCACGGAACCGTCGTCGATGCGGTCGTAGACGTAGTTGGTTTCCACGCCTTCGACGGCCGCGATGCACGCCCAGGTGGTGTGGTTGTGCGGCACGATCTTCTTGCCCGGACGCATGACGTTCAGATAGAGCGCATAGCTTTTGTCTGCGTCCTCGGCGATGAGGTAGCGGGCCTGGCGCTCATCCCCCTCGGGGGCCGGATAGCGGTCGGCGCCCCACCACGCGGTATTGCCGGCCAAGGCGACAAGATCGTCCAGCACGGACTGGAGGCTGTCGCGGTTCAGGCCCTTATTTCCTACAGTTTTTTTAATATTTTCGACGGTGCTGTCGATGCCAGCCTGATGCGGATGTGCGGTGCTCACGTTGACTTTCCCTCTTGTTTCATGAGTTATTGCACTTACTGTATCGCCCGGCTTGGCCCTCAACAATTTAAATTGCTTTAAACATCCATTAGCAGTGGTAATGTATCGGGTTATCCCTGAACCCTTGTAAACCCTTGGATGGCTGGGCTACCCCAATGCGCAACCTGGATCTCGACCTGCTACGCACGCTGACGGCGATCGCCCAGCATGAGACTTTTTCCGAAGCCGCCAACAGGTTGCACAAGACCCAGTCGGCCATCACCCAACAGATGCAGCGGCTCGAGGCCATGATCGGGCTGCCTCTCTTCGAAAAGCACGGCCGCAACAAGCTGCTGTCCTCGCATGGGCGGCGGCTGGTCGAGTACGCGCGGCACATGCTGGCCATCAACGACGAAGCATTGCGCGCGTTGCAGGACGGGCCCCTGGAGGGCGATCTGCGGTTGGGCGCACCCCTGGACGTGGCCGACACGATCCTGCCCACGCTGCTGACGCACATCGCGCGCGTGGCGCCGCGCGTGAAACTGGAGATCCGTGTCGATCGCAGTCCGTTCCTGATGGATGCACTGCGCGCCGGCGAAATAGACCTGACCATCTCGACGCGCTTCGACCAGGATTTCGAGGGTGTGGCGTTGCGAACGTCGCCGACGGTCTGGTTGGCCTCGGCCGATTACGTGCACGATCCGCATACGCCGGTGCCGCTGGTGCTGGCCGACGAACCGAGCATTTTTCGGCGCCTGGCGCTCAATGCGCTGGAGCAGGCGCAGGTGCGGTGGCACACGAACTACGTGGCGCCGAACCTGGTGGGGATTAAGGCCGCGCTACGCGCCGGCCTGGGCGTGACCGCGCGCAGCGTGGAGCTGCTGGGACCGGAAATGCGCGTGCTCGGAGAAAAGGAGGGATTGCCGCCCCTGCCGGACGTGACCTACTTCCTGTGGATAAGGCGTGATCTCATCAATCCGCTGACGCGTCAGGTGTACGACATGCTGCGCACCAATCTGGGCCTCGCGCAGCAAGGCGACGCGACGGCGTAGCCGTCGCGGCGGGGCGTTCAATAGCGGTCGAAGATCTGCTGCAGACCGGCCGGATCGCGGGTGACCGAGAGCGCAAGCATGAGCAGGATGCGCGCCTTCTGCGGATTCAGGTCCCCTGCCGCGACAAAGCCCAGCGTGGCGTCATCGAGTTCGACATCGCGCGCGACAAAGCCGCTGCCCGTCCGACTGGACCGCACGACCGCCACGCCATCATCGGCCGCGCGGCGCAGGCTGTCGATGGCCAGGTCGGTGGCGTTGCCGTCGCCCACCCCCGCCAGCACGATGCCGTCCACCGCGCTGGCCAGGAAATCGATCAGGTCGGATTGCAGATTGGCATGGGCGTAGACGATGTCCACGCGTGGCCAGCCGGCCTTTTCCAGCAATGCGAGTGAAAACTCGCTTTGTGCGCCATACACGGTGGTGTTGCGCGAATAGAAGCACGGCACGCCGCCATGCATGACGCCCGCGCGGCCGCGATTGGGCGACGCGAAGGCGCACAGTCCGGCGCTGGCGATCTTCTGGATTTCGCGGGCGTAGTGCACGTCTTCGTTCATGACGACGATCGGCCCGCGGCCGCGCGCGTCGGGATGGCGGGCCAGCGCCACCGCGTTGTACAGGTTGGCGGGGCCCTCGGCGCCCAGCGCCGTGGCGGGACGCATGGCGCCTACCAGCACGACGGCCTTGTCATGGCGGTTCACCAGGCTGAGGAAATAGGCGGTTTCCTCGAGCGTGTCCGTGCCATGCGTGATGACGATGCCGGCCACCGAGGCGTCCTGGCAGAGCGCATCCACGCGCTGCGCGAGCGTGCGCCAGACCTCGTGCGTCATGTTCTGGCTGCCGACGTTGGCCACCTGTTCGGCGCGGATCTCAGCGATGCCGGCAAGCTGCGGCACCGCCGCAAGCAGGTCGTTCACGGAAAACGAGCCGGACTTGTAGCCCGCGGACGTGGCATCCGCCTGCGCGCCCGCGATCGTGCCGCCCGTAGCCAGCACCGCGATGACGGGCAAGGCGCGATCAGGCATCCACGGCTCCGGACAGGCCTTGGCGCTCGAGCAGCGAATTCAGGTGTTCCCATCCGTGGAAATCGATCACGATCTGCCCTTTTTCCTTGGCGCCCACTTTCAGCGCCACGCGCGTGCCCAGGTGGTCGGACAGCGCTTCTTCCAGGCGGGTCAGGTCGCGCGACACGCCGTTCGCCTTCTTCTTGGGCGAGGCCGAGGTTTCGGCTTCCTTGACGGTCTTGGCGACGAGCTTTTCGGCTTCGCGTACCGACAGGCGGCGCGCGATGATGAGGTTGGCAAGCTGGATCTGGGTGGCCGCGTCCACGGCGAGCAGCGCACGCGCGTGCCCCATGTCCACGTCGCCAGCCAGCAGCATGGTCTGCACGGGCGCGGCCAGATTCAGAAGGCGCAGCAGGTTGCTGGTGGCCGACCGCGAGCGGCCGATGGCCTGCGCGGCCTGTTCGTGCGTGAGGCCGAACTCGTCGAGCAGGCGGCGCACGCCGTGCGCTTCTTCCAGCGGGTTCAGGTCTTCGCGCTGGATGTTTTCGATGAGCGCCATGACGGCCGCGTTTTCATCGGCGACCTCGCGCACCAGCACCGGCACTTCTTTCAGGCCCGCAAGCTGCGCCGCGCGGAAGCGGCGTTCACCGGCAATGATCTCGTAATGGCCGGGCGCGTCGCCCAGCGCGCGCACGAGAATCGGCTGCATGATGCCTTGCGTGCGTATCGATTCGGCCAGCTCGCCCAGGGCCCCCTCGTCCATGCGCGTGCGCGGCTGGTACTTGCCGGCGCGCATCTTCGAGATGGGCAGGGTGGACGGCGGACCCTCGGGCTTGGCGACCGCCTTGCCGATGTTGTCGATGGCAGGCGCGTCCGCGCCCAGCAAGGCGTCCAGTCCGCGACCCAATCCCTTGGGTTTCTTGGTGGCCATAGTTAAATCCTCTTTCCTTCTGTCTTTGTATCCCGGGCCCAGGGCTCAGGCGCCCGCCTGCTCGGCGGGCAGGCGGTACCAATACGCGTAACAGTCTTTGAAACCGTAGCGGGCATACAGCGCCCGCGCGGCGGTGTTTTCCGGCTCGACCTGCAGGTAGGCCGTGCGGGCGCCACCGGCGGCGCCTTCGGCCAGCAAATGCTCCACCAGGACGGCGGCATAGCCTTTGCGCCGATGTCCGGGATGGGTAACGATGTCGAACAGGCCAAGCAGGTCGCCGTCGCGCACGGCCATGCCGGCGGCGACCACCTGCCCTGCCGCGTCAGTCGCGAGCACCGGCTGCTTATCCACAGCCAGTCCCGACAAGCGCGCCTGGTGTTCGCCGACGTGCATCGCGGATGCGCCGCGCATGACTCCGACCGCCGCCGCGAAGCGCTCGGCATCGACCATGCTGAAATGCAGATCGCCCCTGCCGCACGTGCGGGGGGCGAGCGGCGTGCTCATGACTCGAGTCTCACCGGTATAGGTATAACCGCGGGCCTCCAGCTCGGCGTCGAGCGAAAAATCGGGGCCGATGGAGGTAATGCGCAGCACCATGGGCAAGCCATGGCGCGCATACAACGATGAACAATACGCCAGCCGCTCATCCAAAGGACGTGTGGATAACCCCAGCACATTCACGCTTCGGACCCGCTTGGCGGGCGAATGGGCAAAACGCACCAGCCAGCCATCATAGATCAGTTGCGCGCCCACCGCGGTGGCATTGAGCGCCGCCTCTTCCAGCCGCACGCGCAGCGCATCGCGCACGTCGGCGGGCGGCGTGGAGCAGGCTGTCTGTGGCGGAAAAAAGAGCGCGGCGTCGGGCATCGGGTAAAGCTAGTTCAAGTCTTTCCTGACGCGCTCGATCATTTCGGCGCCGAAAGAAATGTACGCCTGCGCGCCGCGCGAGGCGCGGTCATACACGACGCCCGGCATGCCGTAACTGGGTGCTTCGGCAAGGCGCACATTGCGCGGCACCACCGTCTTGAAGACTTTGTCGCCGAAGTGCGACTCGAGCTGGGCGGACACCTGCTGCTGCAGGGTCATGCGCGGATCGAACATGACGCGCAACAATCCGATGACGCGCAGGTCATCGTTGATGTTGCGGTGGACGCGCTTGATGGTGTTGACCAGGTCCGACAGTCCTTCGAGCGCGAAGTATTCGCACTGCATCGGAATGATGACGCCATGCGCTGCGGCCAGGCCGTTGAGCGTCAGCAGGGACAGCGTGGGCGGGCAGTCGATGAGCACGAAGTCGTACTGGCTGGCGACGGTGTCGATCGCGGCCTTCAACTGGCGTTCGCGCTGGTCCATCTGCACCAGGTCGATCTCGGCGCCCGAGAGTTCGCGGTTGGCGGGCAGGACGTCGTAACCGCCCGACTCCGACTTCACGCGGGCCTGCTCGATCGAGGATTCGCCGATCAGCACCTGGTACAGGTTGGACTCGAGGGAGTTCTTGTCGATGCCGCTGCCCATCGTGGCATTGCCCTGCGGATCCAGGTCCACCAGCAGCACGCGTTGATTGTGCGTGGCAAGGCCGGCCGCCAGGTTGATGGCGGTCGTGGTCTTGCCCACGCCGCCCTTCTGATTGGCAATGCAGAATACGCGGGCGGATGTGCTGGGGGGTATGTTCTTCATAGGGTTCCTTGACTGCGGCGCATCCAGATCAGGCAGCGTTCTGCTTGCAGCTCCGGGACTTGGAGCGGCTGAATATGGTCGACTTGCCATTCCCCGCGCGCATGCAGCGCCTGGATTTCTTCTTCGGGGACCTTGCCCTTCATGGCGACGAGGGTACCATTCTTGGCCACGTGGCGACCCGCGAGTTGCGCAAAATCATCCAATGATGCAAACGCTCGCGAGGTGACGATGTCGCACTCGGCGGGATCCAACGTTTCGATACGCGCGTGCCGCGATTGCAGGTTGGGCAACGCCAACGCGCCGCTCATCTGGCGCACGAACGCGGTCTTCTTTTCGACGGCGTCGATGCAGGTCACGGACCAGGCGGGCCGCATGATCGCCAGGACGACGCCAGGCAGGCCGCCGCCCGAGCCGACGTCGTAGACCTTGGCCGGCGCATCGGGCGCGGCCAGCGCCTCGCTGAAGGGCTTCACGGCAGCCAGGCTGTCGAACAGATGCTGCACGAGCATCTGCTGCGGATCGCGGATGGCGGTGAGGTTGTACGTGCGATTCCAGCGCTGCATCTGCGCCAGGTAGCTCAGCAGCTTGGCAATGGCCGCATCGTCGGCGCGCAGGCCCAGTTCCTCGCATGCGCGAGTGAGTCGGCCGGCCATGTCCGAGCCGGCCTGATTGGCGGGCGCGCTCATGCCGCTTGCTTGCGCGAGCCGTAATGCAGGCGCTTGAGATGGATGAGCAGGAGCGAAATCGCGGCCGGGGTGACGCCGGAGATGCGCGCGGCCTGGCCGATGGTCTCCGGACGATGGGTCTTGAGCTTCTGGCGCACTTCAAACGACAGGCTGGTCACGGCGTCGTAATCGACATCCGCGGGAATCGGTTGCTGTTCATGGGCGATGTGCTTCTGGACCTCGTCCTGCTGGCGGGCGATGTAGCCCGCATACTTGACCTGGATCTCGACCTGCTCGGACAGCACATCGTCCTCGACCACGCCCGGACCAGCCAGCAGGGAGCCGTCGGCATTGCGCGCCGCCATCAGCGCCTCATACGACACATTCGGGCGCTTCAGCAGATCAGCAAGTGAGTACTCACGTTCAATTGCCTTGCCCAAGAGGGGCTCGGCCACCTCGGCGGGCAGGAGCCTGGGGTTGACCCATGAGGACTTCAGGCGCTCGACTTCGGCGGCCACTGCATCGCGCTTGCGGTTGAATGCATCCCAGCGCGCATTGTCGACAATTCCGAGTTGGCGTCCGATTTCGGTCAGGCGCAGGTCGGCGTTATCTTCGCGCAGGCTAAGGCGATACTCGGCGCGCGAGGTGAACATGCGGTAGGGTTCCGTCACGCCGCGCGTGACCAGATCGTCCACCAACACGCCCAGATAAGCCTCGTCCCGACGTGGCGTCCACTGGTCACGGTCCTTCGCTTTGAGCGCGGCGTTCACGCCGGCCAGCAGGCCCTGTGCCGCGGCCTCTTCGTAGCCGGTCGTGCCGTTGATCTGACCCGCGAAGAACAGGCCGTTGATCGCCTTGGTTTCGAGCGTGCTCTTGAGTCCACGTGGATCGAAATAATCGTATTCGATCGCGTACCCGGGCCGCATGATGTGCGCGTTCTCCAGGCCGGGCAGCGAATGGATCAGGTCGAGCTGCACATCGAAAGGCAGGCTGGTCGACACACCGTTGGGATAGACCTCGTGGGTGTCCAGCCCTTCCGGTTCAAGAAAGACCTGGTGAGATTGCTTGTCGGCGAAGCGATGGATCTTGTCCTCGATGGAGGGACAGTAGCGCGGGCCCACCCCTTCGATGACGCCGCTGTACATCGGCGAGCGGTCAAGACCGCCGCGGATGATGTCGTGCGTGCGGGCGTTGGTGTGGGTGATCCAGCAGGGAAGCTGCTTCGGGTGCATGGACACATTGCCCATGTACGAGAACACGGGAATCGGATCCAGGTCGCCGGGCTGCTCCTCGAGCACTGAGTAGTTGATCGTGCGACCGTCGATGCGCGGCGGCGTGCCGGTCTTCAGGCGCCCTTGGGGAAGCTGCAGTTCCTTCAGGCGTTGACCCAGCGAGATGGCTGGCGGATCGCCGGCGCGGCCGCCCGAGTAGTTCTGCAGCCCGACGTGGATCAGGCCATTGAGGAAAGTACCTGCCGTCAGCACTACGGTCTTGGCGCGAAACTTCAGGCCGACTTGCGTCACCGCGCCCACGACACGATCGCCCTCCACCATCAGGTCCTCGACGGCCTGCTGGAACAGCCAGAGATTCGGCTGGTTCTCCAGGCGTCCGCGGATCGCCTTCCGGTACAGGACGCGGTCCGCCTGGGCGCGCGTGGCGCGCACGGCCGGGCCCTTCGATCCATTCAGGATGCGGAACTGAATGCCGGATTCATCTGTGGCCAAAGCCATGGCCCCACCCAAGGCATCCACCTCTTTGACAAGATGGCCCTTGCCAATTCCGCCGATGGACGGATTGCACGACATTTGGCCAAGGGTTTCGATGTTGTGCGTAAGCAGCAGCGTCTGCGCGCCCGACCGAGCAGCGGCCAAGGCCGCCTCAGTACCGGCGTGGCCGCCACCGACGACGATGACATCGAATTCGCGGGGATAGTCCATGATGGGGGAGATGTAGGAGAGAGCGTTCGGCGCTCATTATAGAGGCAGGGGTGGCATGTTTCACGTGAAACATGTTGCGCACAGTCTGCACGCGGCGAAATTGAAATCGGTGTCGGAGCGAAAGCCTGTTCGTGGGGAGAAAGTGTTGGCACCTGCCGGCGTATAGCTGTGATGTTCCACGTGAAACAGGACTGTGCATTGTCGCGCGCGCGGCGGGCGCTCGTTGGTGGTCGATGTTTCACGTGGAACATCCCTGGCCTGTATTCCTGCCTTGGCCCCTGGGAAACATCGCGGCGGCCTGCGGTGATGCGTGATCTTAGTCGCTTAGTTTGATCCCACTTCTCGGTTAGACCATTGGACGGTGGCGGGTTCAGGTGCGAACCACACCACCCCTATGCCCCAGTCAGTCCGATTGGGGAGAGACGGCGTCTCGCGCCTGGGCCGGTCCGGGTTCGATGGAACAGCGAAACAAGAGGATCCGGTGCGTGAATGTTCCACGTGGAACATGGACGAGATGCGGGTCGGGTACCTTCGCGCACTGCTCTTCCCTATGTTTCACGTGGAACATTCTGCGTAAACACCGGCACGGGTCGAGGCGACGTTGCCCTGGCTGGACTACAAGAGCAGTGACTGTGACTCAACAGAAGCCTAGGCTGCCAAAGAAGCAGCGAGCCGAGACAGACATCAAGATCATCACGCATGGTCATGTTTCACGTGGAACAACAGGGTCCTTTCGCGGAAGCAGGCGCGCCACCCGCCTCGACTGTTTCACGTGAAACACACGCGGTCGCGTAGATTCGACGTCAGATGGCGAAAACACTAAAGAGACCCAGACGGAAAGCACGCACACCAAACTACGGCTAGCCGCAGCCGACAAAGGTAAGAAATATGAAAAAAAACGATTTATTCCACCCTACCCTACCCCTTAGCCGAAAAAAGGGAATTTTTGGCATTTACCAAACTCAGAAGATCCCGAAAATCGCACGGGGAGATTTTCGACGACAGCACCAACAATGAGTAAGGGAAGCATGCGATGCGGAAACTTACCGACGGTCCGGGCTGGAACAGCGCCGAATACCAGCACAAAGAAGAGGTGCATTTTTCGAAGCTGTGGCTAGCCGTACCTGATTCATTAGCCTCCCACTTCGAGGCGGAATCCACGACTCAATCGACCCAGCTCATTTATCCACAGATCTAATAAAGTCGCGACCCTCTATGGAAAACACGTTGCCGCGCAAAGCAACAGCAGGGTTACGCACATTCTTATCAACAGGCAAACAGCGGGCAGTACTTATAAAGTCAGCTATCCACGTGAAATCGAAACGACCCGCAAGGTCCGACTTAACACCCGTCGCCGAATCACTGGCAAGGCGGCGCGTGGACCCACTCCGTCAGCACGGATTACTCACCCGCCCTGTACTTATCCACATCTCGCCACCCCGGTCTCTTTGTGTATGCCGATGAGACGTCGTCCACGGGAAACCCATCCGTACACGGTCCCGCTCCCATTACCGCAGCGGGCACCAGCACAGAATGAACTCCAACTCCGAACCGCTGTCAAAACGCGCTGCGCAAATCGGGGTGATTTATTCACAAAATTATCCCCACCCCTGATTCGCATGTGTGCTTCCCACACAGAAAGCCGCCGGCTTCATTGACCCGACAATTATCTTGCTCGTACTCAATGAACCGCGCCATCATCCATATGGCCGATGTGTGGAAGGTTCACGCGAAACGCTGTGGAAAAGTCGCTGGCGCGATCTTGCGGAGGATTTGTCCGTCACGCTGACCGCCAAATTGGAAGCATCCACCGAAGCACCCGCGCCGCGAAAACGCCCGCACACGCGGCGCCCTCCTCTCACTCTTTCGGCAATATCCCCATTTCTATCCACAGGCTGACACCCCCAATTTGGCGTATCAGGGAAGTAATTCTGTGCATAACCGGGATGGGGATATCTTTGTGAACAACCGCCCATAAAGCACCACAAATGCGTGCCGCAGCACGCGTTAATTGCCGTGGAGCTCGGCTTCAAGCCAGACCGGCCAGCCAATGGAAAGGGACTGTTTCCCTATGAAAACCGAGTGTTAGGCGCCGGATTCCAGGGAGATTGAACGGCTGGAGGGCGTATCGGAGAAGCCCGGTAATCCCGTTGCGATTAATACGGATAACTGTGCAAAACCGGGCGGCTGTGCGCGCGTTGCTTCATTACTGAGCATCAAAATGCTCATATACGGAAATAATTATCCACAGAGTTATCCAGTGCTCGAGGATATGTTAGTGAATACTAACTTATGCGTGCCGGCACCGCGCAAGCGCCCCTTCACGCCGACGCCCAAATGAAACAACGCCCCAGACCATGAGGTCTTGGGGCGTTGTAGCCAGGCCGAGCCTGGCGGACGGGAAATTGGGATTTCCCGATTTAGAGCGGGCGAATTTCGGCCGCTTGAGGTCCTTTCGGACCATCCTTGACTTCGTATTCGACTTCCTGGCCTTCGTTCAGGCTGCGATAGCCGCGACCCTGGATGGCGGAAAAGTGTGCGAACACATCGGTGCCGCCCACGTCCGGCGTGATGAAACCGAAACCCTTGTCAGCGTTGAACCACTTGACTTTGCCCTTCTGAGCCATTTTTTCTAGCGTCCTGTAATTAAATCGAAATGCAATGAATCAAGGACGCCGTGCGAACTGAACGATCGGTGCAAAACCTGAGTTCCCGCTTGTCGCCTGTGCCACAGAACGAGTCTGCGCGCTGCTTGAATCAACTGCGGAATCAGCATACTCATCCCGCATTACAGAGTCATATAGTTGTTTACCCGAATGTCGTATTTTTTGCACTGGGAGGCCATACCGCTACGCGGAATTATCCCGGCGCCGCGCCAGAAATGCGTAAACCGGACCCGTCACGATCACGACGAAAACCATGCGTGTGACGTGAAACGCCGTCACGACCGGCACACCCAGCTGCAGCACCTTCGCAGTGATGGCCATCTCCGCGATGCCGCCCGGCGTCGTGCCCAAGATCAATGTCGGAATGGGCGCCGCGGACCACAATGAAAGCAATGCGCCGACGCCGAACGCAAGCGCCAAGGCCAATACCGTAAAGCCCGCCACCGCGGCAATGAAGCGCGGCGCGGCACGAAAAAAATCCGGCCGGTAACGGTCGCCAAGCGACCAGCCGATAAGCAGCTGTCCGGCCTTGGGCACATAATCCGGCAGCGCGGACAATTCAATGCTGCAAGCCGTCAGCACCATCGCGGCAAGCATGGGCCCCAGGACCCAGGGATTGGGCAGCCGCAGCTTGATAAACGCCGCGCCGCCCACCATGGTCAGCGCGACCAGCGCAATCAAGCCCACACCGTGCACCTCGGTGGGTCCGGGCACCGTCGGATCCAGGCCCGCCACGCCCCACCATTGAAAAATGAACGGCACCGCGACCACCACGAGCAACACGCGGACGCTGTGCGCGGTGGCCACGCGATCGATCCGGGCGCCATGGCGTTCAGCCAGATTGGCCATTTCGCTCGCGCCACCGATCGCCGATGAAAACCATGCCGTCTTGAAATCCACATCGGTGTAGCGACGAAGGATGGCCGTGCCCAGAAACGCAAGCGCCAGCGCAAACAGCATCCCAACCAGAATGGGCCCGGCATTGTTCCCGATATGGCCGATCACCTGCGGCGTGAAGTACAGCCCCAGCGACGTTCCGATGACCCATTGGCCCGCATTGCGCGCCGGGCGTGGACACGCCGTTCCCAATCCGGCGATCCTGGTCGCCGCGGTCAACAGCAACGCGCCCAGCATCCAGGGCAGCGGCATGTGCGCCCATACCGCCAGCAGCGCGCCGACCAGCGCGACGCAAAATCCCCCCAGCACCCGCACCCACTTGTTGTGAACCACAATCCCGTCCGCGTAAATGCCCATGAAAAATGAATTATGAGTTAGTGGGATACTTACGAAAACTTTCCTTGGCTACCCGTGTTCACTTCGCGTCCAACATGATCCGATCCAAACTCCCCGACGTCGGCACTACCATCTTTACCGTGATGAGCCGCCTTGCCATCGAGCACAAGGCCATCAACCTGGGCCAGGGCTTCCCTGACTTCGACCCGGACCCCGCGCTGTGCGCGCTGGTCACCAAGGCCATGGCTGACGGCCACAACCAGTATCCCTACATGCCCGGCGTCGCGCCATTGCGCGACGCCATCGCCTCCAAGACGCGCGAGCTCTACGGACACGCCTACGACCCCGAGACCGAGATCACGGTGACCAGCGGCGCCACCGAGGCCCTCATGGCGACGGTGCTGGCCGCCGTGGGCAGCGGCGACGAAGTGGTCGTGATCGAACCCTGCTACGACTCGTACCTGCCCGCGATACGCCTGGCGGGCGGCACCGCGGTGCCTGTGCCGCTGCGCGCGCCCACCGAAGCCGACCCGTACTACCGCATCGACTGGCAGCGCGTGCGCGACGCCATTACGTCCAAGACGCGCTTGCTGATGCTGAACTTTCCGCACAACCCGACAGGCGCCGTGCTCGACGACAGCGACCTGGATGCGCTTGAAGCCATTGTCCGCGACACGGGCGTGCTGCTGGTGTCGGACGAGGTCTACGAACATATCGTCTTCGATGGCAAGCCGCACGCCAGCGTGGCCCGCCGTCCCCTGCTGGCCGAGCATGCCTTTGTGATTTCGTCGTTTGGCAAGACGTATCACACCACCGGCTGGAAGATCGGCTACTGCTGCGCCCCGCGTCACCTGAGCGCAGAGCTGCGCAAGGTGCATCAATTCATGGTGTTCACGGTCCCGTCTCCGATGCAGTTCGCGCTGGCCGAATTCATGCGTGATCCCGCACCCTACCTGAATCTGCCGGCCTTCTACCAGGCCAAGCGCGACCGCCTGTCGCAAGGCCTGGCGCAGACACGCTTTCGGCCCTTGCCCAGTCCCGGCACCTTCTTCCTGCTGGCCGACTACAGCCAGATTTCGAAGCAGAACGAAGCCGACTTCGCGCGTGACCTGACCGTCAAGCATGGTGTGACGGTGATACCGGTGTCCGCGTTCTATTGTCAGCCCGATGCGCCCGAATCCAATCACCGCATCGTGCGCTTCTGCTTTGCCAAGAAGGATGCGACGCTGGACGCCGCGCTGGAAAGGCTGAAGCAAGTTTGATCGCTTCGTATGTGAGTAAAAGCTCATATACGGAAACAGAAGCTTCCACGGCAAACGCCGCATGAAAAACGGGGCGCCCAAAAGGCGCCCCGCGTGCGTTATCGGGACTGCGGCCAACGCCGGATTCAGCACCGACCAGCCCCAGCCCTGGCTCCAGCAATCAGACCTGACCGGTGGCCGCCCGTCTCGCCTTGCGCAGACGACGCAGGGCCTGAGGCACGATGACAACCGCCAATGCCGCCACCCACAGCGAAATCGACACGGGGCTGGAAAACAGCACTCGCACGTCGCCGTCCGTGATCGACAGCGCGCGGCGCAGGTTCTGTTCCATCATGTTGCCCAGCACCACGCCCAGCACCAGCGGCGCCATTGGCACGCCGAATTTGCGCAGGAAATAACCCAGCGTTCCGATGCCCGCCACCAGCAGCAGATCGAACGTTCCCGCATTGATCGCATAGACGCCGATATAGCTGATGCACAGAATGCCCGGCACCATCAACCAACCCGGCACCGACAGCACCTTCGAGAACAGCCGGACCAGAGGCACGTTCATCACGAAGAGCAGCACGTTCGCCACGAACAGCGACGCGATCAAGCCCCAGACAAGCTCCGGCTTCGTGTCGAACAGGACCGGCCCCGGGGTGATGTTGTAGAGCGTCAGCGCCCCCATCATCACCGCGGTAGTGCCCGATCCGGGCACGCCCAGGGTCAACATCGGGACGAACGAACCGATCGCGGAGGATGTCGCGGCGGCTTCCGGGGCGACCAGCCCGCGCAAGTCGCCCTTTCCGAACTTGGCCTCGGGATCCTTGGCTTCGATGATGCGCTTTTCCTGCGAGTAGGCCACGGCCGCCGCCACGCTGGCGCCCGCTCCCGGCAGCACGCCGACACCAAAGCCCACCAGCGCGCTGCGAACCACGCTCCACCACGTGAGCGCCAGCTCCTTCAGATTGAAAAGCTTGCGGCCGCTGGGCGTGACCTCGACGCTGTGGCCGGCGGCCACCTTCTCGAGCATTTCCAGCATCTCGCTGACTGCAAAAAGCGCAATCACCACCACCACGAAGTCGATGCCGTCGGCCAGGTGCACGGATTCGAAGGTGTAGCGATAGACGCCCGAGTTCGCGTCCACGCCCACCACCGAGATGGACAACCCGATCATCGCGGCCAGCACGCCTTTGACGGGCTGCTTGCCCAGCAGGCTGGTCAGGCAGCAGAACGCGAAGATCATCAGGACAAAATACTCCGCAGGACCGAAGGCCAGCGCCCATTTGGCCAGCAGCGGCGCGAGCAGGATGATGCCCACCACCGACACGATGGCGCCAAAGAACGCGGACCACGCCGACAGCGACAGAGCCACGTTCGCCAGGCCCTGGCGCGCCAGCGGATAGCCGTCCAGCGTCGTCATGATGGCGCTGGCCTCGCCCGGCACGTTCAGCAGAATCGCGGTGATGCGCCCGCCGTATTCCGCCCCCACGTAGACCGCCGCAAGCAGGATCAGCGCGGTTTCGGGAGGCAGGTTCATCGCGAATGCGATGGGGATCAGCATTGCGACGCCGTTGACCGGCCCCAGGCCGGGCAGCACGCCCACCATGGTTCCGATGAACGAACCAATCGCCGCGACCAGAAGATTCGTCAGCGAAAAGGCGACCCCAAAGCCGATCGACAGATGATCGAGAATGCCGCTCATATCAGGTTCTCCAGCAGTCCGCCGGGCAGGACGACGTCCAGCACCTTGTCGAACAACACGAAAAAGAAAAGGCTCATGACGACGCCGCCGATGGCGCACTTGATCCAGCTGCCGCCGAACAGCCGGCCCACGAAAACCGACATGAGCGAAGTCGCGATGACGAAGCCCAGCCACTGGAACAGAAATGCATACGCGGTCGCGCACACCACCATCAGAGCGATGCGCGCATTGGCGCCCGCCGGGTTGGATTCGACGGCGCGTCCGCCCTTGTAGACGAGCCACAGTCCGCAAAGGCCGATGATCAAGGCCAGCAGCAGGGGAAAGGCGCGCGGGCCGACAGGCTCGTAGGCGAACGGCGCCTCGATGCTCCAGCCGGCTGCCGTCATGAAGACGGCCAGCGCCAGGGCGGCAATGCCCAGGATTCGATCATTCATGATCCAAGTTTCCGTGTTGGTCGGATCGCGCGGCGCAGGGGTCCCCGCAGGAGTCCCCTTGCACCGGCAGAGCCGGCGGGAGACCCCCTGCGCGCGATCGGAAAATCAGCCGGACGGCTGGATTACTTTTTGATCAGGCCGAACGTATCGGCCAGTTCGCCGTACTGCTTGACCTGGTTCTTCACGTAAGCGTCCAGCTCGGGTCCCGTCTTGTTGAACGGAAACAGGCCTTGTTGCTGGCGCAGCTTTTCGAACTCGGGCGTGGCCATGGTTTTGTTGAACGCGTCCACCCAGAACTGGTAATCGCTGTCCGACACCTTGGGACCGACGTAGAACCCGCGGATGATCGGCCAGACGATGTCATAGCCCTGTTCCTTGGCGGTGGGCACCGAGCCCAGCTTGCCCGGCAGCCGCTGGTCGTTGAAGACGGCCAGCACGCGGATGGGCGCGCCGCCTTCCAGCATCGTGAACGCTTCGGCCGCGTCGCCCATGTAGGCCTGGATGTGGCCGCCACGCAGCGCCGTCACGGCCTCGCCGCCCCCTTCAAAGGCGACGAAGCGCATTTTCTTGAAGTCGACGCCAGCCGCCTTGGCGGTCAGGGCTGCCTTCATCCAGTCCTGGCTGCCCACCGTGCCGCCCGCGCCCAGCACGATCTTGGTCGGATCCTGCTTGAAAGCATCCATCAGGCTCTTCAGGTCCGTGTACGGCGAGTCGTTGCGCACGACGGCCACGCCATAGTCGGTGCCGATGCCCGCCAGCCAGCGCACGTCATCGACGTTGTACTTGCCGAACTTGCCCTGGGCCAGGTTGAGCAGCGATCCGCCCGAGAACGCGACGATGGTGCCGGGTTCGTTGGGATGCTGGGCCACGATGTTGTTGTACGCCACCGCGCCAATGCCGCCGGGCATGTAGACGATACGCATGGCGCTCTTGAGGGCGCCGCTCTGCTTCAGGCCTTCGGTCGCCAGGCGGCAGGTCAGGTCGAAGCCGCCTCCCGGCTGGGCCGGTGCGATGCACTCCGGACGGCGGGGTTCATCGGCGGCATGCGCCGCGCCCAGGGACAGGGTGATGGCGCCAAGCGCCGCCATGGCTGCGATGCGCAGCTTCAGACTCGTCTGCATTGTTGCGTCTCCAGAATTTATAGGTCTAGGTATCGCTGGTAGCGGCGCTGCGGTGCGTAATTGCGTCGAGCGGCTCCAGTGGACGCAACCGTACAAAACCGAAGCTTTCCGCAAGCTTTCAATTCCGGCCGTTTTCGTGCCGCGACGCAGCATCCGCACCCGGTTCCAGGGAAAACACCAATGCCGCGCGCAACCCCGGGTGCCCGGTCCGGTTCTCGAGCACCAGGCGCGCGCCCAGGATTTCAGCAATCGTACCCACGATGGCCAGCCCCAAGCCGGCGCCCGATGTGTTTTTGCCCGCCGCTCCCCGCCGGAACCGGACGCAGGCCCGGGCGATATCCTCGTCCGACATGCCCGGGCCATCGTCTTCGACCGCCAGCCGGGCTTCGCCGGGGACCGATTCGATCCGGACGGTGACCACGCCCCCGGCGGCTGCGTAGCGGATGGCGTTGTCCACCAGGTTGCTGACCGCCTCCCGCAACAGCCATTCCGCGCCATGGACCACTATCGGCCCGCCGGCCGCTTCCAGGCCGATGTCCAGTTGCCGGGCGCGGGCATTGGGTAATTGGGTACGGATAACCCCGTCAGCCAGCTCGACGAGGTCGACCGGTTCTGGGCTGGATCCGCCTTCGGCCAGGGAGGCGTCCTTGGCGCGCGCCAGGGCGAGCATCTGGTTGGTGGTGCGTACGGCCCTGTCCAACCCCTCCTGCATCGCCAGAAGGGCTGTACGGACCTCCTGGGGGTCTTCTTCCCGCAAGGCGTACGCCATCTGGGTCCGCAACACCGACAAAGGCGTGCGCAACTGGTGCGACGCGTCGTCCAGGAACTGGGCCTGGACCCTCCCCAACGCCGCAAAACGGGCCATGTGGAGGTTTATTGCCGCGACTAGGGGTAGGACCTCACCTGGCATGTCGGACGCGCTGACGGGGCTTAAATCGTCTGCAGAACGGCCTTTGACTTCCTGGCGCAGCCGCTCCAGGGGGCGCAGGGCCATGAAAACCCCCAGGATGATCACCAGGACGCTGATCAGGACCACGGCCAGGTCTCGCTCTACCGACCTCACCAGCACCTTGTGGAGGAACGCCTGACGGCTTTCCAGGCCTTCGGCCACCTGGACTACGACCCGGCCCCCTTTGTTTGCGTACAAGGGGGGATCCATGGGCCGCGCCAGCGCCGCCACCCGTACAGGCTGCCCCTGGTAAGTCGCATAAAAAAACCTGGGCTCCCCGGAAACCAGGGGCTGCGCCGGCAGGGGCAGGTCGGGATGGCCGATTTCGGCCAGCCCGTCCTCGGTCGCTACCCGGTAGAAGACGTTGCCATTGGCCGTCAGCTCGAAAAATTCGAGCATCAGGTAGGGCTGCTCCATGGCTAATCCACCGCTGGCTGTGGATATGTTGTGGTCGATCGCGCGCAGCGCGCCGGCGAGGGATCGGTCATAGGCCATGTCGACCTGGTTGCGCAACTGGTGGTTGGACAGCCACAAGGCGCCCATCATCACGAAGACCAGCGTCGGAATGAGCCACCAGAGCAACTGGGTCTTCAGCGTTCGCGGACGCTTTTTCGCTGCGAAATCAACGGTTTTTTGCGGACTTCTAGTTGTCAACAAGGTTCTCCAGGCTGTACCCCATGCCTCGCATGGTCACGATCTGGACGCCAGTGTCTGCCAATTTTTTGCGCAGCCGGTGAACCAGGACCTCGATCGCCTCCAGGTTGATGTCGGCATCGTCGGTCAGGATGCGGTCCAGGATCTGCTGCTTGTTGATGGGTTCGCCGCTTTTCTGGATCAGTACCCGAAGTACCGCGTGTTCACGTGGGGATAACTGCAAAGGTTGTCCATTGACCGTGAATTTTTGCGCCGATGTATCAAAAACCAGGTTTCCCAGGGCCAACCGTGGATGGTCACGGCCGCGGCTGCGGCGAATGAGCGCAATCAGGCGCGCTTCCAACTCTTCCACAACAAAGGGTTTCGGCAGGAAATCGTCCGCTCCCTCGTGAAGGGTTCCGATTCTCTCGGCCAGGGAATCGCGCGCGGTCAAGACCAGCACCGGCGTACGGTCGTCACGCGCGCGAATCTTCGCCAGCAACGTGTGCCCATCCATGCCGGGAAGTCCGAGATCCAGGATGACCGCGTCGAATTCTTCAATCGCGAGCCGCCGTTCGGCGACCAATCCGTCATCAGCCCACTCCACGACAAAGCCGGCATGTCTGGCCAGGCTTCTGGAAAGCCAACGGGCAAGTTCAGCTTCATCTTCGATCAAGAGGATACGCATGGACGCAGTCCGGGGGGCGGTGGATGGGCGGAATGGGAAAGCATGTTTGGCTTTTCCTTTATTTCTCTTTATATAAAGACTAATGATTAATAAGGGCTGTGGATAACTACCTTAACCTTGAAAACCTCTTTTTTTTCATCGCCTTGCGGCCGTTTTTGCCTGTGCAAGAACTCTGTGTGGGAAAAAAGCTGAAGTTGGACAAGATTTTGGACCCGGCCAGAAACCCCTGCTTGTTCAACTTGCCTCCACAACATGTGCACAAGCAGCCGCCTTAGGAGTTATCCACAGGGCCATTCTGCCAAACCGGAGACCAAAACGGCCCTTTTACCTTGGAAAACAGCCTGTAGCCCACCTCGATTTTTGCCTCGGCAAGGGGTCAAAACGGGCCGCTGGGGCGCTCTGGAAACTGGGGATTCGAGGGGAGACGTGCGCGGTTCCATGACAGGCGGCTGAACAAAAAGTGAGCAGAATCCGCCGTAGAATTCGGCCATGGAAAGAGCGTTGAAAATCCGCAAGCCGGCCTGGGCGCGGCGATTGAGAAGCGGCCTGTTGGCCGAGAATTTGACGGTCACGCTGTGCGCGGCCGGGTTGATGGGCCTGCTGGGCGCCCTGGCGACCGTAGTGTTTCGCGAGGTATTGGGCTGGGCCCAATTGCTGCTCGGCGGGGGGGAGATTCCACACGGGATGGTGTCGTTGGCCCGCGGACTGGATCCCTGGCAGCGGTTTCTGATGCCGGCAGTCGGGGGCGCAATCGCGGGCATCGTCCTGCAGTCGGCCGCCCGATGGTTGCCCAGGCGCGGCGCGGCCGACTACATGGAAGCGATTTCGATCGGCCGGGGCGTGATCGGCTTTCGCCAGACCGTTGCGCGCAGCCTGTCGTCGATTTTTTCGATTGGTTCCGGCGCGTCTATCGGCCGCGAGGGCCCGATGGTGCAGTTGGCCGCCATGTGTTCGTCGCTGACGGGACGCTACCTGGTGCTGCCGCCCCGCCACCTGCGCCTGCTGGTCGCCTGCGGCGCGACCGCCGGCATCACCGCCGCCTATAACGCACCGATCGCAGGCGCGATCTTCATTTCGGAGATCGTCTATGGCGTCATTTCATCGGCCACCCTGGTTCCACTGGCCGTGGCGTCGGTGGTCGCCAACATCGTGACCCGCCAGGTGCTGCACTATGACGCCGTCTTCCACATGCCCCATTTTGAATTCGTGTCGGGCTGGGAAGTATTCAACTATCTGGGGCTCGGCGTGATTGCGGGTCTGGCGGCCCCGCAGTTTCTGCGTTTCCTGGACGTGTCGCGGGCAGCGTTCCGCCGCCTGCCGTTTCCGCTCTGGGGGCGGATGGCCGCGGGCGGACTGGTCGTCGGGGCCCTATCCGTGCTGAACCCGGCGGTCTGGGGCAATGGCTACAGCGTCGTGAACAGCATGCTGCATACGCAATGGGCCTGGCAGGCGGTGGCCGCCATCCTGTTGCTCAAGACGCTCGCCACCGCGGCGAGTGTGGGCTCGGGGGCGCTGGGCGGGGTTTTCACGCCGACGCTGTTTGTGGGCGCCGCGCTGGGCGCCTTGTACGGGACGGCGCTGCATGGCGTGTTTCCGGCAGGCAGCCTGTCGGCGGAGTCCAGTTATGCCATCGTCGGGATGGGGGCGCTGCTGGCTGCCACCACGCATGCGCCGTTGATGTCGGTCCTGATGATTTTCGAGATGACGCTGAGCTACGAGGTCATGCTGCCCCTGATGCTTGCGTGCATGACCGGCTTTGTCATCGCGCAGCGGATACGGCCGGAGTCGGTCTATGCGAAGTCTTTGGCGCGCAATCGGATTGCGTCGTACGCCATTGCAAAACATCGTGGCAGGGAAAAACACGAGTAAAAGCTCGTATTTTTATCTGCGCTTGATGTCTGGTTTGAATTGATGAAAAAGCCATTTCTTATAGGGGTTTTTGCATGAAAATTCGATTCAATCCGATCTGCGTGGCACGGTGGGTTTCTACATAACCGCGCCGGGTGTAGATAGCGATGTTTTCTGTCATCACTTCCTGCGTATACAAACGGATGCGCGAAAAGCCACCATCCCGCGCGGCCGCTTCAGCCCATTCCAGCAGCGCGCGGCCATAGCCCATGCCTTGCGCACAGGGTGACACGGCGATGTTGTCCAGCAGCAGGCTGCCGGCATCCGGTTCCGGTATCAGCACGATCAGGCCTTGTACGCGGCCGGCCGCTACCAGCACATGGACCACGCCCTGCGCCACGCGCGCCGGATAATCGTCCAGCATGGGGCCAGGCGTGGCGCCATTGCGGGCGATGTAATGGGTGTATGCCGCCTGGACGATGCGTTCGATGGCGGGCACGTCGTCGGACGTCGCCGGGCGGATGCGACAGGGATTGGAATTTGTGGGCACGGCGATGCGCCTGGGTTGATTTCCGATGCAGCAGGGTTGAGTGAATTCACCGGCTCGTTCCTGTCATTGGCTTAGCGGAAATGGGTGTAAATGGGTCTGCAAATGGAAGAAGGACTAGAAGAACGCCTTATTGGGTGTAAATGGGCGTATTGTTGGTTGCATGATTCGCTCTGACGCTCTCCAGATTACCCCCGAAATCCTCTGACTGGTCGCAGGGATCGACGAGTTCAAAGGCGCTTGGCGCGCCTTGGGAACACTCGCGCCTGACCGGCTGTCGGCATTGCGGCGGGTTGCCACCATCGAGAGCATCGGGTCTTCGACACGGATCGAGGGCAGCAAATTGTCGGACCGTGAAGTCGAACGACTACTTTCCAACTTGCAGATTGGGTCGTTCGAGACCCGCGACGAACAGGAAGTGGCTGGCTATGCCGACGTCATGGAATTGGTGTTCTCGTCTTGGCAAGACATCACACTGACCGAGAACCACATCCGGCAACTCCATCGCGATCTGCTGACCCACAGCGACAAGGACGCCTGGCATCGCGGCAATTACAAAACCACGACTAACAGCGTCGCGGCATTCGATCAGGATGGCAAGCCATTGGGCGTGGTGTTTGAGACTGCGACGCCTTTTGATACACCGCGGCTGATGGCTGAGCTCGTGGCTTGGTTCGACGAGGAGCGCAGCGCTGGGCGTCTGCATCCCCTGCTGTTGATCGGCATCTGGGTGGTGGTCTTCCTGGAAATCCATCCCCTTCAGGACGGTAACGGCCGCCTGCGTCGGGTGTTGACCACGTTGTTGCTGCTGCAGGCCGGTTATGCCTACGTGCCCTATAGCTCACTGGAAAGTGTGATCGAGCAGAACAAGGAGGCTTACTATCTGGCGCTGCGCCAGACACAAGGCAGCATCCGCACCGAAGCGCCGAACTCGCAGCCTTGGCTGGTGTTCTTCCTGCGTGCCCTATCCCAGCAAGTCCGTCGGCTGGAACGCAAAGTCGAGCGCGAGAAACTCGTGCTGGGCAAGCTTCCCGATTTGGCATTGCAGATCGTGGATTTCACGCGCGAGCATGGCAGGATCACGATGGCGCAAGCCATGCGCCTGACGGGCAGCAATCGCAACACGCTCAAACAGCACTTCCGTGCGCTGGTGGAACGGGGACACCTGGCGCAGCAGGGCGGCGGGCGTGGTACCTGGTACGAATTGAGCTAGTGGTGGGAAACAGGGGGGAGTGGCGTCGGCACCGCCTTCACTTCCCAATACAAAAACTAGAAAAAATCTCCCCCAGCAAATCATCGCTGGTGAACTTGCCCGTGATGCTGGACAGGCTGTCATGCGCCAGCCGCAGTTCTTCCGCGAACAGGTCCAGCACCCGGTCGTCCTGGCTGGCGTGCGCCGCGGCCAGTTCCAGGTGTTCGGCGGCATCCTGCAGCGCATGAAGATGACGCTCGCGCGCGAGCCACGGGGATTCGGCCCCGGGATTCCAGCCCGCGATCTGCAGGAGTTCGGCGCGCAGCAGGTCCAGACCGGCGCCGCGCTTGGCGGAGATGCCCAGTTCGCCGGGGCCGGCGGCAAAGGGCTCGGGCAGCAGGTCCACCTTGTTGAATACCTTCAATACCGGCGTGCGTGCCGGCAGGCGCGCCGTGATCTGGGCGTCGAGCTCGTCGCCCGGCTGGGTGGCATCCTGCAAATGGAGGATGACGTCGGCGCGTTCGATCTCCTGCCAGGTGCGGGCGATGCCGATGCTCTCGACGGTGTCTTCGGTTTCGCGCAGGCCGGCCGTGTCGACAATATGCAGGGGAACGCCGTCGATATGGATTTCCTGCACCACTTTGTCGCGCGTCGTGCCGGCGATGGGCGTGACGATGGCGATGTCGTCGCCCGCCAGGGCGTTGAGCAGGCTGGACTTGCCGACGTTGGGCTGGCCGGCCAGCACGACGTGCAGTCCCTCGCGCAGGATGACGCCCTGGCGTGCCTGGGCGATGAGCGCGGACAGGTCTGCCGCGAGCGCATCGAGGGTGGGACGAGCCTGATACTTTTCCAGGAAGTCGATTTCTTCTTCGGGAAAATCCAGCGTCGCCTCGACCAGCATGCGCAGATGGATGATGCGATCCGACAGGTCGTTCACGCGCGCCGAGAATTCGCCTGACAGCGAGGCCATGGCGCCGCGCGCGGCCGCCACGGACGAGGCTTCGATCAGGTCGGCCACCGCTTCGGCCTGCGCCAGGTCCATGCGGTCGTTCAGGAAGGCGCGGCGCGTGAATTCGCCGGGCTCGGCCAATCGCAGGCCCTGATCGCGACCGGCGGCAAGGCAACTGTCCAGCACGCGGCGCAGCACGGCGGGACCGCCGTGGCCCTGCAGTTCCAGCACGTCTTCGCCGGTGTAGGAATGCGGCGCGCGAAAGTAGATGGCGATGCCTTCGTCGAGCAGTTCGCCTTCCATGGTTTTGAAGGGCAGATAGTGCGCGTGGCGCGGCGTGAGGTCGCGCTGGAATAGCCGACGCACCAATCCGGACAGGTCCGCACCAGAAATGCGCACGACGCCGATGCCGCCTCTTCCGGGAGCGGTGGCGATGGCGGCGATGGGGGCGTAGGCGGACATATCTGAAGGGATGGCGGTGCTAGGACAATAGGGGAATATAACTGTTGCGCGGCGCGTTGTTTGCTGGTTACTGTGGCCCCGAGGTTCAAAACCCGAAACAACTCTGGGAGATCACGATGGCATCTCGGTTTTCGCGTGTATTGGCCTGCGGCGCAGCCGCGGTAGCGTTGGCCTTTGGCACTTTCAGTTCGGCCATGGCGCGCGATCTGGTGATCGGTTTGAAGACCGAGCCCTCATCGATGGATCCGCAGTATCACGCCCTGACGCCCAACACGCAGATTTCCCAGACCATCTTCGACACGCTGGTCGCCACGGATGCGCAGCTCAAGCCGCAGCCGTCGCTGGCGGAGTCCTGGACCGTGGACGGCAACGTATGGACCTTCAAGCTGCGGCCGAACGTCAAGTTCTCGGATGGCACGCCGTTCACCGCCGAAGACGTGGTGTTCACCTATGACCGCGTGCCGAAGGTGCCCAATAGCCCATCGCCATTCACGCTCTACCTGGGCGCCGTCGCCAAGACCGAGGCGGTCGATCCGATGACCGTGCGCATCACGACCAAGAGCGTCGCGCCCAATCTGCTCGTCAACCTGGCGCAGTTGCCCATCATGTCCAAGAAAGCGGCGTCCGGACCCGCCGCCGAGGGCAAGACGACGACCGAACTCAACAGCGGCGACGGTCTCATCGGCACCGGTCCCTACAAGTTCGTGTCCTGGAAGCGCGGCGCCGAATTCGTGCTGGCGCGCAACGACAACTATTGGGGCAAGAAGCCCGTATGGGACCGCGTGGTCTACCGCCCCATCAGCAATGCGGCCGCGCGCGTGGCCGCGCTGCTCGCGGGCGACGTGGACATGATCGAGGATCCCCCCACCGACGACCTGCCCAAGCTCAAGTCCGACAAGAAGCTCTTTGTCGAGGAAACGCCGTCCGTCCGCGTGGTCTACGTGGCGCTGGACCAGTACGCGGAGCCTTCGCCCGGCGTGCAGGGCACCGACAAGAATCCGATGAAGGACAAGCGCGTGCGCGAGGCCCTGTCGCTGGCGATCAATCGCGATGCGCTGGTCGAGCGCGTGATGGGCGGCGTCGCGCTGCCCGCGGGCAACCTGCTGCCCTACCCCATGTTCGGGTCCAGCAAGGAACATTCGAAGGCGCCCAAGGCTGACGTCGAAAAGGCCAAGGCGCTGCTCAAGGAAGCCGGTTATCCCAACGGGTTCTCGATCACACTGGGCTCGCCTTCCGGCCGTTATGTGAATGATTCGAAGGTGGCGCAGGCCATCGCTTCGATGTGGACGCGCATCGGCGTGAAGACCAGCGTGGACGCGATGGCGCCCCCGGTGTTCTTCAAGAACCGCGACAGTTACGCGTTCTCGGCGTATCTGGCGGGCTGGTCGGTGACCAGCGGCGAAATGTCCAATGCGCTGACGTCGTTGCTGATGACCCGCAATCCCGAAGCCGGCCAGGGCACCACCAACCGCAGCCGCTATTCCAATCCCAAGATGGACGAACTGGTGAAGCAGGCCTCGTCCACGATGGACGACGCCAAGCGCGCCGAGCTGCTGGCGACGGCCAGCAATATCGCCATGGACGACTTTGCGATGCTGCCGGTGCATTTCGAACTGTCGGTGTGGGCCATGAAGAACGACATCCGTTACCAGGGCCGTCCGGACCAGGTCACGCTGGCGCAGAACGCAACGCTGAAAAAGTAAGCGCGCAGCGGGCGATATCTCGTGCTTGCAACTATCGTCAGAAGGCTGCTGCAGACCATCGTCGTCATGCTCGTCATGTCGGCGCTGGTCTTTGCCGGCATCTACATGGTGGGCGATCCGGTCTCGATGCTGGCCAGCCCGGAAGCCACCGAGGCGCAGCGCGCCGCGATCAGCGCGTCGCTGGGGCTGGACCAGCCCTTGTGGCGGCAATACCTGATCTTCATGAGCCAGGCGGTGCGCGGCGATTTCGGCAACAGCTTTCTCACCGGCGAGCCGGCCATGCACCTCATCCTGGAGCGCATGCCGGCCACGGTGGAGCTGGCCTGCGTGGCGATGCTGCTGTCGGTGCTGATCGGCGTGCCGCTGGGCATCCTGGCGGGCCTCAAGCCCGCGGCGGTGGGGTCGCGCGCGATCATGACCGGTTCCGTACTGGGGTTCTCGCTGCCCAATTTCTGGGTCGGCCTGATGCTCATCATGGTGTTTGCGGTCATGCTGGGCTGGGTGCCGGCGGGGGGGCGCGGCGACACCGTCAGCATCGGCTCGCTGCAGCTGAGCGTGCTGACGTTCGACGGCTGGCTGAGCCTGGCCCTGCCTGCCGCCACCATCGCCTTCGCCAAGTGCGCGATGATCATCCGGGTGACGCGCGCGGCCACGCGCGAAGCCCTGCCCATGGACTACATCAAGTTCGCGCGGGCCAAGGGCCTGTCCGAAAAGCGGGTGCTGGGCGTGCACCTGCTCAAGAACATCCTGATTCCGGTGGTGACGGTGGCGGGCCTGGAATTCGGCCAGGTGATGGCGTTCGCCGTCGTGACGGAAACCGTGTTTTCGTGGCCGGGCATGGGCAAGCTGCTGATCGATTCCATCATCAACCTGGATCGCCCGGTGGTGGTGGCGTACCTGCTGCTGATTGTTTTCTTCCTGGTCATGTTGAATCTGGTGGTGGACATCATCTACACGGTGCTGGACCCCCGCGTACGCCTGGATAGCCGCCGATGAATACGCCCGCCGCCGTCGCCCCGACGCCCTCCCCGACCCCCACCAAGGAGCAATCGCCCTGGCGGCGGTTTGTCGCGGATTTCTTTGCCAGCAAACTGGCCACGCTGGGCCTGGTGATGCTGGTCGTGATCGTGGGGGCGGCGGTGCTGGCGCCCTGGATCGCGCCGCAGAATCCCTATGACCTGGCCAGCCTGGACATCATGGATTCGAAGCTCAAGCCGGGCAGCGAAAGCGGCGACGGTTCGATGCGCTACTTGCTGGGGACCGACGGGCAGGCGCGCGACCTCTTTTCCGCGATTCTCTACGGCATGCGCACCAGCCTCATGGTGGCGACCGTGTCGGTGCTGGCGGCCTTCGGCATCGGCGCCACCGTCGGGCTGATCGCCGCGTATTTCGGCGGGCGGATCGACGCCCTGCTGATGCGGGTTGTGGATATCCAGTTGTCGTTCCCGGCGATCCTGGTGGCGCTGATGCTGCTGGCCATCCTGGGCAAGGGTGTGGATAAGGTGATCATCGCGCTCATCGTCGTGCAGTGGGCCTATTTCGCGCGCGCGGCGCGGGGCGCCGCGCTGGTCGAGCGCGGCAAGGAATATGTCGAGGCGGCACGCTGCATGTCGCTGTCGTGGTCGCGCGTGCTGTTTCGCCATGTGCTGCCCAACTGCATGCCGCCGCTCATCGTGATCGCCACCATCGACCTGGCGCACGCGATCGCGCTGGAAGCGACCCTGTCGTTTCTGGGCGTCGGCGTGCCGGTGACCGAGCCGTCCTTGGGCATGCTGATCTATAACGGCTTCGAGTATCTGTTGTCCGGCCAGTACTGGATTTCGTTCTTTCCCGGCATCGCGCTGGCGCTGGCGATCGTGGCCATCAACCTGGTGGGCGATCACCTGCGCGATGTGCTCAATCCGCGGCACGCGAACTGAGGACGGGGCGATGCAGGCACAGATGGCACAACAACCCCAGACGGCTGCCCGGCCCATCCTCGAGGTGCATGGGCTGAAGACGCATTTCTTCACGCGCAACGGCGTGGTGAAGGCCGTCGATGGCGTGGACCTGACGCTGGCCGAAGGCGAAATCCTGGGCTTGGTGGGCGAGTCCGGGTCGGGCAAAAGCATCACGGGCTTTTCGTTGATGGGCTTGCTGGACGAGCCGGGGCGCATTGTCGAGGGCCAGTTGCTGCTCAATGGCGAGGACCTGCGCGCGGCGTCGCCCGCGCGCTGGCGCCAGTTGCGCGGGCAGGAGATCGCGATGATCTTCCAGGACCCGATGATGACGCTCAATCCCGTGCTGCGCGTGGATACCCAGATGATCGAAGCGGTGCAGGCGCATGGCAAGGCAACGCGCGAACAGGCGCGCCAGCGCGCGCTGCAGACCCTGGCCATGGTGGGGATTCCATCGCCCGAGGAGCGCCTGCGGACCTATCCGCATCAGTTGTCGGGCGGCATGCGCCAGCGTGTGGCCATCGCCATTGCGCTGCTGAATTCGCCACGTCTCATCGTGGCCGATGAGCCCACGACCGCGCTGGACGTCACGATACAGGGCCAGATCCTGTTCGAGGTGCAAAAGCTCTGCCGCGAGACCGGCACCGGCCTGATCTGGATCACGCACGACCTGGCGGTCGTCGCGGGACTGGCTGACCGCGTGTCGGTAATGTATGCGGGACGCATCGTGGAGACGGGCAGCACCGAGGCCGTCATCAGCCATCCGATGCATCCCTACACGCACGGGCTGATCGCTTCCATTCCCACGCCGCAGTCCCGCGGCAAGCCGCTTGTGCCGATTCCGGGCATGACGCCGTCGCTGCTGAACCTGCCGCAAGGCTGTGCATTTCGCGGACGCTGTCCGCGCGCGACGGACGCCTGTCTGGTCGAGCCGCAGCCGGTGGAAGTCCGCCCGGCGCAATGGGTGCGCTGCTGGCATGCAGGACCGGACACGATATGAACGTCGCACAGCGCAACGCCACCCCCATCCTCGACTTGCGCGAGGTCGAACTTCGCTTCGTACAGCCGGTGGATCTGGCGGGCCGCATCGCGAACCTGCTGGGCGCGGGCCTGAAGACGCAGGTCGTGCATGCCGTGGCCGGCGTGGACCTGGCGGTCAGGCCCGGCGAAGTGATCGGCATCGTCGGCGAGTCGGGCTGTGGAAAATCCACGCTGGGTCGCGTCGTGTCGGGCATCCTGCCGCCCACCTCAGGGGAAGTGCACTACCAGGGCACGCCCGTGCACGCCATGAAAGGTCCCGCGCGGCGCGCCTACGAACTGGGCGTGCAGATGATTTTTCAGGATCCGTATGCGTCGCTGAACCCGCGCATGCGCGTGCGCGACATCATCGGTGAAGCGCCCGCGGCCCACGGTCTGATCCGTTCACGCGACAAGACCGAGTACGTGGCCGGCCTGATGCGCCAGGTCGGGCTGGACCCGAGTTTTGCACAGCGTTATCCGCATCAATTCTCGGGCGGTCAACGCCAGCGCATCGGCATTGCGCGGGCCCTGGCGCTCAGGCCCTCGGTGATCGTCTGCGACGAGGCCGTGGCGGCGCTGGACGTGTCGATCCAGGCGCAGGTGCTGAACCTGTTTGAGCGCCTGCGCGCGGACCTGGACCTGACCTATCTGTTCATCAGCCATAACCTGAGCGTGGTGAGCCACATTTCGGATCGCGTGGCGATCATGTATCTGGGGCGCATCGTGGAGCTGGCCGACACCGACACGGTCTTCACGCGCGCCAATCATCCGTATACCCAGGCGCTGCTCAAGGAACTGCCCACGCTGGTCCCGGGACGCCGCACGTATCAGCCCATCAAGGGCGAGCTGCCCTCGCCGCTGGATCCGCCCACGGGGTGCGCATTTCATCCGAGGTGTCCCCACGCGATGCCGCGCTGCAAGGTGGAGCGACCACTGCTGCGGGAGGTCGCGCCGGACCAGTACAGCGCCTGCCATCTGAACGATGCCGCTTGACCTGCGCCGAAAAAGGGCTGGACGGGGCACGCCGGGCGGCGCGAGAATTCCCGCAGCAGCAGGCCTTTTGCGCGTGCGCCATCCCTTAACCCAAACCGCTTATCCACAGCCATGAAAACCATTGCCGAAATCGAACGCGTGCACGGGGACCTGACCGCCCTGCGACGCGATATCCATGCGCATCCGGAACTGGCGTTCCAGGAGACGCGCACGTCCAACCTGGTGGCCGAGCGCCTGCGCAGTTGGGGGCTGGAAGTCCACACGGGGCTGGGGAAAACCGGTGTGGTGGGGATTTTGCGCGCCGGCAGCGGCAACAAGACCATCGGCCTGCGTGCCGACATGGATGCGCTGCCCATGCCGGAGCACAATCGGTTTGCCCACAAGTCCACCATCAGTGGCCGCATGCACGGCTGCGGCCACGATGGGCATACGACGATGTTGCTGGGCGCGGCGCAGTACCTGTCCACGCATCGCAACTTCGACGGCACGATCGTGTTCATCTTCCAACCGGCCGAAGAAGGCGGCAACGCCGGCGCGCGCGCCATGATGCAGGACGGACTGTTCGATAAATTTCCGTGCGATGCGGTGTTCGGCATCCACAACATGCCGGGCATGCCGGTCAACCAGTTCGGGTTCCGGTCCGGTCCCACGATGGCCTCGAGCAATCGCTGGGACATCGTGATCAAGGGCGTCGGTGGCCACGCGGCGCAGCCGCATGCGTCGGTGGACCCGATCATCGTCGCCGCGGACATGGTGCACGCGCTGCAGACGGTGATTTCGCGCAGCAAGAATCCGCTGGAGCAGGCAGTGCTGTCCATCACGCAGATCCACGCGGGCGACGCCTACAACGTGATACCCGGCGAAGCCGTGTTGCGCGGCACGGTGCGCACCTATTCGGTCGAGACGCTGGACAAGATCGAGGCCGACATGCGGCGCATCGCCACCACCTTGCCACAGGTGTATGGCGGTACGGGCGAGCTGGATTTCGTGCGCGCCTATCCGCCGCTGGTGAACTGGGAAAAAGAAACGGCCTTCGCGGCCAAGGTGGCCGAAGACACGTTCGGCGCCGAGAACGTGCTGCGCGACATGCCGCCCTTCATGGGCGCCGAGGACTTTTCGTTCTTTCTGGAAGCCATCCCGGGCGCGTACCTGTTCTTGGGCAACGGCGACGGGGACCATCGCATGGAGACCTATCACGGCATGGGTCCGTGCCAGCTCCACAATCCCAACTACGACTTCAACGATGCGCTGCTGCCGGTGGGGGCGACGTACTGGGTGAAGCTGGTGGAAGCGTTCATGCCGGCCCGGTAAGGACCGATACGCTATTTGCTTATATGCGGTTCACCCTGACGCCGCGGGCGTGTCCCGCGGCTTTTTGCTATATGACGTGAGGCTTTGATCAAACACCCATAACTTCGTTTGAGATACCGGACGCGCTTTCCATAATCGACTATCCCTGCGATGCCGCACGGCGAATTGGAGCGATCTATGTCCCAGAGCAATGCCTCGCGGCGCGCAACGTACGCCGCCCCACGAATCCAGGCGGTGGCGCACCCGCAGCGCGAGACCGCCCCCGGCGCATTGATCGAATTGCCTGCTAGCCCATCGCGCCCCGTTCACTTATCCACAAGGAACGCCATGCGTTTGTCCTCCACGCGACGGGATCGGCTGGTCCAGACCGCGACGGGCGCCGGCCTGGCGCTGATACTTGCCGTGCTTGCACTGGCCTCACCTACCCCTGCCGTGGCGGACGGGCACATTCCCATCGCGCAGCAGCCCCGCATCGTCGATGGCTTTGACGGCGCCGCCAGCCCTGTGGATAACGCTGACAGCGCCCCGTTTTGGCTGGCTGTGGATAAGGTGCTGATCGCATCCAAGGCCGGTGAATGACGGGAATTGGCGGCCCATCAGGGCTGTGTTGACGTTCGCAATGCCGAGCGCGGCGGCCCGCCTGTGGAAAACCGGGGATTCGATACGCGGGAACGGCTGAGGGGCCGGCGCTGTGGATAAAAAAAATGGGAGGCATCCATGCCTCCCATTTTTCATGCCTGCCTGCCGACGATTACAGCTTCAGGCCCAGCGCCTTGGCGACGCCTTCGGCATAGGCCGGATCGGCTTTGCGGAAGTGTTCCAGCTGACGGCGCTGGATCGCTTCGGGCACGCCCGCCATGTGGCGGCCGATGTTGCCGAACAGCTGCTCCTGCTGGGCCGGCGTCATCAGTCGGAACAGGTCGCCCGGTTGCGAGTAGTAGTCATCGTCGACGCGATGGTTCCAGCGCGCGGCGGCCTGGCCGTCCAGCGCGAGCGGCGGTTCGGCGGCTGAGGGCGTTTCCTTCCACTCGCCCGCGCTGTTGGGCTCGTAGTTGATCGTGGCGCCGGCATTGCCGTCCACCCGGCCCGCCCCATCGCGATGGAAACTGTGGAACGGGCATTTGGGCGCGTTCACGGGAATCTGGTGGTGGTTGATGCCCAGGCGATAGCGATGCGTGTCGCCGTAGGAAAAGAGGCGGCCCTGCAGCATCTTGTCGGGAGAAAAGCCGATGCCGGGCACCACGTTCGCCGGCGTGAAGGCTGCCTGCTCGACCTCCGCGAAGTAGTTCTCGGGATTGCGGTTCAACTCCAGCACGCCGACCTCGATCAGCGGATAGTCGCCATGGGGCCATACCTTGGTCAGGTCGAACGGGTTGATGTGGTAGGTGGCGGCTTCGGCCTCGGGCATGATCTGCACCTTCAGCGTCCACTTCGGGAAGTTGCCCTGCTCGATGTTGTCGAACAGGTCGCGCTGCGAGCTTTCGCGGTCGTGCGCCACTACCTGCGCCGCTTCCTCGTCCGTCAGACAGGCGATGCCCTGCTGCGACTTGAAGTGGAATTTCACGTAGAAGCGCTCGTTGCTGGCGTTGATAAAGCTGAACGTGTGCGAGCCGAAGCCGTGCTGCTGGCGCAGGTTGGCGGGGATGCCGCGATCGCTCATCAGCGTGGTGACCTGATGCAGCGATTCCGGGTTGAGGGACCAGAAATCCCACGCCGCGGTGGCGTTGCGCAGATTGGTCTTGGGATCGCGCTTCTGGGTGTGGATAAAGTCGGGGAACTTCAGCGGGTCGCGGATGAAGAAGACGGGCGTGTTGTTGCCCACGAGATCCCAGTTCCCTTCGTCGGTGTAGAACTTGATGGCAAAGCCGCGCACGTCGCGTTCGGCATCGGCCGCGCCGCGCTCGCCGGCCACGGTCGAAAAGCGCAGGAAGAGCGGTGTCTGCTTGCCGACCTGGGAAAAGATCTTGGCGCGGGTGTAGCGGGTGATGTCGTGCGTGACGGTGAAGGTGCCGTAGGCGCCGGAGCCCTTGGCATGGACGACGCGTTCGGGGATGCGTTCGCGGTCGAAATGGGCAAGCTTTTCAATCAGCCAGAAGTCTTCCAGCAAGGCGGGACCGCGGGGGCCTGCGGTCAGCGTGTTGTTGTTGTCCGGCACCGGCGCGCCCGAGGCGGTGGTCAGAGGCTTCTTGTCAGTCATGGCACACTCCGTAAGTCATTCTGGATGGCGCGGGCCGCTGGTGGGGCCGCGCGGCGTTGCAGCGAAAGCCGGGCGACAGGGCCGCCAGACGGCAAACTCGAACCCATCATAGGAGGGCTGGGCGACTGTGGGAAGTTGATTGATCTTGGTTTAGCGATTGATAATTTCTATTGACGGCCGTCCCGGGTATGAAAAATGCTGATCGCGCCCTTCGTTGTGTGATTCGCGCAGGCAAAAAAAACCGGCCCTGAGGCCGGTTTTTTGGTGCGAGGCGCGGCGCGATCAGCGGTTGGCTGCGGCTTGCGTCTTGCGTTCGATGGCGCGGGTGATGGACCACTGCTGCGCGATCGACAGGATGTTGTTGACGCACCAGTACAGCACCAGGCCGGCCGGGAAGAAGAACATCATCCCGCCGAACACCAGCGGCATGATCATCATGACCTTGGCCTGGATGGGATCCGGGGGCGTCGGGTTCAGTTTGATCTGCAGGAACATGGTCGCCATCATGATGGCGGGCAGGATGAAGAACGGATCGCGGACCGACAGGTCATGGACCCACAGGATCCACGGCGCGCCGCGCATTTCGACGCTGGCCAGCAGCACCCAGTACAGCGAGATGAACACCGGGATCTGCACCACCATGGGCAGGCAGCCGCCCAGCGGGTTGATCTTCTCGGTGCGGTACATCTCCATCATGGCCGCATTGAGCTTCTGCTTGTCGTCGCCGTACTTTTCCTTCAGGGCCTGCAGGCGCGGAGCGACCTGCTTCATGCGGGCCATGGAGCGGTAGCTGGCGGCGGCCAGGGGGTAGAACACGGCCTTGATCAGCACGGTCAGCGCCACGATCGTCCAACCCCAGTTGCCCAGGATGGAATGCAGCCAGGTCATCAGCGTGAACAGCGGCTTGGCGATGATGGTCAGCCAGCCGTAGTCGACCACCAGCTCCAGGCCGGGGGCGAGTGCCGCCATGGCCTTCTGGTCCTGCGGGCCGACCCACAGGTGCGAATCGACGCGCGCGGCGGAACCGGGGGCGATCTCACCGACGGCTTCGATGCTGCGGCCGGCGTACAGATTCTTCTGCACTTCGAGCAGTTCGTTGGTGCGCGGCTTGCCTTGCGGGGGCACCCAGGCCGTGGCGAAGTAGTGCTGGACCACGGCGATCCAGCCGTTGTCCGCCTGCTTGACGTAGGTGGCCTTGTGCTTCTGGATGTCGCTGAACGTGCTCTTCTGGAACTTGTCCTGTTCCGAGTAGACGGCAAAGCCGGTGAACGTGTGATAGAAGCTCGACGTGTCGGCCGGGTCGTTGCCGTCGCGCTCGATCTGCAGGTACAGCGACGGGGACACCGGAGCGGCGCCGACGTTGGTCAGGTCATGGCGAACGTCGATGTCATAGCGGCCGCGGTGCAGGGTGAAGGTCTTGGTGACCTTGACGCCGCCCGATTCGCCTTCGAACGTGACGACCAGGTTGTCGCCGGTCAGTTCGCGTTCCTGCGAGACCAGGCGGAACGGCGTCTGGTGCGTCGGGAAGCTCTGGCCGCTGGGCGCGCCGACCACGCCGGTCTGCACCACGTAGTTCAGGCCGGCCGAGCGGTCCAGCAGGACCGTGGGTTTGTCGGGCTGGCCGGTGGCCGGATACTTCAGCAGCTCGGCGCGCACGAGCTGCGCGCCCATTGTGTCGAAGGTCAGGCGCAGCACGTCGGTCGTGATGACGACTTCCTCGGAGCGCGCGGGCACGGGCGTCGCGGCGCCGGGCACCGTGGAGGCCGGGGCAGCGGCGGCAGACGGGGCGCTGGGCACCGAGGGCGTCGCATTGTTGTTTGCGCCAGCCGGCGTTTCGCTCGTGCTGGCCGTGGGCGTGGGCGCCCCGAACAGCGACGGCTTGCCGTTATGGATTTGCCAGTTGTTCCAAAGGAGCAACAGCGAAAAGGAAAAAATCATCCAGAGGACGGTTCGTCGGATATCCATGGTGCCTACTGAAGTGAATACGGGCCAGCAAAGCCCGCCAGTTTAGCGTCAATCGTGCTCGATGCGGTGGCTGTGGGAGCAGCACCGGGCGTCATTGGTTCCCTTGGCCGGCGGAACCGGATCCCACCCGCCGGGCGACCACGGATGACAGCGGCCGATACGCCGGACCCCCATCCAGAAGCCGCGCCATGCACCGTGGCGCTCGATCGCTTCGATCGCGTACGCCGAGCAGGTCGGAGTAAAACGGCACTGCCGGCCGATCCAGGGACTCAGGAAAAACCTGTAGAACCGGATCGGGGCAATGAGGAGCGTCTTGATCATCGCGCGATCCGCTCAAAGTGAGCGTCCACTTCGGCTCTGGCCGCGCGTTTCAGCGCGGTGAGCGTGGCGGGAGCGACCTTGCTATGCAGGCGCACGACGTAATCTCTTGCCGGCAGCGCCAGGCGCCGATGGCGGAAAGCCTCGCGTATGACCCGCTTCAAGGCGTTGCGCGTACTGGCATGGGCGGCGAACCGCTTGGCGATCACCAGCCCGAGGCGGGCACAGGCATCCTGGCCGACAGGCAGATCATTGGGAGCCGAGCTCACAATGAAGAATGCCCCTCGGGCCAGACGCCGGCCTTTGAGGGCGGCGGCAAACTCGGAGGGGCGATGCAGCCGCGCCTCCGGCGGAAGCGTGGAGCGCGGCATGGACTGCGGGTCAGGCGGTTGCCCGGAACCGGAACAGGATTGCGAGAGGTCTTGCAATATGGCCGGTCCGTGCAGGGGTCAGATTTCCGGAAAACCGGAAAACAGGCCTTAGACGGCCAGACGCTTGCGGCCCTTGGCGCGACGGGCGCTCAGGATGGCGCGGCCAGCGCGGGTTTTCATGCGCACGCGAAAGCCATGGGTGCGCTTGCGGCGGGTAACGGAAGGTTGGTAGGTACGTTTCATGGACGATCCACAAAAAGAACAAAGTCAGAAGGGACCTGCCCGGAGGGTTCCAGGTCGCACCAAGCAGAAGCGGGTATCTGGCAAGCGTTTTTGCAACGGGTTTTGCAACCGGTGCGAAAAACAACTCGTAGACGGGGCTCTGTACCGGAGATTTCTCACCGGGCGACCTATTCAGCAAAGCTAAAAACCGGACAGATTGCTCTTGTAGAGAGCGTGTCCGGGTCAGCTTTCTGCGAAACCTTCTGACAGACAGAATTCGGAAAAGCCCACCATTTCAGCAAGTTTTCCCTGTCTTGTCAAACAGTTAAGCCCGGGCCTTGTAGACGCTCATGGCCCTCCCTGTGGATAACCCCAGCCCAGGCAAGGTAGAATCGAGGTTTGAATAAGAGCGACATGAAAGAATTCTGGCAGACCTGCGTCAGTCGTCTTGAGCAGGAACTCCCCCCCCAACAAATCAGCGCGTGGATACGACCGCTGGTCCCGCTTGCGTACGACGAAACGCAGGCGGTGCTGCGCGTTGCCGCGCCCAACCGCTTCAAGCTGGACTGGGTGCGCAAGAACTTTTCCCACCAGATCGAAGCGTTGGCCGCGGAGTGGTTCAAGCGTCCGGTCCAGGTGCTGTTCGAGCTGCCCTCCCACGGCGCCGCGCCCCGCATGCCGGTCGCGCCCGTGCGATCGCAGCAGCCCCAGCCCACGCACCTGTCCGCCGCACCGCCCTCGGGCGCAGCACCGCCGGTGAACGTCACGGTGACGACCGCTCCGCCCCCGCCGGCGACGACCGTCGCGGCGCAGGCCGTGAATGCGGATGCCGCCAACATCGTGTACGAGCGTTCGCGCCTGAACACCGACCTCACGTTCGAGAACTTCGTGACCGGCAAGGCCAACCAGCTCGCGCGCGCCGCGGCGCTGCAGGTGGCCGAGAACCCGGGCACCTCGTACAACCCGTTGTTCCTGTACGGGGGCGTGGGCCTGGGCAAGACCCACCTGATCCACGCCATCGGCAACGCCATGGTCGCGGCGGGCACCGGGGTGCGCGTGCGTTACGTGCATGCCGACCAATACGTGTCCGACGTGGTCAAGGCGTACCAGCGCAAGGCATTCGACGATTTCAAGCGCTACTACCATTCGCTGGACCTGCTGCTGATCGACGACATCCAGTTCTTCTCCGGCAAGAACCGCACGCAGGAAGAGTTCTTCTATGCGTTCGAGGCGATGGTCGCGCAGCGCAAGCAGATCATCATCACCAGCGATACGTACCCGAAGGAACTGTCGGGCATCGACAGCCGCCTGATCTCGCGTTTCGACTCTGGCCTGACGGTGGCCATCGAGCCGCCGGAGCTGGAGATGCGCGTGGCGATCCTGCTGCGCAAGGCGGAATCCGAAGGCGTGCCCATGCCCGAGGAAGTGGCGTTCTTCATCGCCAAGCACCTGCGCAGCAACGTGCGCGAACTGGAAGGCGCGCTCCGCAAGGTCCTGGCCTACGCGCGCTTCCATGGCCGCGACGTGCTGACGGTCGACGTCTGCAAGGAAGCGCTGAAGGATCTGCTGTCGGTGTCCAACGGCCAGATCACCGTCGAAAACATCCAGAAGACGGTCGCGGACTTCTACAAGATCAAGGTCGCGGACATGTATTCGAAACGCCGGCCGGCCAATATCGCCTTGCCGCGCCAGGTCGCGATGTACCTGGCCAAGGAGCTGACCCAGAAAAGCCTGCCGGAAATCGGCGATTTATTCGGCGGCCGTGATCACACCACGGTGCTGCACGCCGTTCGCAAGATTTCCGATGCCCGCGCCAAGCAAGCGGAGCTCAACCATACCCTGCACGTGTTGGAACAAACTCTAAAAGGATGAACATGCAACTCGTACAAACCACACGCGATGCATTGCTGAAACCGCTGTCGACTGTGGCGGGCATCGTCGAAAGACGCCATACCCTGCCCATTCTTGCGAACATCCTGATGCGCAAGGAAGGCAACAAGGTTGCCTTCATTGCGACCGACCTGGAAGTGCAGATCACCACGCACGCCGACTTTGGCGTCGGCCAGGACAACGAGTCCACCACGGTGGCCGCGCGCAAGCTGCTGGACATCCTGAAGGCCCTGCCGGACACGGGCGACGTGCGCCTGGCCCTGGCAAGCAACAAGCTGTCGGTGCAATCCGCCAAGAGCCGCTTTGCGCTGCAGACGCTGGCCGCCAGCGAGTTCCCCACCGTCGCTCAGCCCGAGCAGTGGGACGTCTCGCTGACCATGCCGCAGCGCACCCTGCGTCACCTCTTCAACATGGTGCACTTCGCCATGGCCCAGCAGGACATCCGCTACTACCTGAACGGCATGCTGCTGGTGTTCGAACCGGGCCGCGTGCGCGCCGTCGCCACCGACGGCCACCGTCTGGCGCACTGCTCCACCGAAGCCGACGGCATCGCCGAGCGCCACGAAGTCATCGTGCCGCGCAAGACCGTGCTGGAAATGCAGCGCCTGCTGGAAGACTCCGACGAGACCGTCTCCATCGACGTGGCGCCGGGCCAGATCCGTTTCCGTTTCGGCGACGTCGAGCTGGTGTCCAAGCTGGTCGAAGGCAAGTTCCCCGATTTCACGCGCGTGATTCCCACGAACTACACGCGCCACTTCCTGGTCGGCCGCGAAGCGCTCCAGGGCAGCCTGCAGCGCGCCGCCATCCTGACCACGGACAAGTTCAAGGGCGTGCGCCTGCAACTGGCGCAGAACCAGATGAAGATCTCGTCTTCCAACGCCGAGCAGGAAGAGGCGCAGGAAGAAATCGACATCGACTACAGCCATGAAGCGCTGGACGTCGGTTTCAACGTCGGCTATCTGCTGGACGTGCTGTCCAACGTGAAGGTCGACAACATCCAGTGGTCGGTGATGCCCGACGCCAATGCGTCGGCGCTCATCACGCTGCCCGAAGACGACCAGTTCAAGTACGTCGTCATGCCCATGCGGATCTGATCCGCTCCCCACTCGTGGGTTTGTGCCGCTTGCGGACCGGACGGTTCGCGGGCGGTCCGGCCGCAAGGCCGTTCTTTAAAGCGTTATCGATACAGACATGTCAGATCAGCAGAACACCACTCCCGAGACCAGCGGCTACGGCGCTGACTCGATCAAGATGCTCAAGGGGCTGGAGGCCGTGCGCAAGCGCCCCGGCATGTACATCGGCGACACGTCCGACGGCACGGGTTTGCACCACATGGTGTTCGAAGTTGTCGATAACGCCATCGACGAAGCCCTGGCCGGCTACTGCGACGACATCGTCGTCACCATCCACACCGACAATTCCATTTCGGTCACGGACAACGGCCGTGGCATCCCCACCGATATCCACAAGGACGACGAATTCCACCGCAGCGCGGCGGAAATCGTCATGACCGAACTGCATGCGGGCGGCAAGTTCGACCAGAACTCGTACAAGGTGTCCGGCGGCCTGCACGGCGTGGGCGTGTCCTGCGTGAACGCGCTGTCCGAATGGCTGCGGCTGACCATCCGCCGCAACGGCCAGGTGCACCAGATGGAATTCCGCCAGGGCGAGCGCGTCGCGCCCCTGGCCGTGACCGGCACGACCGACAAGCGCGGCACCGAAGTGCGCTTCCTGGCCGACCCGATCATCTTCAACAACATCGAATACCACTACGAGATCCTCTCCAAGCGCCTGCGTGAGCTCTCGTTCCTGAACAACGGCGTCAAGATCCGCCTGATCGACCAGCGCCAGGGCAAGGAAGAGAACTTTGCCTTCTCGGGCGGCGTGAAGGGCTTTGTCGAATACATCAACCGCGCCAAGACCGTGCTGCACCCGAACGTGTTCTCGGTGTCCACCGAGTCCTCGGCCGGCGGCGTGTCGGTGGGCGTGGAAGTGGCGATGCAGTGGAACGACAGCTACAGCGAAAGCGTGCTGTGCTTCACCAACAACATCCCGCAGCGCGACGGCGGCTCGCACCTGACCGGCCTGCGCGCCGCGATGACGCGCATCATCAACAAGTACATCACGGACAACGAACTGGCCAAGAAGGCCAAGGTCGAGACGTCCGGCGACGACATGCGCGAAGGCCTGGCCTGCGTGCTGTCGGTAAAGGTGCCCGAGCCCAAGTTCAGCAGCCAGACCAAGGACAAGCTGGTGTCCAGCGAAGTGCGTCCGGCCGTCGAAGAAGCCGTGGCCCGCACGCTGGAAACCTGGCTGCTCGAACATCCCAACGACGCCAAGGCCCTGTGCAACAAGATCGTCGAAGCCGCCCGTGCCCGCGAAGCCGCGCGCAAGGCGCGCGAAATGACGCGCCGCAAGAGCGTGCTGGAAGGCGCCGGCCTGCCCGGCAAGCTGGCGGACTGCCAGGAAAAGGATCCCGCGCTGTGCGAGCTGTACATCGTCGAGGGCGACTCGGCAGGCGGCTCGGCCAAGCAGGGCCGCGACCGCAAGTTCCAGGCCATTCTGCCGCTGCGCGGCAAGGTGCTGAACGTCGAGAAGGCGCGCTTTGACCGCCTGATCGCCAGCGAGCAGATCGCCACGCTGATCACGGCGCTGGGCACCAGCATCGGTCCGGATTTCAACGTGGAAAAGCTGCGCTACCACCGCCTCATCATCATGACCGACGCGGACGTCGACGGCGCGCACATCCGCACCCTGCTGCTGACGCTGCTGTACCGCCAGATGCCCGAGCTGGTGCAGCGCGGCTACGTGTACATCGCCCAGCCGCCGCTCTACAAGGTCAAGGTCGGCCGCGAAGAGCGCTACCTGAAGGATGACCAGGAAGAAGCGCAGTTCATGCTGACGCTCGCCCTGAAGGACGCCGAGATCATCTCGGGCGGCAACATCATCCGCGGCGAAGAGCTGAGCGAACTGGCCCGCCAGTACGTGGCGGCCGACGGGGTCATCGCCCGTCTGGCGCGCGTGTTCGACGTGGGCGCGCTGTCGGCCATGGCCGAAGGCGTGGAGATCAACCTGGAAACGGCCGAGTCCACCGCGGACTCCGCCAAGCGGTTGGCCGACGCCATGCGCGATCCCATCAACGGCAACGGCGTCGAAGTCGTGCCGCAGTTCGACGAGGCCACCGAGCGCCATCGCCTGTCCGTGCAGCGCATGCATCACGGCAACGTGCGCGTCAGCATCATCGACGCCGACTTCGTCAATGGCTCGGATTACGCCATCCTGTCCAAGGCCGCCAAGAGCTTCCTGGGCAAGGTCGGGCCGCGCTCGATGGCCGCCCGCGGCGAAGGCGACAAGCGCAAGGAGCAGCCGGTGTCCGACTTCCGCGAGGCCATGCAATGGCTGCGCAGCGAAGCCGACCGAAGCATCTCCAAGCAGCGCTACAAGGGTCTGGGTGAAATGAACCCCGAGCAGCTGTGGGAAACCACGATGGACCCGAAGGTGCGCCGCCTGCTGCGCGTGCAGATCGAGGACGCCATCGCGGCCGACGAGGTCTTCACCACGCTGATGGGCGACGACGTGGAGCCGCGCCGCAACTTCATCGAAACGCACGCGCTGTCGGCAGGCAATATCGACGCCTGATCGTCTGCCGTGTGCACCGCAAAGGCCAGCCCATCGGGCTGGCCTTTTGTTTTGCGAAGCGGGCCGCGACGGCCTACCGCGGCGGGCGCGCCTTCAAATCCCCCATCTCTTCCAGCATGAGCTGGTGCGCGTAGCGCGAGAAGACGCTGACCAGGCGCGTGCGCGTGTGGTACGGCGGATACAGCAGCGCCACCGTGACCGGCACTGCCGGGCTGAACGGCCGGACCTCGACGCCGCTGGCCTCGTATTCCTCGCGCGCGGCCAGCGGGTTGATCAGCGCCACGCCCAGGCCCGCGCCCACCAGCCCGCAGACCGACGAACCCAGTCCGGCCTCGGCCACGGTGCGGCGCTCGACCTTGGCGGATTTGAAGACGGCGTCGATGCGCTCGCGCAGCGGCGTGCCGCTCGTAAAGTCCACGAAGGGCTCGCCCGCGAAGTCGGCGGGCTTGAGCTTTTTCAGTTTGGTCAGGCGGTGTCCGCGCGGCAGCACCGCCACGCAGCTCATCGTGAGGACGGGTTCGACCTGGATGCCGGGGGCCTCCCCCGAGAGCATCGCCAGCCCGGTGTCGCAGAACCCCGAGCTGATCCAGTGGTGGACCGTGCTGGCGTTGCCGGAGTGGATTGCCACCATGACGTCCGGGTACTCCGTCTTGAAGGCCGCGACGATGCGCGCCAGCAGGCCCCCGGCCAGCCGGGGCATGGCCGCCACGCTCAGGCGGCTGGCGCTGAACGAGCGGATGCTGGCGGCGGCCGATTCCAGTCCGGCCAGCCCGATGAAGGTCTTTTCCACCTCCTGGAAGAAGCGCGATCCGTCCTGCGTTGGGCTCAGGCGGCTGCCATTGCGGTCGAACAAGGGAAACTGGGTGATGGCTTCCAATTGCGCAATTAAGCGGCTAACGTGCGGCTGCGAGGTGTGCACTCGCCGGGCCGCTGCGGTCATGGAACCGGTCATCATGACGGCGCGGAACGCCTCGATGTGCCGCAAGCCCATCCGGGGAATAGCCATATCAAATCCGTATAGAGGAATTCCTGATTGGAACTGGATAAAACCATACTGCTAGTTGATACTTTTTGCCAGCCGCGGGGCTCATCGCGGGACGCGGCGGTATTCAGCCGGGCTGGATCCGCCGATCGTGAACATAATCATGCGCCGCATGCACGGCGCCAAGGGAATCAGATGAAAGCACTTGCCGCGATCTCCGTCGCCACCGCCCTTCTGGGCGGCGCCGCGACGGCTCATGCCGAAGCCCCCAGCCGCCTGGACAAGATCCGGGAAACCGGCGTCATCACGCTTGGCCACCCCGAGACGTCGGTGCCGTTTGCGTACCTGGACGGCAACCAGAAGCCGATCGGCTACACGGTGGAGATCTGCCAGGAAGTCGCCAAGTATGTGCAGCAAGCGCTGAAGCTGCCCAAGCTCGAGGTCCGCTACAACCCGACGACGTCGGCCACGCGCATCCCGCTGCTGGCCAACGGCACCATCGACCTGGAATGCGGCAACACCACCAACAACGAAGCGCGCCACAAGCTGGTGTCTTTCGCGCCCACGACCTTCGTGGCGCAGGTGGTGCTGGTGGCGCGCAAGGACGGCGGCGTGAACCCCAACGACCTGACCTCGTTCCGCGGCAAGACCATCGCGGCGCAGGCGGGCGGCCAGACGTTCAAGCTGATCTCGCAGCTCAATGCGCAGGGCAACCTGGGCATTTCCATGGCGCCCACCAAGGACACCGCCGAGACCATCCTGATGGTGGAATCGGGCCGCGCCGCGGGCTCGGCCAACGACGACGGCATCGCCTACGGCGCCGTGGCGTCGTCCAAGAACCCGGATGCCTTCGTGATCGGCACCAAGGGCCTGGAAATGGCGCCCTACGGCATCATGCAGCCCAAGGACGACCCGAAGTTCAAGAAGGTCATCGATGACGCGGTGCTGGACCTCATCAAGACCGGCAAGGTCGCCGCGCTGTACGACAAGTACTTCAACTCGCCGATCCCGCCCAAGCAGATCAACCTGAAGTACCCCATGAGCGACGCTCTGAAGCGCGCCCTGGCCAATCCGACCGACTCGGGCGATCCCAAGGCCTACGAGTAAGCAGTCGAGCGCGGGACGCAGCGTGTCCCGCGCCGCGAAACGCGGGCAAGGACGCCGGCCCCCGCCGGCGTCGCGATCAAGGGCGAGGGCATGAATTACAACTGGAGCTGGAGCGTATTCCTGGAGATGTCGCCGGACGGCGTGCATACCTTCCTGGAGACGATCCTGATCGGCGTGGGCTGGACGCTCGCGCTGGCACTGACGGCATGGGTCTTCTCGCTGTTGCTGGGATCTTGCCTGGGCGTGATGCGCACGGCGAGTTCGCGCGTCATGAACATCGTCGGCACGAGCTATGTGGAGCTCTTTCGCAATATCCCGCTGCTGGTGCAGATGTTTCTCTGGTACTTCGTCCTGCCGGAGCTGCTGCCGCATGCCTGGGGCCTGGCGATGAAGCAGATGCCGCAGCCGTGGGGGCAGTTCCTGCCCGCCGTGCTGTGCCTGGGTTTCTATGGGTCGGCCCGCGTGGCCGAGCAATTGCGGGCGGGCATCCAGTCGCTGCCGCGCGGCCAGTTCCAGGCCGGCACCGCGCTCGGGCTGACCGAGGCGCAGGTCTACCGCTACGTCATCCTGCCCGAGGCCTACCGCATCGTACTGCCGCCGCTGACGTCGGAGTTCATGGGCACGATCAAGTACTCGTCGGTGGCGCTCACCATCGGCCTGCTCGAGTTGACGGGACAGGCGCGATCCATGGCGGAATTCAGCTTCCACATCTTCGAGGCCTTCTCCGCCGCGACGGTGATCTACCTCATCATCAACGGCATCGTCGTGCTGGGCATGCGCACGCTGGAACGCCGTGTCGCGGTGCCGGGCCTGATCGGGTCGGCGTCGCGTAGCGTTCCTGCCGGATCGGGGCGCTGACATGGGTCAATTCGATTTCGACGTCATCCGAGGCGCGCTGCCGTATCTGTTCCAGACCGGCATGACGTTCACGTTGACGCTGACCGTGCTGGCGGCGGTGATGGGGCTGGCGCTGGGCACGCTGCTGGCGATGATGCGGCTGTCGCGGTTCAAGTTGCTGTCGGTGCCGGCGGGCATCTACGTGAACGTGATGCGGTCGATCCCGCTGCTGCTGGTGATCTTCTGGTTCTACTTCCTGATGCCCTACATCGCCGCGTGGATCGTGGGGTCGCCCACGCCCTTGCGCGTGGGCGCCTTCAACTCGGCGGTGATCACCTTCACGCTGTTCGAGGCCGCGTACTTCTGCGAGATCATGCGCGCCGGCATCCAGTCGATCGCGCGCGGCCAGGTCTCGGCCAGCATGGCGCTGGGGCTGAATCATTGGCAGGGCATGCGCTACGTGGTGTTGCCGCAGGCGCTGCGCAACATGGTGCCGGCGCTGCTGACGCGCGTCATCATCCTGTTCCAGGACACCTCGCTGGTCTACGTGCTGTCGCTGACCGACTTCCTGGGTGCGGCGTCCAAGATCGGCCAGCGCGACGGACGGCTTGTGGAACTTTATCTCTTCGTGGCGGTGGTGTATTTCGTGATTTGCTTCACGGCATCGCGTCTGGTCAAGCAGCTCGAAAAGCGCACGCGGGTGCTGCGCTGATCCGCGCGTGGCGACTCACACGTTATCCACAGGTTCAATGATGCAACGTTCTTCCAATCCCCCGATGATCGAGATCCGGCAGGTCAGCAAGTGGTATGGCGATTTCCAGGTGCTGGACGATTGCAGCACCACGGTGGGCCGCGGCGAGGTCGTGGTGGTGTGCGGTCCGTCCGGGTCCGGCAAGTCGACGCTGATCAAGACGGTGAATGCCCTGGAGCCCTTCCAGAAAGGCGAGATCGTGGTCAATGGCGTGTCGGTGGGCGATCCGCGCACCGACCTGCCCAAGCTGCGCGCGGTGGCCGGCATGGTGTTCCAGCACTTCGAGCTGTTCCCGCACCTGTCGGTGACCGAGAACCTTTGCCTGGGCCAGGTCAAGGTGCTCAAGCGTGGCAAGGACGAAGCGCGCCAGCGCGCCCTCGCCCTGCTCGAGCGCGTGGGCCTGTCGGCGCACAAGGACAAGCACCCCGGCGAACTGTCCGGCGGCCAGCAGCAGCGCGTGGCGATCGCCCGTGCGCTGTCGATGGATCCGGTGGTGATGCTGTTCGATGAGCCCACGTCGGCCCTGGACCCCGAGATGGTCAACGAGGTGCTGGACGTGATGACGGACCTGGCCGGCGAAGGCATGACGATGATGGTGGTGACCCACGAGATGGGGTTTGCGCGCCGCGTCGCCGACCGTGTGATCTTCATGGACGGCGGCAAGATCGTCGAGGACTGCCAGAAGGAGCAGTTCTTCGGCAACGTCGAGGAGCGTGCCCCGCGCACGCGCCAGTTTCTTTCCAAAATTCTGCAGCATTGATAGCCATGACCCAGCGGAACCCCGCCGACCCTCCCCCTCCATCCGTCGTCGACCTGCGCAGCGATACGGTCACCCATCCCACCGCGGCGATGTACGAGCGCATGCGCACGGCCCCGATCGGCGACGACGGCCTGGATGGCGACCCCACGGTGCGCGAGCTGGAGGCCTGCGTGGCGGCCAGCCTGGGCAAGGAGGCGGGCCTGTTCGTGCCGAGCTGCACGATGGCCAACCTGCTGGCCGTGCTGGCGCAGACGCAGCGCAGCGAGCAGGTGGTGCTGGAATCGACCGCGCACATGTACACATCGGAACGGGGGGCGGCCACGTTCACCGGCCTGTTCTACCAGGGCGTGTCCGGCAGCGCCGGCGCGATGGACTTGAATCGTCTCGAAGAGGCGTTGCTGACTGGCGGGCACCGGCTCAAGACGTCGCTGGTTGCGATGGAAACGTCGCACAACAACGCGGGCGGCACGGTGCTGCCGCTGGATCACATGCAGGCCGTGCACGGCATGGCGCAGGCGGCCGGGGTGCCGGTGCACCTGGACGGTGCGCGCCTGTTCAACGCGGCCGTGGCGCTGGGCGTGCCGGCCGCCGACATCACCCGCCATGCGGACACCGTTGCGCTGTGCCTGTCCAAGGGCCTGAGCGCGCCGGTGGGGGCGGTGCTGGCGGGCAGCCAGCCGGTGGTGGCCAAGGCGCGCACGCTGCGCCGCATGCTGGGCGGCACGCAGCGGCAGTCGGGCATCATGGCGGCCGCCGGCCTGGAAGGCGTGCAGCATATGGCGGCGCGCCTGGCCGAAGACCATGTGCGGGCGCGGCGCCTGAGCGACGGCGTCAACGGTCTGGCGCCGGCGTTGTCGGCGACGGTGCCGCAAACCAACATCGTGCAGGTCGAAACCGCCGAGACCGGCATGACCAACGCGCAGTGGGTCGCGGCCCTGCAGGCCCGGGGCGTGCTGACGCGTCCGTGGGGCCGCACGCGGCTGCGCTGCGTGACGCATCGCCATATCGGCGACCAGGACATCGACGCCGCGATCGCGGCGTTTGCAGGGGTGCTGGACGCGCGCTGATTTCAGCCGGTTTTGAGGTGGGCGATGCGATAATCGCGCGATGTCCACCACCCAACTTTCCCGAAAAGACTATTTCTGCGCCTTGGCAGTGGTGGTCATCTGGGGCCTGAATTTCGTCGTCATGAAGGTCGGCATGCGGGGCTTGTCCCCCATGATGCTGGGTGCGCTGCGATTCGCGCTGGCGGCCTTCCCGCTCATTCTCTTCGTGCGCATGCCGCGATTGCCGTGGCAGTGGGTCGCGGCCTACGGCCTGGTCCAGGGACTGGGGCAGTTCGGCCTGCTCTTTACCGCGCTCAAGTTCGGCATGCCGGCGGGCATGGCTTCGCTGGTCATCCAGACGCAGGCCTTCTTCACGCTGTTGCTGGCGGCGCCGGTCCTGCATGAGCGTGCGCGCCGCCACCACTGGCTCGGCCTGGGCGTGGCCGCGGTGGGGCTGGCGGTCATTGCCGGGGGGCGCGGCGACGGGCCTGGGCAGATGGCGATGCTGGGCTTTGTCCTGACCCTGGGCGCCGCCCTCATGTGGGCGGTGTCGAATCTGATCGTGCGGCTGGCCAGCCGCAAGGCGCCCGGCTACGACCCGTTCGCGTTCATCGCCTGGAGCAGCGCCGCCCCGGTGCTGCCCTTCCTGGCGCTGGCCATCCTGATCGACGGCTGGGAGCCGGTGCTGGGCATGGTGACCGGCATGGGCTGGGGCGAGGCGCTGTCGGTGCTCTACCTGGCAGTGCTGGCGACGCTGCTTGCCTATACCCTGTGGACGCGGCTGCTGTCGCGCCACCCCGCGGCCAAGGTCGCGCCGTTCTCGCTGCTGGTTCCGGTGGTGGGATTGTGGGCGGCGTCGATGGCGTTCGGCGAACGGCTGCAGCCCCTGCAATGGCTGGGCGCCGCGTGCGTCCTGTCGGGGCTGGTCATCAACCAGGTCGGCGGACGCTGGCTGCGCTCGAACTAGGTCCGGCCCACCGATCGTAGGCGGCGTTCTCGTCCTGTCGGATTACGTCAAGCCGCCTAGGGCCGACGGCGTCAAAGCTGCTCGAAGCGGATGTAACGCTTATCGGTGTACTCCCGGCGCGTGATGATCTCCTGGACGGATGCGCCGGGCGGTCCGCGCCGCAACCATTCCAGCATGTGATCGACCTGGTCGGGCGTGCCCTGCACCAGCGCCTGCACCGTGCCGTCGAGCATGTTTTGCACCCAACCCGTCGCGCCCAGCATGTGCGCGCGCCGCACCGTGGCATGACGGTATCCCACGCCCTGCACCGTGCCGCTGACGGTGACGTGGACGGTTTCGATATGGGTATCGGCCTTAGGGTCTTGCATGGGTTTTTCCTTCGGATGATGCCCCGCCATGCGCGGGAAGCGTAGGCGGAACCGGCTACAGCGGATGATCTATAGGCCCCTAGGGCTTCGAAGCGATACGTTAGAGCACATGTCAAAACGTGCCAGCCAAGAAATACCCATTATCAAGAGCTTGGAGAAGCCATCATGGAAGAGACCAGTTTGTTGTCGGAAGCCGAGACAGCGCTCTACAGGGAGCAGGGTTACCTCGCCCTGAAGGACGTGTGCCCGCAGGATGAGGTCGGCTACATCCGCCGGACGCTGCTGGACTTGTTCGCGAACAAGACGGGTTACAACGAGGGCGCGCAGTATGACTTCGTCAGCCGTGACGACCCCACCAAGCCCGCCAAGTTTCCGAGCCTGCATGATCCGCGCCATTATGCCCCGGGCCTGCTCAAGACGGTTTACCACGAACGCACGCTCGAGCTCGCGCGGCAGCTTCTTGGACCGCAGGCGGCCCTGTATGGCGAACACGCGCTGCTCAAGCCCGGCCCGCACGGACCCGAAACGCCCTGGCACCAGGACGAGGCGTTCCGCTCGCCGGATTTCGTCTACAACGAGCTGAGCATCTGGCTGGCGCTGCAGCCCGCCACGGTGGAGAACGGCTGCATGCAGTTCCTGCCGGGCTCGAACAAGTGGGACGTGCTGGAGCACCGCTCGCCGGGCGGCGACAAGAGCCTGCACCCGCTGGAATGCTGCGGCGACTTTCCGCGCGAGCAGGCGGTGGCCGAGCCCCTGGATCCGGGCGGCATCACCGTGCACGACGCGCGCACGCTGCACTTCACCGGGCCCAACACCTCGCAGTCGCCGCGGCTGGCGTACATCCTCATCTACAACACGCCGCCGGTGTACAAGCCCGGACGCCGGGAATTCCCGTGGCTGGAAGGCCGCTGGACCGACAGCCAGACGCGCAAGAAGCAATGGCACAAGCGCGGCGGACTGGCGGTGGACGTGATGCGCCGACTGCCGGGCGCGCGTCTGACCAGCCCGCGCTGGGTGGCGTGGGCGACGATCCGCGCGGTCAGCAAAGTGTGGCCGCGCTAGGGCTGGGCGTGCAGGGGCCGTAGAGCCTTTGCGCAGGGGGGCGAACGGGGCCGGCAAGCGACGCTTGCCGGCCTCGGCGCGTATACTGGGCGGCGCCGCGCGGGGATGAACCTGGCGCGGCGGCCCGGCAGCCCAAGGCTGGCGGCCAGCAGCAAGAAAAACGAGTCGCAGCTGGCGCACCCCTATCACTCCACAGACCTCTCCATGACCGCTAACCTTTCTACGATCACCTGCATCGAAGATTTGCGCGTTGTTGCGCAGAAGCGCGTGCCGCGCATGTTCTATGACTACGCCGATTCCGGCGCCTGGACCGAAGGCACCTATCGCGCGAACGAAAGCGACTTCCAGAAAATCAAGCTGCGCCAGCGCGTGGCGGTGAACATGGAAGGCCGGTCGCTGCGCACCACCATGGTGGGGCAGGACGTGGTCATGCCGCTGGCGATTTCGCCCACGGGCCTGACCGGCATGCAGCACGCCGACGGCGAGATTCTCGCGGCCAAGGCCGCGGCCGACTTCGGTGTGCCGTTCACGCTGTCCACCATGAGCATCTGCTCGCTGGAAGACGTGGCCCAGGCCACGAAGAAGCCCTTCTGGTTCCAGCTCTACGTGATGCGCGACCGCGAATTCGTGGCCAACCTGATCGACCGCGCCAAGGCGGCCGGCTGCTCGGCGCTGGTCCTGACGCTGGATCTGCAAATCCTCGGCCAGCGCCACAAGGACATCAAGAACGGGCTGTCCACCCCGCCCAAGCCCACGCTGCGCAACCTGATCAACCTGGCGACCAAGCCGCGCTGGTGCATGGGCATGCTGGGCACCAAGCGCCGCACCTTCGGCAACATCGTGGGCCACGCCAAGGGCGTGAGCGACCTGTCGTCGCTGTCGTCCTGGACCGCCGAACAGTTCGATCCCCGCCTGAGCTGGGACGACGTGGAATGGATCAAGCAGCGCTGGGGCGGCAAGCTCATCATCAAGGGCATTCTTGACGTCGAAGACGCGCAGCTTGCCGCCAATAGCGGTGCGGACGCGCTCATCGTCAGCAACCACGGCGGACGCCAGCTCGACGGCGCCATGTCCTCGATCGCGGCCCTGCCCGGCATTGCGGATGCGGTGGGCTCCAAGATCGAAGTGTGGATGGACGGCGGCATCCGCTCCGGCCAGGACATCCTGAAGGCGGTGGCGCTGGGCGCGCGCGGAACCATGATCGGCCGCGCCTTCCTGTATGGCCTGGGCGCCTACGGCCAGGCCGGCGTGACCCGCGTGCTGGAGATCCTGTACAAGGAAATGGACACGACGATGGCGCTGTGCGGCCGTCGCTCGATCGAACCCGGCGACCGCAGCATCCTGCTGCCGGGCACGTATCCGACCTGAGCGCCCGCGCGCAGGCACGAAGGCCCGGGCAACCGCTGCCCGGGCCTTTTCGTTTCTACGGGCGACGTGCCGGTCTATGCCCCGTTGCCGGTGCCCAGGAACTGGCTGGGACGGCGCAGGGCCGGGTCGAAGGGGTTGATCTGCGCGCCCACCGCATCGGCCTCGCGCCGCAGCATTTCCAGGATCAGCGGCAGCCGCTCGTCGCTGATGCGTTCGATGGGCGCCGCCACGCTCAGCGCCGCCACCGTGACGCCGTTGGGGTCGTAGACCGGCACCGCCAGCCCCGCGATGTTGGGAAACACGCCCTGGCCCTGGCTGCGCGCATAGCGGCGTTCCAGGCATTCCTTGATGCGCACGCGCATCGAGATCTCGTCCACGAAGCCCAGATGGTGCAGGCGCGGGATGTTGAAGCGGATGACCTCTTCGCGCTCGGCTTCCGGCAGGCTGGCCAGCAGCACCAGGCCGCCCTGCCCCATGCCCAGCGGCACGCGGCCGCCGATGTCGCCCGTGTGCGAGCGCACCGGGAATGCGCCATCCACGCGATCGACGCAGACGGCGTCAAAGCCGCTGCGGACCAGCAGGAAGATGGTGTCGTTGAGCATGCCCGACAGGCGCAGCATGGCCGGCCGGTACAGGCTGCGCAGGCTGGACTGGTGATTGCCGGCGGCGGCGGCCAGCGAGAAAAAGGCGACGCTCAACTGGTATCCCTTGCTTTGCGCCGGCTGCTCGACCACGCCTTCCTGCATCAGGCCCTGCAACACCCGGTGCACCGTGGCCTGCGCCTGTCCCGTGCGGGCGGCGATATCGGTCAGGCGCAGTTTTTCTCCCTTGGCGTCGGCCAGCACGCGCAGCACGGCGAACGCCCGCTGCAACACCCCCTGGCCTGCGGAATCGTCCGGCGCTTCTGATTTCTTCATTTTGATATTCCGGCAAATAAAATAGTCAGACGTATTTTTATCAATAAATTCAGTCTAGCGGAAATAACAGATAAAAAATTCGATTGTTCGGAAAACCCTAATTGCCCTGTGTTTTGGCGCCTCCTAGACTGCGTCATCAGATAAGCAGCCTGGGCGGTCATCGAAGCCCGCCGGGCGGCGCAGGGCCCGAAGGGGCCACGGGGTTTGAAAAATGGCATTTCTGCGGTTGGACAACGTCTCCAAGAACTACGGCAATCTTCGGGTCGTCTCGGACCTGAGCCTGGCGGTCGAAAAGGGCGAGTTCGTCTCCCTGCTCGGCCCCTCGGGCTGCGGCAAGACCACCACGCTGCAGATGATCGCGGGCTTTGCCGAGGTGACCTGCGGGTCCATCACGCTGGACGGGCGCGACATCACGCACGCCAAGCCGAACACGCGTGGCCTGGGCATCGTGTTCCAGAGCTATGCGCTGTTTCCACACCTGACCGTGGCGGACAACGTCGCCTTCGGCCTGAAGATGCGCAAAGTCGAGCGGGCGGAACGCCAGGACCGCGTGCGCGAGGCGCTGGCGCTGGTCAAGCTGGACAAGCATGCCGACCGCTTCCCGCGGGAGCTGTCGGGCGGCCAGCGGCAGCGCGTGGCGCTGGCCCGCGCGCTGGTGATCCGCCCGCCCGTGCTGCTCCTGGACGAGCCGCTGTCCAACCTGGACGCCAAGCTGCGCGAAGAGATGCAGTTCGAGCTGCGCAGCATCCAGCGCAAGATCGGCACCACCACGGTCATGGTCACGCACGACCAGGCCGAGGCCCTGTCCATCAGTGACCGCGTCGTCGTCATGCAGGACGGCCGAGCCACGCAGGTGGACCCGCCCTATCGCATGTACGAGCATCCGCAGACCGAGTTCATCTCGCGCTTCGTGGGCAAGACCAACCTGCTGGCGGGCCGCGTCACGCGCTGCGGCGAGCGGGCCGAAGTCCAGGCCGGCGCGCTGCACTTGCTGGTCGACGGCGAAGGCCTGCGCCACGGCGACGACGTGCAGTTGTCGCTGCGGCCGGAAAAGCTGGTGCCCGTGCCGGCCGGCCAGGGCAAGCTTGCCTGTGTCGTCAACACGCGCTATTTCCTGGGCAGCCAGTGGATGTACGACCTGGATTCGCCCGTGGGGGCGCTGACCGTCCTCACGCCCAACGACGGCCGCCGCCCGCACGACGACGGCGAGCAGATCGGGCTGGACTGGGCGGACGGCGTGCTGCGCGTCCTGCGCGCGCCCGCTGCGGCCGCGGCGGCCTGACATGGCGACCCTGACGCAACGCGGCGCCGCCGCCAGCCTGCCCAAGCCGCGCAACGACGGCCTGCTCGCCATCCTGGGGTCGATCCCGCTGGCCATCGTGTTCCTCACGCTGGTGCTGACCCCGCTGGCGCTCACGTTCGTCCTGTCGTTCCGGCCGTTCGATTACGCCACGGGCATCCTGCCCGGCCACACGTTCGAGCATTACCTGGCGGTGGTCACCGACAGCTACTTCATCGAAATCTTCTGGCGCACCTTCTGGATCGCCGGCGTCACCACGCTGATCTGCGTGCTGATCGGCGCACCGGAAGCCTACATCCTGTCGCGCATGGGCAAGCCCTGGCGCTCGATTTTTCTCCTGGTCGTGCTGTCGCCGCTGCTGATTTCGCTGGTGGTGCGCGCGTTCGGGTGGAGCATGCTGCTGGGTCCGGCCGGGCCGATCGGCAAGGCGGCCGCGGCGCTGGGGCTGGGATCGCTGCTGTATACGCCCACCGCCGTCATCATCGGGCTCGTCCACGTCATGTTGCCCTTCATGGTGATTCCGGTGTGGACCTCGCTGCAGAAGCTGGACCCCACCGTCGAACATGCCGCGCTGTCGCTGAACGCCTCGCGCTTCCAGACGCTGACGCGCATCGTCCTGCCGCAGGCCATGCCGGGCATCCTGTCCGGCAGCCTCATCGTGTTCGGCCTGTCGGCCAGCTCGTTCGCCATCCCCGCGCTGCTGGGCGGGCGGCGCCTGAAGATGGTGGCCACGGTCGTGTACGACGAGTTCCTCACCGAGCTCAACTGGCCGCTGGGCGCAGCCATCGCGATCGTGCTGCTGATCGTGAACGTGATCATCATGATGGCGTACAACCGCGTCGTCGAACGTTCTTACCGCCGCAGCCTCGGCTGACCCGCGCAAGGAATCGAAATGCAGAAAAACGGTCCTTTCGCGCTGGCGTTCAACTTCCTGGTGGTGGCGTTCGTGCTGGCGCCGCTGGCCATCGTGTGCCTGGTGGCGTTTACGCCCGAATCGACGCTCACCATGCCCACCACAAGCTTTTCGCTGCGCTGGTTCTACGCGGTGTTCGAGCATCCCAACTTCATGCAGGCGTTCAAGAACAGCCTGTGGCTCGCCTTCCTGTCGGCCAGCATCGCCGTGTGCCTGGCGGTGCCCGCCGCCATCGCCATCACGCGCTATCGCTTCCCCGGCCGCGATGTGCTGAACGGCCTGTTCCTGTCGCCCCTGATGATTCCGCATCTGGTGCTGGGCGTGGCGCTGCTGCGCTTCTTCGCGCTGATGGGCATGGCCGGCAGCTTCCCCTGGCTGGTGGCCAGCCACGTGGTCGTCATCACGCCTTACGTGATGCGTCTGGTGATCGGCGCGCTCGTCGGCTTTGACCGGTCCATCGAGCACGCGGCGCTGTCGCTGGGCGCCAGCCGCGCCAAGGTGTTCTTCCTGGTCACCCTGCCGCTCATCATTCCCGGCGTGTCGGGCGGCTGGCTGCTGGCCTTCATCAACAGCTTCGACGAACTGACCATGTCGGTGTTCATCACCGCGCCATCCACGATCACCCTGCCGGTGCGTATGTACATGTACGCCACGGAATCCATCGACCCGATGATGGCCGCCGTGTCCGCGCTGGTCATCGCGCTGACGGCCGTGACCATGCTGCTGCTGGATCGCGTGTATGGACTGGACCGCGTCCTGGTGGGACAGAAATGAAGTCGCTGCCGACAGCCGCAAAGGAGACGCGGGCAACATGGCAATCCTGAAACGCCTGGCCGAAACCGGCCGCCCCGCCTTGACGTTCACCTTCGACGGACAGGCCTGCACGGCGCTGGCCGGCGACACGGTGCTGACCGCCGTGCTGACCCAGGCCGAGCGCCTGCGCGTGTCGGAATTCGGGGGCGGCCCGCGCGCGGGCTTCTGCATGATGGGCGCCTGCCAGGACTGCTGGGTGCAGCGCGAGGACGGCGAGCGCGTGCGCGCCTGCTCCACCTACATCGAACCCGGCATGCGGCTGCAAAGCGTGGCATGCGCGCCCGCCTCGGCGCCCGGCGCCCTGTCGGCCGCGGCCTGGCCCGAGGACGACGCGCCATGAGCATCGTGATGCCTGTGATCGTCGGCGCCGGCCCGGCCGGCATCCGCGCGGCCCAGACGCTGGCCGCGCAGGGCCTGCGCCCCGTGATCCTGGACGAAGGGCTGCGGCCCGGCGGCCAGATCTACCGGCAGCCGCCGCCCGGCTTCAAACGGCCCAAATCCGCGCTCTACGGTTTCGAGCACCGCAAGGCCGACGCCGTGCACCGGGTCATGGACGCGCTGCAGGCCCAGGTGGAATACCGTCCCGGGTGCCTGGTGTGGAATGCCGAAGGCAAGACGCTGGACGTGCTGCGCGATGGGGTCAGCACCTCGGTGCCCTACACCCACCTGATTCTTGCCACCGGCGCCACCGACCGCGTGCTGCCGTTTCCCGGCTGGCTGACGCCGGGCGTCTACACGCTGGGCGGATCGCAGGTTGCGCTCAAGCACCAGGGATGCGCCATCGGCGAGCGCGTCGCGTTCATGGGCACCGGACCGCTGCTTTATCTGGTGGCCTACCAGTACGCCAAGGCAGGCGCGAAGGTCGCGGCGGTGCTGGACACGTCGCGCCTTGCCGACCGCGCGGCCGCGCTGCCGGGCATGCTGCGCGCGCCCGCGCTGCTGGCCAAGGGCCTCTACTACATGGCATGGCTGCGCGCGCACGGCGTGCCGCTGCGCAGCGGCGTGCGTCCCGTCGCGGTGACAGGCAAGGACCGCGTCTCGGGCCTTGCGTATCGCCAGGGCGGTCGCACGCATACGGTGGAATGCGACGCGGTCGGCTTCGGCCTGTCGCTGCGATCCGAAACGCAACTCGCCAGCCTGGTCGGCTGCGAATTCGCCTACGACGAGCGCGACCGCAACTGGGTGCCGCGCCGCGACGCCGCCGGCCGCAGCAGCGTGGCCGGCGTCTATGTGGCCGGAGACGGCGCGGCCATCGGCGGCGCCGACGCGGCCGAACTCGCGGGCGAACGCGCGGCCCTTGCGCTGCTGGAAGACACGGGGCATCCGCACGACACGCGGCGCGCGCGGGCGCTGGAAGCCCGCCTTGCGGCGAACGGCCGCGTGCGCGACGCGCTGGAACGCGCCTTCCCGTTTCCGCAGGACTGGGCCGCGGCCATCGCCGACGACACGGTCGTATGCCGTTGCGAGGAAGTCACCGCCGGCACCATCCGCCAGGCCGTGCGGGAGAACGGCGTGCGCGAAGTGAACCGCCTGAAGGCGCTGACGCGCGTGGGCATGGGCCGTTGCCAGGGCCGCATGTGCGGCGTCGCGGGGGCCGAGGTCCTGGCGCATGCCGCGGGCTGCGCGCCGCAGGCGGTCGGCCGCCTGCGCAACCAGCCGCCGGTCAAGCCCATCCCCGTCAGCGTGGTGTGCCTCGAACGACCCGGGAAGAAGGCGGCATGATGCAGCGCATCGACACCGAAGTGACCATCATCGGCGGCGGCATCGTCGGCGGCAGCGCCGCGCTCTTCCTGCGGCGCCAGGGCGTGCCCGTGGTGCTGCTGGAGGCCGCGCTGTGCGGCGCCAAGGCCAGCGGCGTGAACTACGGCGGCGTGCGCCGCCAGGGCCGCGGACTGGAACAGATGCCGCTGGCGCGGCGCGCCCACGAACTGTGGGGCAAGCTGCCCGAACTGATCGGCAGCGACGGCGAGTACGTGCGCTCCGGCCACCTCAAGCTGGCCTGCTCTGAATCGGACCTGGCGCTGCTGCACGCGTATCGCGACAGCACGCGCGGCTTCGGAATGGACCTTGAACTCCTGGACCGCCGCGCGCTGGCGCGGCGCTTCGGCTGGCTGGGGCAGGACGTGGTGGGCGGGTCTTTCTGTCCCGAAGACGGTCACGCCAATCCGCGCCTCGTATCGCCGGCCTTCGCGCGCGCGGCCCGCGCGCTGGGCGCCGACGTGCGCGAAGGCGTGCGCGTCACCTCGGCCGTGCACGACGGTTCGCGCTTCATCGTGCGGGCCGGCGACGCGCTCGAAGTGCGCTCGCGCTTCCTGCTCAATTGCGCGGGGGCCTGGGCCGGGCGCTTCGCCGAAAGCTTTGGCGAAGCCGTCCCGGAGACCGCCATCCATCCCTTGATGATGGTGACCGAGCCCCTGCCGGTATTCATGGACGTGAGCCTGGGCATGCAGGGCGGCGGCATCTACGCGCGCCAGGTCGCGCGCGGCAACTGCGTCATCGGCGGCGGCCGCGGGGTCTCGGTGGACCCCGACTACGCCCGCCCGGGGCGCGCCAATCTGGGCGCGCTGATGGCCAACGCCGCCAAGCTGCTGCCGGCGCTGCGCGGCGCCCAGGTCATCCGCTTCTGGACCGGCGTCGAAGGCAACATGCCCGACCACAATCCCGTACTGGGCCCGAGCGCCACCGTGCCGGGCCTCTTCCATGCCTTCGGCCTGTCCGGCGCGGGCTTTCAGATCGGCCCCGCCGTGGGCGAAGTGCTGTCCGAGCTGGTCGTGCACGGCCGATCCTCCATTCCTATCGATGCCTTCCGCATTGAACGGTACGCGTCCGCCGCTCACGGCGCCGCAGACCGGCCTGAGAGTGTTCGTGAGCAAACGCTGGAGTCACCATGATGCATAAGAAACAGGGCGCGCTGCGCCTGACCAAGGGGAAGCGGCTGTTGGGCGCGGCGGTGCTGGCATTGCTGTCTGCCGGGGCCATGGCGCAACAGAAGACGCTGTACGTCGGCATGAACGGCGGCGACATGGAACGCGCCTTCACGCAGCACGTGTTCCCGGACTTCGAAAAAGCCAACAACGTGAAGATCGTCGTGGTGCCCGGCACCTCGACCGACGTGCTGGCCAAGGCGCAGGCCTACAAAGACAATCCGCAGATGCACGTCATGTTCCTGGACGACGGCATCATGGCCCGCGCGATCTCCATGGGCCTGTGCGCGCAGCTCAATGACGACCCCGTCCTCAAAGAGCTGTACCCCACCGCCCTGATGAAAGACCGCATGGCCGCGGGCATCGACATCGGCATGACCGGCCTGGGCTACAACACGCGCCTCTTCCAGAAGAACGGCTGGGCGCCGCCCACCTCATGGCTGGACCTGGCGGACCCCAAATACAAGGGCAAGGTCGTGTTCCAGTCCGCGTCGGGCAGCACCTTCGGCCTGCACGGCTTCCTGATGTTCAACCGCATCGAAGGCGGCAACGACCAGAACTACGATCCCGGCTTCAAGAAGTGGCCCTCCACCATCGGCCCCAACGTGCTGGAATACATTCCCAACTCCGCCAAGCTGGCGGAAATGATCCAGTCCGACGAAGCCGCGATCTTCCCGCTCACCCCCACCGCCATCGCGCGCCTCAAAAAGCGCGACATCCCGGTGGAATACGCCCAGCCCAAGGAAGGCTCCGTCATCCTGATGGTCGGCGAATGCGTCATCGCCAAGAACAGCGAGCCGGAGCTGGCGCAGAAACTCGCGCTGTACCTGCTGTCCGCCAAGGCCCAGGCCAAGGCCCTGGAAATGGGCGGACACTTCCCGTCCAACAAGAACGTCCAGGCGCCCGCCAACAACGCCGACACCCTCAAGCGTTTCCAAGGCTACATGGCGAACGCCAAGATCCTGGACTGGGACCAGATCAACGCGGCCCGGCCGGCCTTCAACGCCCGCTGGAACCGCACGGTCGAACGTTGACGACCGCGCGGACGGTGCGCCTGTGGACAACCCGCAGGCGCGCCGTCCGCGTCACCGCCAGGGCGAACGCGCCCGCACCCTTGCAAGGACCCGCATGCGGCTCATCATCAACTCCGGCGGCCCCCACGCGATCGACGAATGGCGCGCGCAGTTCCGCGCCTTTGCGCCGGAACTGGAGGTCGTGGGCTGGCACGAAGACGCCGACCCCGCCAGCATCGACTACGCTCTCGTCTGGGCCCCCGACGCAGGCCGACTCGCCACCTTCCAGAACCTCAAGCTCATCATCAGCGCCGGCGCCGGCGTCGACCACATCCTCGCCGACCCCGCGCTGCCCCGGCACCTGCCCATCGCGCGCATGGTCACCGCCCGCACGCAGACGGAAATGGCGGAGTTCGTGCTGACCAGCGCCCTCATGATCACGCGCAACGTCAAGACCATCGTCGACAACCAGTCGCGCAGCCACTGGGAAATCTTCGACTCCCTGCGCGTTGCCGCCGACGTGCGCGTCGGCATCATGGGCCTGGGCCACCTGGGCGTCGCATCAGCCCAACTCCTGTCGCGCGTCGGCTTTCCCGTCAGCGGCTGGTCCCGCGGCGCCAGCACGCTGCCGGGCATGCCCTCGTACGCGGGCCAGGAACAGCTCGGCGACTTCCTCGCCAGCACCGATCTCCTCGTGTGCCTGCTCCCCGCCACCGACGCCACCCGCGGCATCCTCAACCGCGCCACGCTGTCCCAACTGCCCAAGGGCGCCAGCCTCATCAACGCCGGCCGCGGTTCGCACATGGTCACGCAGGACATCCTGGACGCGCTGGACAGCGGCCACCTGGACCAAGCCGTCCTGGACGTCTTCGAGCAGGAACCGCTGCACAAAGACTCCCCACTGTGGACGCACCCCCGCATCACCATCACCCCCCACTGCGCCGCGATCCCCGACCGCAAGGAACGCGCGCGTCACACGGCCCTGCTGATCGCAGCCAATGAGCGCGGAGAACCCCTCCCCAACATCTACGACGCGCAACGCGGCTACTGACACCCCCGCAAGCGCGAAGCGTCATCGCCAGACGCAAGACACCGCGTAAGCTTCACCAGGCCGCCCGCGCGGCCGCAGTGAAGCGGGCCCCGCAAGACCTCCCCCTTCCGCCACCGCCTGCAAAAACGCCAAGCACCCCACCCGCCCCAGCAATGCGCAGACCCGATCCACCAGAGCACGGTGCGGCGGCGGCCTCGGGGTGCGGGGCGTGTAGATGCGCCCGAGGGAAACCGAAGGGAGCCGAAGGCGTACGAGGTTGACGACGGGGCAGTCCGGAGCGAAGGCTCCGGACCGCAATCGTAGCCCCGCGCCCCGAGGCCGCCGCCGCGCCGTGCGCCTAAAGAACCCAACCCCCCAAGCCAAGAAAAACCCCACCCAAACACCCAACAAAAACCGCAAAATCTGCAAACAGACAAAAGCTACATTGCCCTCCAAGGAGCAAGCATGAAGCCCGCAACGCGATCCCTCTACGCCCAACGCCTGGACCCGGTCCTGCGCTGGCTCGCCGCCAACCCCGACGCCGATCCCGACCTGCACCGGCTCGCCGACCTGGCCTGCCTGTCGCCGTACCACTTCCACCGCGTCTACCGCGCCATGATGGGAGAAACGGTCAACGCCACCGTCCAGCGCATCCGCATGCATCGCGCGGCCGTGGCCCTGGCCGGCACGCAGACGGCACTACGGGACGTTGCGCAACGCGCCGGCTATGAATCCGACGCCGCGTTCAACCGGGCTTTCGGCGCAGTGTTCGGCATCTCGCCAGGCCGGTATCGCGCCGCCCGCTCCCAACCTTCCACCACCAAGGAGTCAGCCATGTACCCTGTCGTCATCGAAAACTTCCCCGGCGCCACCCTCGCCGTCCTGACCCATCGCGGCAGCTACCAGGACATCGGCCCCGTCTTCTCAAGAGCCTTCATGCTCGCCATCGGCCAAGGCATCGCCACACCCGACACCACCGGTTTCGGCATCTATTTCGACGATCCCGAGCAGGTCCCGGAAAGCCAGCTGCGGTCCCTGGCCGGCATGCCCGTCGCGCCCGACGCCGACCTCGGCCAGGAGCTCGAACGCTTCGAAATCCCCGCCGGCCGCTGCGCCATCCTCACCTACACCGGCCCCTACAACGAAATGAAAAAGCCCTACGACTGGTTGTTCTCGGAATGGCTGCCCGCCAGCGGCCAGGCCCCGGCCGACTTCCCCATGTTCGAGCAATACTTGAACGACCCGCGCACCACCCCGCCGGCCCAGCTGCAGACCCGCATCTGCCTGCCGCTCAAGTAGCGAGCGACCACCCGGCAGCGCAAATCAGCCAACCCGCCCGCTATCCCAGCACGCCGGCCAGATACTGCCGCAGCCAGGCGTGCGCGGGATCGTCCTGGTAGCGTTCATGCCAGTACAGCGACACCGCGATCGGCGGCAGCGTCAACGGCACCTTCTGTGTCACGATGCGCGCGCTGCCCGACATCGCTTTCGCAATGCTCACCGGCATCGTCGCGATCAGGTCCGAGCCCTCCACGATGAACGGACACACCAGATAGCTCGACAGCGTCGCCACGATCTTGCGGCTGCGGTTCTGCCCCATCAGAATGCGGTCGATCGCGGTGCTGAAGTAGCGCGTGTGCGCGGCCAGGTCCAGGTGCCCGTAACGCAGATAGGCATCCAGATTCCAGCGCTTGCGCAGGCACGGATGCCCTTCGCGCACGATGCAAACCGCCGGCTCCTGGTACAGAAAGCGCGTGCGCAGGTCCGGCGCCGGATCGGGAAAATAGCCCGCGATCAGCTCCACGTGATTCGTGTCCAGCATGCTCAACCCGTGCTGCGGCCGCGCCGGCACGATCTGCAACTGGAAATGCGGTGCGTCCACCGCCAGTCGCGGAATCAGCTTGGGCAGCAGCGTGTACTGCACATAATCGGTGGCATAGAGCGACAGCGTGCGCGACGAATGCGCCGGATCGAACGCCTCGCGTGTGCGGGTCGCGCGATGCCAGCCTTCAAGCAGCGGCTTGAACTGCTGGTGCAGCTCCAGCGCGCGCAGCGTGGGCTGCCACGCCCCGCCTTCGCGCACCAGCAGCGGATCGCCGAACAACCCGCGCAGCCGGTTCATCGCCGCGCTCATCGCGGGTTGGCTGATGTTCAGCGCCTCCGCCGCGCGCGAGACATTGCGGCACGCCATCAGCGCATCGAAATGCAGGAGCAGATTCAGGTCCGGATTCTTCATCGCCGCACGCCCATAAATGGCATCTATACCAATATAAACCTGTAGGACTGCTGTCATCGCCGAGGCAGGCCTAGCATGACCTCGTTGTTGCAGCGAACCAAGGTTGGACACGCATGATCCGGCCACAAGGAAGTTCTATCAACAAGGGGAAACCAAGCCATGAAAACAGGGCTACTACGCAGTTGCCGTCGCATCGCCGCCGGCGTCGCGCTCTTTGCGGCAGCCGGATCGGCCAGCGCCGCCTGGCCGGACAAAGTGATCCGCATCGTCGTGCCGTTCGCGGCCGGCGGCTCCACCGACCTGGTGGCGCGCAAGATCGCCGAAGGACTGGGCCAGCGCCTGGGCGCCAACGTCATCGTTGAAAACCGGCCCGGCGCGGGCGGCACCGTCGGCACCGAATTCGTGGCGCGCCAGCCCGCCGACGGCTACACCATCCTGATGGGATCGGTCAGCACGCACGGCAGCGCGCCATGCGTCTATTCCAAACTGCCCTACGACGCCGTCAAGGACTTCACGCCGTTGACGGTGGTGGCCACCATCCCCAACGTCATGTCGGTCAACCCGTCCGTGCCGGCGAGCAACCTGCAGGAATTCGTGGCCCTGCTGAAAAAACAGCCCGAAAAATACTCCTTCGCATCCAACGGCCAGGGCACTTCCAACCACCTCGCGGCCGAACTCTTCAAGTCCACCGCCGGCGTGTCCATGGTGCACGTGCCCTACCGGGGCTCGGGTCCCGCGCTCATCGACCTGGTCGGTGGACAGGTCAACATGATGATGGACGTGGTGATGACATCGAACCCGTACATCAAGGACGGCAAGATCAAGGCGCTGGCCGTGACCTCGCCGCAGCGCTCGCCCATGCTGCCGGACGTGCCCACCGTCGCTGAATCGGGCTATCCGGGCTACGAGGCCATGGTGTGGTTCGGCATGCTGGCCCCCGCCAACATGCCCGAGGCGGTCCGCGCCAAGCTGACCGACAGCCTGGTGCAGACCCTGCACGCGCCCGCCATGAAGACCTATCTGGAACAGCAGGGCGCCCAGGTCTCGGACGTGTCCGGGCCGGCGTTCGGCACGATGATCAAAGACGAAATCAGCAAGTGGTGCCAGGTCGTGAAAAAGGCCGGCATCCATCTGGACTGACCCCTCCCAGCACCGCGCGCGGCCGTGGGCAGGCGCCACGGCATCGGGCCCGCCCGCGCGCGCGGCGGCCGGGAGTCCTGTTGCCGCGCGGCGGGCGTGCGCGGCAATGCAAGACCCTTCTTTCCGGGAACAAACGATATGTATCGCATAGGGATAGACGTCGGAGGCACGTTTACCGATTTCACGATGATCGACGAGGACGCCGGCGAGGTGCACTTTCACAAAGTGCCTTCCACGCCGCACGATCCCTCCGAGGCCATCGCCACCGGCATCGGGCAGATGCTGGCGGACCACGGCGTCGCGCCCTCGCAGGTGTCGCACGTCGGCCACGGCACCACCGTGGCGACCAACCTCATCATCGAACGCAAGGGCGCGCGCGTCGGCCTGATCACCACGCGCGGCTTTCGCGACGTGCTGGAGATCGGCCGCCAGACGCGGCCGCACCTCTACGACTACAGCGTCGGCAAGCCTCCCGTGGCCGTGCCGCGCGAATTCCGCGCCGAAGTCGACGAACGCGTGAACGCCGCGGGCGAGGTGCTGACCGCGCTCGATGAAGCGCAGGTGCGCGACGCCGCGCGCCGCTTTGCGCAGGCCGGCATCGAGGCCGTCACGATCTGCTTCCTGCATGCCTACCGCAACCCCGCGCACGAACGCATCGCGGCGCGGATCGTGGCCGAGGAAATGCCGGGCGCCTACATCAGCCAGTCCTCCGAAGTCCTGCCCGAATTCCGCGAATACGAACGCCTGTCCACCACCGTGCTCAACGCCGCGGTGGGGCCGAAGATGGCGCGCTACCTGGAGCGCTTCCTGCAGCGCGTGCGCGAGCTGGACATCGGCCACGAGCCGCACACCATCCATTCGAATGGCGGACTGATGTCGATTGCCACCGTGCGCCAGTATCCTGTCCGCACCTGCCTGTCCGGCCCCGCCGCCGGCGTGGTCGGCGCGGCCGCGGTGGGACGCGCCATCGGCAGCCTGAACCTGGTGACGTTCGACGTCGGCGGCACCAGCACCGACGTATCGCTGGTGTGCGAAGGCCGCCCGCTCTTCACCTCGCACCGCCACGTCGCCGGCTACCCGGTCAAGACGCCGATGGTCGACATCCATGTCATCGGCGCCGGCGGCGGCAGCATCGCCTGGCTGGATGACGCCGGCGCGCTCAAGGTGGGGCCGCACAGCGCGGGCGCGGTGCCCGGGCCCGTGGGATACGGCCGTGGCGGGCAAGAGCCCACCATCACCGATGCCGAGATCGCGCTGCAGCGGCTCAATCCCGTGGCGCTTCTGAACGGCCGCATGCCGGTGTACGCGGACGCGGCGCGCGAGGTCATCCGCAGCCGCGTCGCCGAACCGCTGGGCCTGGACATGGAAGCGGCCGCCGAAGGCATCCTGCGCATCGCGGCGGCCAATATGAGCCGCGCGATCCGCGCGGTATCCACCGAGCGCGGCTACGACCTGTCGCGCTTTGCGCTTTACGCCTACGGCGGTGCGGGTCCGCTGCACGCCGTGGAAGTGGCCGAGGAATGCGGCATTCCCGTTGTCATCGTGCCGCAGGAGCCCGGCACGATGTGCGCGCGCGGCATCCTGCTGAGCGACATCTCGTTCGACTTCGTGCAGAGCGAGATCGCGCTGGCCGGCGCGGACACCTGGCCCGCCATCACGGCCATTTTCGACGGCCTGCGCAAGCAGGCGCAGGACTGGCTGGCGGCCGAGCGGGTCGACCCGGCGCTGCGCGTGTGCCAGAGCGCGATCGATGCGCGCTACGAGGGCCAGAACTTCGAAGTGCAGGTCAGCCTGGCCGACACCGGCGAGGGCGGCTACGAGGCATTCGCACGGGCCTTTGCCCAAGCCCACGAGCGCGAGTACGGCTACACGGTGGACGACCGCAAGGTCCAGATCATCAACTGCCGCATGCAGGCCGTGGGCCAGGTGGTCAAGGCGCCGCTCGCGCCGCGCCACGTGGGCGGCACGCTGCAGGACGCGGCGCTGGGCCGGCGCAAGGCGTACTTCGGCCCGGCCCATGGCTGGCTCGACACCCCCGTCTACGACCGCGATCGCGTACCCACTGGCGCGCGCTTCACGGGGCCGGCACTGCTCGAGGAAATGAGCTCCACCACAGTGGTGGGCGTGGGCCACGCGGCCAGCGTCGACGAATACGGCAACCTGATCATCCGCCTGCAAGGAGGCTCGCATGACCCAGCCTGATCCCATCCCATCCGGCGAGCAGGACGCGGCGCCCACCCTGGCCGACCCGATCGGCATGGAGGTGTTCTGCAATCGCCTGCTGTCCATTACCGAGGACATGAACAACACCCTGGTGCGCGCGTCGTTCTCGACCAACATCAAAGAGCGCAAGGACTGCTCGGTGGCGCTCTTCGACGCGGCCGGACGGCTTGTCGCCCAGGGCACGCAGATCCCGCTGCACCTGGGCTCGCTGGACGGCGCCATGCGCGCCATCTTGCGTACGTTCCCGGTCGGCGGCATCCGCGACGGCGACGTGTTCATCTGCAACGATCCCTACCTGGCCGACGGCAGCCACCTGCCCGACATCAACATCGTCACGCCGGTGTTCTGGGACGGCGTGCTGCGCTTTTTCGCGGCCAATATCGCGCACCACTCCGACGTGGGCGGCGCCGTGCCCGGGTCGATCGCCGGCGGCCTGAAATCCATCTTCGAGGAAGGCATCCGCATCCCGGCCTGCCGCATCGCCCGCGCGGGCGAAACCGACGAAGACCTGCTGCGGCTCATCTGCGCCAACACCCGCGACCCGGAGGAGCGCGTGCTCGACCTGCGCGTGCAGATGGCCACCAACCGCCGCGGCGTGGCCGCGGTGCAGGGGCTGATACGGCAGATGGGGCTGGACGCGGTGCTGCGCTCGGTGGACGACGTGATCGCGTACACGCGGCGCCGCCTGCTGAACCGCATCGCCGAGCTGCGTGCCGGCAGCTATACCTTCCGCAGCGATCTGGACGACGACGGCATGGGCGGCGACCCGGTGCCGATCCAGGTGACGCTTACCGTCAGCGCGGACAACCTGCACTTCGATTTCGCGGGGTCGGGCAAGCAGGCGCGCGGCGCGATGAACCTGCCGATCAACGCGCTGCGCGCCTGCGTGTACTACGCCGTGAAGGCGCTGCTGGACCCGGACCTGGCGCCCAATGCGGGTCTGTTCGATCCCATCACCCTGTCGGCCCCGGTGGGCACCATCACCAATCCCGAGCACCCAGCTGCGGTGGGCGCGCGCTCCATCACCGCGCAGAAGGTGGCGGGCGCGATTTTTGGCGCGTTCCGCGGCCTGCTGCCGCCGGAACGGACCATGGCGTCCAGCAATGACTGCTGCCCCGCCATCGTGTTTTCGGGCCGCTGGCGCGAGCGCGCCGGGCATTTCGTGTACCTGGAAACGCTGGGCGGTGGCGCGGGCGCGCGCTTCGACGCGGACGGTATGGACGCCGTGCACGTGCACATGACCAACACGTCCAACCTGCCGGTGGAGGCGCTGGAGAACGAGTATCCGCTGCTGATGGACGAGTACGCGATGATCCAGGACTCGGGCGGCGCGGGCCGCACACGCGGCGGCATGGCGATCGCCAAGCAGATCCGCGCGGTGGGGCCGGGCATCGTGTTTTCGGCGCGGTCGGACAGCCATACGGTGGGCGTGGCGGCCGGCGTGGACGGGGGCGGCGACGGGCGCCGTGCGCGCCTGATTCGCAACTTCGGCACACCCCGGGCGCAGGAGCTGTTCTCCAAGACCGCGAACATTGCGCTGGAGCCCGGCGAAAGCGTGCGGATCGAAACGCCAGGCGGTGGCGGCTATGGCGCGCCGTCGGCGCGGCCGCGGGCGCGCGTGGAACAGGACCTGGCGGACGGCAAGATCAGCGCTGAGGCGGCGCGTGCGGACTATGGCCTGTCCGCGTAAAGCGCCGCACGCATCAACTGACGTTGAGCGTCATCGAGTACTTCATCTTGTCGTGCGGGAACGTGGTGATGGTGGCAAGCAGCAGCACGCCGCCGTCGCCGTAGTACCGGCGCGTGATGACAAAGCCCGCGGTGCCGGCGTCGACCTGGAGTTGCCTTGCCATGGCCGCGCCGATGGGCGTGGCCGAGAACTCCTGGTTCACCTCGGTGATGCGGTCGCCGAAATGGTCTTCGATCAGGCGCAGCAGCGATATCCGCGACTTCACTTCCACCCGCACGTCCGAATGCGCCGGATCCGCATAGATCAGCGTGCAGGCCGCGGCCGTGTCGGGATCGTCGAGGGTCTTGATGGAGTTGATGTGCAGCCAGGGCTGGCCGGCCTCGCAGCCCAGCGTTTCCGCGAGCCGCTTGGTGAGCTTGACGGTGCGCACGTCCTGCACCAGCAGCGCCGCATTGCGCGCGTACTGCAGCAGGTCGGGAAACTGCGAGATGCGCTGCGTGAAACGCGTGGTCGCGCGCGCCGTTTCCACGCGCGTGCCCACGCCGGGGCGGCGCGACACCACGCCCGCCACCGTCAGCATGCGGATGGCTTCGCGGATGGTGTGGCGGCTGGCGCCGAACTGTTCGCACAGCTCGTGCTCGGTGGGAAGCAGGGTCATGACGGGATAGCGCCCGGCGCTTATGTCCTGGGAAAGCGTCTGATAAATGCTCTTGTAGCGCGGGCCGCCCGCGTCGGCTGCAGGGCGCGCCGCGCCGGGCCGGCCGCGCGCTTCCCGCTCCCCGCCTGGGCTGGCGGCGCGCTCGGAGGATCGGGTCATGAGGTTGGCTCCTAGATTGGTTTTATAGGGTTTGTCCGGACAATAACCGATTGACAAGGCAGTCTTGCTGGATCCATTATTTGTCCGGACATTCATGTACGGACAAATTGTACGGCGGACATGAGGTTGCCGGGCAACAAATCAGGTAGTTCTTGCAGTTCTCTTCCAATATTCGGGGGTTCTCATGAGCAAGGTATTTGCAGTGCTCGCAGCGGCGGCGGTGGCCGTCGGGCTGGGCGCCAATGCACAGGCGCAGCAGAAACTGGTGGTGGCCGGCTACGGCGGCTCGTTCGAAGACATCATGCGCAAGGAAATCTTCCCGCCCTTCGCCAAGCAGCATGGAGTCGAGCTGGATTATGTGGCCGGCAATTCCACCAACACGGTGGCGCGCCTGCAGGCGCAAAAGAGCAACCAGCAGATCGACGTCGCCATCATCGACGACGGTCCCATGTACCAGGCCATTGCGCTGGGCTTTTGCGAGCCCATCAAGAACCTGCCCGCCGACGACATCTACACCACGGCGCGCTACAAGGACGACAAGGCCGTCGCCATCGGCATCGTCGCCACGGGCATCATGTACAACAAAAAGGCCTTCGAAGAAAAGAAGTGGGCGCCGCCCACCTCGTGGAAGGACCTGAAGGACCCCAAGTACAAAAAGCAGCTCGTCATTCCGCCCCTGAACAACACCTACGGCCTGCACACGCTGGTGGAATACGCCCGCGAAGGCGGCGGCGGTGAAAAGAAGATCGACCCGGGTTTCGCCACGTTCAAGAACGAGGTCGGCCCCAACGTGCTGGTCTATGAACCGTCGCCCGGCAAGATGACCGAACTGTTCTCCAGCGGCCAGGCCACCATCGCGGTCTGGGGCAGCGGCCGCGTCAAGGCCTTTGCCGACACCGGCTTCCCGGTGGGCTTCGTGTATCCGCAGGAAGGCGCCTACGCGCTGCTCTCGTCGGTGTGTCCCGTCGCCAAGCCCAACGTCAATCCCAAGGCCCAGGCCTTCGTCGAATACCTGGTGTCGCCCGAAGTCCAGGAAAAGCTGGCGTCCGCGTACGGCTACGGCCCGGTCAACAAGAAGGCCAAGGTCACGGACGATCCGCGCGTGCCGCTGCCCATCGGCAAGCGCGCCGCCGACCTCATCGTGATCGACTGGGACACCGTCAACCAGAACCGGGACGACTGGAACAAGCGCTGGACGCGGGAAATCGAGCGCTGACCGCCTGCGCATACGGGCGGCGCGCGCGCCGCCACCGGGAGCATTCATGACTTATCTTGTGCTGGACCGCCTGAGCAAGCGCTACGGCGAGACCACCGCCGTCGAGAACCTGAGCCTGTCGGTCAGGCAGGGCGAGTTCATTTCCCTGCTGGGGCCGTCGGGCTGCGGCAAGACCACCACCCTGCAGATGATCGCGGGGTTCGTCGAACCCAGCGGCGGCCGCATCGTGCTGAACGGCAAGGACGTCAGCAAGGTGCCCGCCAACAAGCGCGGGCTGGGCATGGTGTTCCAGAACTATGCGCTGTTTCCGCACATGACGGCGGCCGAGAACGTGTCCTTCGGCCTGGAAATGCAGCGGGTGAAAAAGGACGAGCGCGAGGCCCGCGTGGCGGATGCGCTCAAGCTCGTGGGCCTGTCGCACCTGGCCGACCGGCATCCCGCTCGCATGTCCGGCGGACAGCAGCAGCGCGTGGCGCTGGCCCGCGCGCTGGTCATCCGGCCCAGCGTGCTGCTGCTGGACGAACCGCTCTCCAACCTGGACGCCAAGCTGCGCGAGGAAATGCAGCTTGAACTGCGCAGCATCCAGCGCACCGTCGGCACCACCACCATCCTGGTCACGCACGACCAGTCCGAGGCGCTGGCGCTGTCGGACCGCATCGTGGTGATGAACCAGGGCCGCGTCGAGCAGGTGGCTGAACCCTTCGCGGCATACGAAGGCCCGGCCAGCCATTTCGTGGGCGGCTTTCTGGGCAAGGCCAATGTGTTCACGCCGCAGGCCGAGCAATACGAAGGACAGACCCGGGCGCGCATCGGTGAGGCCCATGTCGCCATGGAGGGCGCGCCCGTGCCGCAGGGCGCGGTCATCGTGCGGCCCGAGAAGATCCTGTTCTCGGAGCCGGCCGCCTGTGCCCTGCCCGGCCGCATGAAGACGCGCGTGTTCCAGGGCAACCACTGGCTGTGCCAGGTGGAAACGTCGGTGGGCGAGGTCATGGTGATTCGCCAGAACGACGGCGTGCCGGTGCCCGCCGAAGGCGAGCCGGTGCATCTGCGCTGGCGCGCGCAGGACATGTGCGAAGTCAACCCGGCCGGCGCGCCGCAAGGCCGCGCGTCATGACCGCCCGCACCAACCCGTGGGTGCTGAGCGCCCCGGCGCTGGCGGTGTATGCCACGTTCCTCGTGGTGCCGATGGCGCTGGTGTTCCTGATCAGCTTCTTCGACTTCCAGTTCTATGGCGGCATGCAGGCCACCTTTACCTGGAAGAACTACATCGAGATTTTCTCGGACGGCTACTACTACGAGATCTACGCGCGCACCTTCGGCGTGGCGGCGGCCGTGACACTGGCCTGCCTGGTGCTGGGCACGGCCGAAGCCTATGTGCTGTCGCGCATGGCCAATCCCTGGAAGGGGCTCTTCCTGATGGTCGTGCTGGGCCCGCTGCTGATTTCGGTCGTGGTGCGTACGCTGGGATGGGCGCTGCTGTTCGGGTCCACCGGCCTCATCAACAAGGCGCTGATGGGCATCGGGATCATCTCCACGCCGATCGACCTGATGTACAGCAATCTGGGCGTGGCCATCGCGCTGACGCATGTGCTGGTGCCCTTCATGGTGATCTCGGTGTGGGCCTCGCTGCAGCGGATCAATCCGGCCACCGAGGCGGCGGCGCTGTCGCTGGGCGCCAGTCAGTTCACCGTGATCCGTCGCGTGATCGTGCCGCAGGTGATGCCGGGCATCCTGTCCGGCGCGATCATGGTGTTCGCGATGGCGGCCAGTTCGTTCGCCACGCCGGCCATCATCGGCGGACGGCGCCTGAAGAACGTCGCCACGGCCGCCTACGACGAGTTCCTGAACACGCTGAACTGGCCGCTGGGCGCGGCGCTGGCGGTGGTGTTGCTGGTGGCGACCGTGGTGGTGCTGCTGTCCGCCAACCGCATCATCGAGCGCCGCTATGGCGCGGTGTTCAACCAGGCCGGAGGCTGACATGCAATTTCGCAACGGCCCGATTGGCCTTGTGTTCCACACGCTTTTCATTCTCTTCATCCTGGCGCCCATCGTGATGGTGTGCGCGGTGGCGTTCACGTCCGAAGGCTTCATCTCGCTGCCCTCGGGCGGGCTGTCGCTGCGCTGGTTCCGCGCCATCCTGGACAACCCGCGCTTCGTGGACGCGTTCTGGTTCAGCCTGGGCCTGGGCACCCTGTCGGCCACGCTGGCGATCGGGCTCGCAGTTCCCAGCGCGCTGGCCATCGCGCGCAACCGCTTTCGTGGCCGCGAGGCCCTCGTGGCGTTCTTTCTGTCGCCGCTGATGATTCCGCACGTCGTGCTGGGCCTGGCCTTCCTGAAGTTCTTCACGACCGTGGACCTGGCGGGCACGTACTTCGGCCTGGTGGTGGCGCACGTGATCCTGGTCATGCCTTATGCGCTGCGGCTGGTGCTGGCTTCCGCGGCGGGCATCGATCCGGCGCTGGAGCGCGCCGCGCAATCGCTGGGCGCGTCCAACTGGACGGCGTTTCGCCGGGTGGTGCTGCCGCTGCTGCTGCCGGGCGTGGTGAGCGGCTGGGTGATTGCGTTCATCACCAGCTTCGATGAGCTGACGATGTCCATCTTCATCGCCTCGCCATCCACGACGACCCTGCCGGTGCGCATCTTCCTGCACATCGAAGACACCATCGATCCGCTGGTGACGGCGGTGTCGGCGGTGCTGATCTACGTGACGATCATTGCCATTTTCATCCTGGACCGCGTCGTCGGCCTGGAAAAGCTGTTTGTAGGAAAGGGACGCTAATGACGGACGAGAAAGAACTGGCGCCGCGCGCGCCCGCGCACCGCGGCATCTACGATGCGGTGGTGATCGGCGGCGGCCTGGTCGGATCGGCCGTGGCCTACGGGCTGCGGCGCGAGCTGGACCATGTGGCCGTGCTGGACGAGGGCGACGTGGCCTATCGCGCCTCGCGCGGGAACTTCGGGCTGGTGTGGGTGCAGAGCAAGGGCATGGGCCTGCCGCGCTATGGCGTGTGGACGATGACGTCCGCGCAGGGCTGGCCGACGCTGGCGGCGCAGCTGCTGGCGGAAACCGGCGTGGACGTGCACCTGGAGCAGCGCGGCGGACTGCACGCGCTCTTGAGCGACGAAGAGGTCGAGGCGCGCGCGCGCTTCATGAGCACGCTGCTGGCGCAGCCCGGCATGGCGCAGTACGAATGGAAGATGCTGGACCGCGCCGAAGTCGCGGACCTGGTGCCCGGCATCGGTCCCGAGGTGCGCGGCGCGACGTGGACGCCGGTGGACGGCATCGCCAATCCGCTGAAGCTGCTGCGCGCGCTGCACACGAGTTTTGCACAGCGGGTTGTGGATTACCTGCCGCGCCGTCCGGCGCAGGCCATCAAACGGCGCGACGGCGTGTTCGAGATCGCCACGCCCGGCGGCACGGTGCGCGCGCACAAGGTGGTGCTGGCCTCGGGGCTGTCGAACAAGCAGCTGGGGGAACAGGTCGGCCTGGACGTGCCGGTGCGGCCGCAGCGCGGGCAGATCGTGGTGCTGGAGCGCACGCGCCGCATGCTGGAGATCCCCTTGTCCACGCTGCGCCAGACCGATGAAGGCACCTGGCTGATCGGCGATTCGCAGGAAGAGGCCGGCTATGTGGACAACCTGGTGGGGTTGCCCATCCTGGGTACGCTGGCCGATCGCGCCGTGCGCACGCTGCCCGCGCTGCGCGAGGTGCGCGTGGTGCGCAGCTGGGCGGCGCTGCGCGTCATGTCGCAGGACGGCTTTCCGATCTACCAGCAATCCGAAACGTGTCCGGGGGCGTTCGTCGCCACCTGTCACAGCGGCGTGACGCTTGCCGCCGCGCATGCGCTCAATCTGGCGCCCATGATCGCCGCCGGCCAGCTGGCCGACGACATGGCGCCCTTCTCGACCCGGAGGTTTCATGTTCAAGCGGCTTGACGAGGCGCAGCGGCAGGCGCAGGGCGCGCCGGTGCGGATTACGGTCAATGGCGCCGAAATGCTGTGCCGTCAGGGCGACAGCGTGGCGGCGGCGCTGTTTGCGGGCGGCGTGCAGGCCTGTCGCGATACGGCGGTCAACGAAGTGCCGCGCGGCCCGTACTGCATGATGGGCGTCTGCTATGACTGCCTGGTCACCATCGATGGACAAGCGAACCAGCAGGGCTGCATGACGCCCGTGCGGGAAGGTATGAAGATCGAGCGCCAGTTGGGCGCGCGCAAGGTGCAGGCATGATCGACACGACGCAATGCGATTTGCTGGTGGTGGGCGCGGGTCCGGCCGGCCTGGCGGCCGCAACCCTGGCCGCGAACCTGGGCGTGGACACGGTGCTGCTCGATGAGCAGCCCGCGCCGGGGGGTCAGATCTACCGCGCGATCACCACGACGCCGGTGACCGACAAGGCCATCCTGGGCGAGGACTATTGGCATGGCGCGACGCTGGTGCCGCCGTTCCAGCAGTCCGGCGCGCGCTACGTGCCGGGCGCGACCGTGTGGGCGGTGGCCCAGCGCACGGCGCCCGAACCGGCGGAGGGCTTCGAGGTCGCGTACTCGGTGAACGGCGAGGCGCGCATCGTGCATGCGCGCCGCCTGCTGCTCGCCACCGGCGCGCAGGAGCGGCCTTTCCCGATCCCGGGTTGGACGCTGCCGGGCGTCATCACCGCGGGGGCGGCGCAGATCCTGCTGAAGTCTTCCGGCGTGGTGCCGTCCGACCGCACTGTGCTGGCGGGTTGCGGCCCGCTGCTGTATCTGGTGGCCTGGCAATACCTGAACGCTGGGGTCAAGGTCGACGCGCTGCTTGAAACCACGCCGCCCGGGCGCATGGGGCAGGCGCTGCCCAAGGTCTGGGGCTTCCTGCGCTCGCCGTACCTGGGCAAGGGCCTCAAGCTGCTGCGCGCGGTCAAGGCCGCCGTGCCCATCGTCAAGGGCGTGACGGCGCTGGAGGCGCTGGGCGACGGCAAGCTGCAAAGCGTGCGCTACACCGCTGGCGGCGTCACCAAGACGCTGCCCGCCGACCAGCTCATGCTGCACCAGGGCGTGGTGCCGAACGTGAACCTGTCGCGCGCGGTGGGCGCGGCGCATCGCTGGAACGAGGCGCTGGACTGTTGGGAGCCGCAGGTCGACGACTGGGGCACGACCTCCGTGGACGGCATCGGCATGGCCGGGGACGGCGCAGGCATCGCCGGCGCGCTGGCGGCCGAACACCGCGGCCGGCTGGCCGCCCTGCAGGCCGCGCATCTGCTGGGCCGCATCGACGCCCGCCAGCGCGACAGCGAAGCCGCCGCGCCGCGCGATGCGCTGGCGCGGGCCGTGCGCGGCCGCGAGTTCTTCGACGCGCTGTACAAGGCGCCCGAGGCCTTCCGGCGGCCAACCGGCGACACCATCGTCTGCCGCTGCGAGGAAGTGACCGCCGCGCAGGTGCGCGAGACCGTCAAGCTGGGCTGCAGCGGCCCGAACCAGATGAAGGCCTTCCTGCGTTGCGGCATGGGACCGTGCCAGGGCCGCTTCTGCGGGCTGACGGTGTCGGAGATCATCGCCGAAGAGCGCGGCGTGCCGACACAGGAAGTGGGCTATTACCGGCTGCGCTTCCCGACCAAGCCGCTGACGCTGGGCGAGCTGGCGTCATTGCCGCAGACCGACGAATCGCGCCAGGCCGTGGTCCGCCTGAAGAAATGACGGATGGACACCATGACCGTTCAAGGGCGGGCGGCTGAAGTCATCATCATCGGCGGCGGGCTGCACGGCAGTTCCGCCGCGCTGCACCTGGCGCGCGCCGGCGTGCGCGCGCTGGTCATCGAGAAGAACTACGTCGGACGCCACGCGTCGGGCGTGAATGCGGGCGGCGTGCGCACGCTGTCCCGCCATCTGGCCGAGGTGCCGCTGGCGCTGGCCTCGCGCGAGCTCTGGTATCGCATCGGCGAGCTGGTGGACGACGACTGCGGCTTCGAGCAGCACGGGCAGGTGCGCGTGGCCGAGAACGCCGCCGACGTGCAGACGCTGCGTGCGCGGCTCCAGACCATGACGGACCATGGCTACACGCACGAGCAGTGGATAAGCCGCGAAGACCTCCTGGACCTGATCCCGGCCATCGCGCCCACGGTGCAGGGCGGCCTGATCGCGCGCGAGGACGCCGCCGCCGACCCCTACCGCACGACCCTCGCCTTTCGCACGAAGGCCGCGAGCCTTGGCGCGCGCTTTATCGAAGGCGTGCGCGTGCAGGGCGTGGCGTGGCGGGACGGACAGTGGCGCGTGGACACCGATGCGGGCGTGTACACCGCGCCGCAGGTGCTCAACTGCGCGGGCGCCTGGGCCGACCGCATCGCCGCGCAATGGGGCGAGCCGGTGCCGCTGTTGCCCATCAGTCCCATGATGCTGGTGACGCTGCGCATGGACCACTTTCTGGATCCCGTCGTGCTGGGCACCGGCCGCGCGCTATCGTTCAAGCAGCGCGCCAACGGCACCGTGCTGATAGGCGGCGGCCGGCGCGCGTGGGTCGACCGCGACGCCGAATGGACCGAGCTGGATTTCCGCTCTCTGGCCGAAGGCGCGCGCACGGTGGTCGACCTTTTTCCGCACATGCGCGATGCGATCGTGAATCGCGGGTGGGCGGGCATCGAAGCGGCCATGCCCGACGAGATACCCGTGATCGGGCGCAGCAGCCGGCATGAGATGGCCTTTCACGCTTTCGGTTTTTCGGCGCACGGCTTTGAGCTGGGCCCCATCGTCGGCCGCATCATGGCCGACCTGATCACCACGGGCGCGACGGACCTGCCGATCGCGCCATTCCGGATCGACCGCTTTCCGGCTGCCGCGCAGGCGCGCAGCCCATCCGCCAAGGAGCAAGACGAATGAACGACATCGTGCGCATGGATTCCAACGAACGCCTGTCCCGCATCGTGATCCACGGGGACACCGTGTATGTGGCCGGCGTGACCTCGACGGCACAGGGCGACATCGCCGCGCAGACGCGCGACGTGCTGGACAAGATCGACGGCTATCTGGCGCGGGCCAATACCGACAAGTCCCGGCTGCTGTCCGTGCAGATCTGGCTCAAGGACATCGAGCGCGATTTTGCCGGCATGAACGAGGTGTGGGCGCAATGGGCGCCGCCCCGCGCGATGCCCACCCGCGCCACCTGCGAGGCCAGGCTGGCCGGGCCGGAGATGCTGGTGGAGATCATCGTGACAGCCGCCGCGCGGCCCGGGTACGTCAGCGGGCCGGTGTCTGAAAGCTGACTTCGCCAGGGCGGCCCGGCAGGTGCAGCGTGGCGGTGGCGGGCGGCGTGGTCGCCACCACCTTGCCCGCGCGCAGCACCATCAGGCGCGTGGCGCGCAGGCGCAGCGCCTCGACCGCGTCGCGCGCCTGCAGCAGCACCAGGTCGGCGCGCTTGCCCACCGCCAGGCCCGTCTCGTCCAGGCCCAGGATTTTTGCGGGCGTGGTGGTGACGGCCTCGAAACAGGCGCGCATGGCGTCCTGGCCGGTCATCTGGCCCACATGCAGGCCCATGTGCGCGACTTCCAGCATGTCGCCGGAACCCAGGCTGTACCAGGGGTCCATCACGCAGTCGTGGCCGAAGGCGACGGGCACGCCGGCCGCCATCAGCTCGGGCACGCGCGTCATGCCGCGGCGCTTGGGATAGGTGTCGTGGCGGCCCTGCAGCGTGATGTTGATCAGCGGGTTCGCAATGGCCGACACGCCGGCCTCGCGGATCAGGGGGATCAGCTTGGACACGTAGTAGTTGTCCATCGAGTGCATGGACGTCAGGTGCGAACCCGTCACGCGGCCCTGCAAGCCGAGGCGCTGCGTGTGATAGGCCAGCGTCTCGATGTGGCGTGACAGCGGGTCGTCGCTTTCGTCGCAATGCATGTCCACGCGCAGGCCGCGTTCGGCGGCCAGTTCGCACAGGATGCGCACGGATTCGGCGCCGTCCTGCATGGTGCGCTCGAAGTGCGGAATGCCGCCCACCACGTCCACACCCATGTCCAGCGCGCGCTTCAGGTTGTCCAGCGCACCGGGGGCGCGCAGCACGCCGTCCTGCGGAAAGGCGACGAGCTGCAGGTCCAGGTAGGGCTTCACTTTTTCGCGCACGTGCAGCAGCGCTTCGGTGGCCAGCAGGCGCGGATCGCACACGTCCACGTGCGAGCGGATGGCCAGCAGGCCGCGCGCCACGGCCCAGTCGCAATAGGCCAGCGCGCGTTCGACCAGCGCTTCCTGCGTCAGCAGCGGCTTCAATTCGCCCCACAGCGCGATGCCTTCGAGCAGCGTGCCCGACTGGTTCACGCGCGGCAGTCCGAAGGACAGCGTGGAGTCCATGTGGAAGTGCGCGTCGACGAAGGGCGAGGTCACCAGTTGCCCGGCGGCGTCCACGGTCTGCGCGGCCTCGGCCTTCAGCGCCGGCTCCAGGGCCACGATGCGGCCTTCGGCCACGCCGATGTCGATGTTCTTGCGGCCGTCGGGCAGCGTGCAGTTCTTAAGAATCAGGTCGAACATGCGAGTTCCTTGCAAAAATTTCAGTTGCCGCATCCCTGCCTCGGCGCGTGAGCCGGTGCCCCCCTATCGGGGTCGCACGGAGCCGGCTCTGCCGGTCCGTAGCGACGCCCCTGGGGGAAGCGCGTAGCGCTCGGGGGGCTCTACCTTTCGCCTTTGCGATACGGTTTCATCAAGGCTTGCGGGTAGGCGGCGCGGCGCGCCATGAACACCAGGGCCAGGATGGACAGGATATAGGGCAGCATCAGGTAGACCTGGTACGGCAGTTCCGGCAGGCCCGGCAGCGCCGCCCCGCCCTGCTGCAGGCGCAGCTGCAACGCGTCGAAGAAGGCGAAGATCAGCGCGCCCAAGAGCGCCTTGCCGGGCCGCCACGATGCAAACACCACCAGCGCCACGCAGACCCAGCCGCGGCCGTTGACCATGTTGAAGAAGAACGCATTGAACGCCGCCAGCGTGAGAAAGCTGCCTGCCACGCCCATCAGCGCCGATCCGGCCACGATAGCGTCAATGCGCAGGCGCGTCACGGACAGGCCCTGGCCTTCGGCGGCTGCGGGGTTCTCGCCCACCATGCGGATCGCCAGGCCGACCGGCGTGCGGTTCAGCACCCACGCAAGCACGGGCACCGCGGCCAGCGCGATCAGTGTCATGGGCGTCTGTCCGGCCAGCACGGGTCCGATGAGCGGAATGCAGTCCAGGAACTTCATTTCGGCGAACGGCGTGATCGTGGGCGGCGTGTTGACGCTGGGGAAAGTGACGCGATAAGCGAAGTAGCTCAGGCTGGTGGCCAGCATGGTCACGCCCAGGCCCGAGACGTGCTGCGACAGCCCCAGCGGCACGGTCAGCACCGCGTGCAGCAGGCCGAACGCGGCGCCGGCCAGCGCCGCCGCCAGCACGCCCACGTAGAGCGGCGCGCCCAGGTAGACGACCAGCCAGCCCGTGAAGGCCCCGGCGACCATGATGCCTTCGATGCCCAGGTTCAGCACGCCGGCGCGTTCGCACAGCAGCACGCCCAGCGTGCCCAGGATCAGCGGCGTGGCCAGGCGCAGCACGGCGACCCAGAAGGCCGCGGAACTCATCAAATCCATCCATTCCATGGCGTGCTCCTCAAGCCTTGTTGCGGCGCAGGCGGTACTGCGCGAATAGCGTCGCGACCAGCATGGCGAGCAACGAGGTGGCGACGATGACGTCGGCGATGTAGTTCGGCACGGCGATGGCGCGGCTCATGCTGTCGGCGCCCACCAGCATGCCGGCCACGAAAATGCTGGCCAGGATCACGCCCAGCGGATGCAGGCCCGCCAGCATGGCGACCACCACGCCCGTGTAGCCGTAGCCCGGCGACATGTCGAGCGTGACGTAGCTGGTGCGCCCCGCCACCTCGATGGCGCCGGCCAGGCCCGCCAGCGCGCCCGACAGCATGGCGGTGCCCAGCATCACGCGGTTCACCGGCAGGCCCAGGAAGCGCGAGGCGTGGGCGTTGGCGCCCACCGCGCGCATCTGGAAGCCGAACACCGTGTAGCGGTTGAGCAGCCACAGGCCCAGCGCCAGGCCAGCGGCCCAGAGCAGGCCCGTGTGGGCGCGGGTGCGTCCGATCAGCTTGCCCAGCTCCAGGTCGCCGTTCAGCGCCACGGACTGCGGCCAACCCATGGCCATGGGATCCTTCATCGGGCCGTCCAGCATCATGGACACGAACAGCAGCACGATGAAGTTGCCCAGCAGCGTGGTCACCACTTCGTCCACGCCCAGGCGTGTCTTCAGCACGGCCGGGATCAGCAGCAGCAAGGCGCCGGCCAGCGCGGCCGCCAGCATCATGCCGGCAAACAGCACGGGCACGGGCAGATCGAAGCCGGTGCCGCCATGCAGGCCGCCCACCGCCACGGCCGCCAACGCGCCCAGATAGAGCTGGCCTTCGGCGCCGATGTTGTAGAAACGGGCCCGGAAGGCCACGGCGCAGGCCAGGCCGGTCAGCATCAGCGGCGTGGCGCGCGTCAGCGTTTCGGACAGCGCGAAGCGCGTGCCGAACGCGCCTTCGAACAACAGCGCATAGGCGCGGCCGACGGGGGCGCCGGCCCAGGCCACCAGCAGCGTGCAGACCGCCAGGGTGAAGAGGATGGCCGCGATCGGGGCCAGGGCCAGCGCAAGGCGGCTGGGCTCGGGGCGGCGTTCCAGGATCAGTTTCATGCGAGTGATGCTCAGTTGTGAAGAAAGCCGGGCAGGACGGTGCGAGCCGTCACGCCCGGGTTCCCGTCATGGCCAGGCCGACGGTGGCGGGCGTCCAGTCGGCCACCGGCTTGATCGCGACCAGCTTGCCGCCGCACAGCACGGCGATGCGGTCGGCCAGGGCGAAGATTTCTTCCAGGTCTTCGGACACCAGCAGCACGCCCGCGCCGCGCGCGCGCGCCGCCAGCAGCTGCTCGCGCACGTAGGCCACCGCGCCGATGTCCAGGCCCCAGGTGGGCTGGTCGGCCACAATGAGGCGCGGCTCTCGCGCCAGCGTGCGGCCCAGGATCAGTTTCTGCATGTTGCCGCCGGACAGGCTGCGCGTGCGCACGTCGAGCGAGGCGGCGCGCACGTCGAACTGCTTGGCGAGCGACGCCGCATACGCCTTGCCCGCGCGGGCGCGGATCAGGCCGTGGCGGGCGAAGCGCTTGTCCTTCAGGTCTTCCACGATGGCGTTTTCCCACAGGGGGCTGTCGCCGATCATGCCTTCGCCGTGCCGGTCTTCCGGGATGCGGCCCACGCGCGCGGCGGTCCAGCCCGCGGGGGTGGTCGGCGCGGCGGCGTGTTCCGGGCCCAGCCGGATCGTGCCGTCCGAGGGCTGGCGCAGGCCGGTCAGCACCGACACCAGCGCCTGTTGGCCGTTGCCGGCCACGCCGGCGATGGCCACGATTTCATGGGTGTGGACAACCAGGTCCAGGCTGTCGAGCCGGGGCGCGCCGTCGCGGCTGTCGCGCACGGTCACCTGGGACAGGGTCACCACGGGCGCGGCCTGCTCGGCGGCCGAGGCCGCTTGCGCGCGCGGCATGACGACCTTGCGGCCCACCATCAGTTCGGCCAGTTCCGCCGGGCTGGTGTCCGCGGTGTCGCGCTCGGCCACCAGCCGGCCCTGCCGCAGCACGGCGACGCGGCGCGACACGGCCATCACTTCGTCCAGCTTGTGCGAAATGAAGATCACGGCCAGGCCTTCGTCGACAAAGCCGCGCAGCGTGGCGAACAGGTCCTGCACTTCCTGCGGCGTCAGCACCGCGGTGGGCTCGTCCAGGATCAGCACGCGGGCGCCGCGGTACAGCGCCTTCAGGATCTCGACGCGCTGCTTTTCGCCGACGGACAGCGTGCCCACGCGCGCGTCCGGGTCCACGCCCAGGCCGAAGCGCTGGCCCAGTTCAACCAGGCGTTTGCGGGCCTGGCCGCGGCCCGAGGCCAGCTTCCAGAGCGATTCCGTGCCCACCATGATGTTGTCCAGCACGGTGAGGTTGTCGGCCAGCGTGAAATGCTGGTGCACCATGCCCACGCCCGCCGCCAGCGCGGCGTCGGGGCGGCCGGGGGGCAAGGGCTTGCCGAAGACGTCGATACGGCCGGCGTCGGCCACGTAGTGGCCGAACAGGATCGACACCAGGGTCGATTTGCCGGCGCCGTTCTCGCCCAGCAAGGCCAACACTTCGCCCTGCCGGAGCGTAAGCGAGACATCGTCGTTGGCCGTGAGGCTGCCAAAGCGTTTGGTGATCCCCGTCAGTTGCAGGGCGAGAGGCGCTTGGTTCATCGTGCCGTGGACTTGGGTTCTTTGTCGTTGACCTTCACGGTGAAGCTGCCGTCCAGGATGGCCTTTTCCTTGGCCTGGACCTTGGCGACCAGGTCGGCCGGGATCTTCTGCGCGAAGGTGCCCAGCGGCGCGAGCGACGAGCCCTTGTGCTTCATCAGCGAATACTGGCCGAAGTCAGCGGCCTTGAACGTGCCGGCCTTCACTTGCTTGAGCGCTTCGTCGATGGTGGGTTCCATGCTCCACAGCGCCGAGGCGACGACCGTCTCGGGGTACTGCGGCTGGGTGTCGATCACGTTGCCGATGGCCAGCTTGCCGCGTTCCTTGGCGGCGTCCGACACGCCGAAGCGTTCGGCATACAGCACGTCCGCGCCCTTGTCGATCATGGCGAAGGCGGCTTCCTTGGCCTTGGGGGGATCGAACCACGAGCCGATGAAGGTCACGGTGAACTCGGCCTTCGGGTTCGTTTCCTTGGCGCCTTCCATGAAAGCCTGCATCAGGCGGTTCACTTCGGGGATGGGGTAGCCGCCGACCAGGCCGATCTTGCCGGTCTTGCTCATGCCGCCGGCGATCATGCCGGTCAGGTACGCGGGTTCCTGGATGTAGTTGTCGAACACCGAGAAGTTGGGCTGCTGGGGCTTGCCCGACGAACCCATCAGGAAGGCGGTCTGCGGATAGTCCTTGGCGACCTTGCGGGCCGCGGCTTCAACGGCGAACGCCTCGCCCACGATCAGCTTGTTGCCCTGCTCGGCGTACTGGCGCAGCACGCGCTCGTAGTCGGCGTTGGTGACGTTTTCCGAGAACGTGTACTCGATGTCGCCGCGGTCGCGGGCGGCCGACAGCGCCTTGTGGATGCGCGAGACCCATTGCTGTTCGACCGGCACCGTGTAGACGGCCGCGACCTTGGTCTTGGCGGGCGCCTGGGCCAGGGCCGCGCCCGAGAACATCAGCGCGCCGGCAGCCGCTGCGGCCAGCTTGAGCAGGCCGCGGCGGGCGATGCCGCCAGCGGAAGAAAGGGAAAGGGATTTCATGCAGGTGACTCCTACGCGGGGAAGGACAGGTAATGGAGATGAGGGGAGGCGCCGCCCGCTGCAAGGAGGCCGCTGCCGCTGGCGGGCATGATGCCGGGGCGAACGTGCGGAAACGGGGGCGTGGGATCGGTCATCGGATGGGAGCGCCAGGAGGCGCACCCGTCCGAATGGTCGGGTTCGCCGCCTGTCCTGGCGAAGCAATTTGTATGCCACGGGGCATTCCTGCGACAAGTCGGGGAAACCTGATGGCCGGGCAGGATTATAGGCACCCTCGCGGGGATTGGTGGCACCGATGTGGTGCGCGGTGTCCCAATAGGTGGACACTGCGCCGGGATGACGCCGGTGTCCATGGCAAGGGAACAGTCTGTTGCCGCGCGGGGCGCAGGGTCTATGGTCCGTCCGCGAGGGCGCGCGCCTAAAATTCCGCGCAGGAGCCGCGACGTGCGCGGCAAGCAGGAAGACCCATGCAAGACATTCAATTGCTGCTCGAGCAATACGGCGGGTGGCTGGTGTTCGCCAACGTCCTGATCGAGCAGGCCGGGCTGCCGGTGCCCGCCTACCCCATGATCATCGCGGCCGGCGCGCTGGCGGGCGCGGCCGGATGGATCGTGCCCCTGCTGGCCGCCACGGCCGCCTGCCTCATCGCCGACAGCCTCTGGTATTGGGCCGGGCGGCGCTACGGGTCGCGGCTGTTGGGCGTGGTCTGCAAGCTGTCCTTGTCGCAGGACTCGTGCATCCGGCAGACGCAGCGCCTGTACCTGCGCATCGGCGTGCGCGCGCTGCTGGTGTGCAAGTTCCTGCCGGGCGCGGGCGCCCTGTCCACCGTCATGGCGGGCCTGACCCGCACGCCCTATCGCCGCTTCTTCGTCTATGACCTGGCCGGCGCGCTGGTCTGGGTAGGCTCGGCGCTGCTGCTGGGCGGCCTCTTCCACAGCGTGGTCAACGACCTGCTGGACGTCCTGGGCACCTATGGCCCGGTGGGACTGGCGGTGCTGGCGGCCGTGCTGGCCCTCTACATCGTGGCGCGCTTTCTGCGGCGCCGGCTGCTACTGCGCAGCCTGCGCGTCATTCCGCGGCTGTCGGTCGACGAGCTGATGCAGTGGCGCCAGGACGGGCGCGATGCGCTGGTCTTCGACGTGCGGCCCGAGGCCCAGCGCGACGCGGCGCGCATCCCCGGCGCCGTGGCCGTGGATCTGAAGCAGCCGCTGCCGGCGCTGGATCCGGGCGCGCTCGACGCCGACATCGTGGTCTATTGCGCATGCCCGAACGAAGTCTCGGCCGCGCTGCTCGCCTCGCGCCTGCGCGCTGCCGGCTACCGCAAGATCTGGGCCCTGCGCGGCGGATACGAGGCCTGGACGGAACGCCAGCAGCAGGCCTGAATCGTCCGGCGCGTGGGCGCGGCCGATGGGCCGCGCGGCGGTCCGGGCGCATAATTCTTTCATCGGCCCGCGTCCGACGCGGGCAGCCAACAGGAGACAGGCATGCGGTTGTTGTTCTTGGGCGCCGGCGGCACCGGCGGATACTTCGGCGGGCGCGCGGCGCAAGCGGGCGCGGACGTGACGTTCCTGGTGCGCGAGCCGCGCGCCGCGCGGATCCGCGAGCAGGGATTGCGCATCCAGAGTCCGCTGGGAGATGCCACGCTGCACCCCAAGCTGGTCACGCAGCAGACGCTGCAGGACAGCTACGACGTGGTGGTGCTGTCCTGCAAGGCTTACGACCTGGACAGCGCCATCGAGGCCATCCGCCCCGCGGTGGGCCCCGATACCGCGGTGCTGCCCATCATGAACGGCGTGCTGCAGTATGACGTGCTGGACCGCGAATTCGAACCGCATCGCGTGCTGGGCGGCCTGTGCCAGATCAATGCCACGCTCGGCCCCGACGGCGAAGTCGTCCACCTGGGCAAGCATGCCAACCTCGTGTTCGGCGAACGCGCCGGCCCCGCCCGCAGCGAGCGCTGCATCGCGCTGGAGCAGGCGCTGGCGGGCGGCGAATACGTCAGCCGCCTCAGCGAAAACATCTACCAGGACATCTGGGAAAAATACGTCATGCTGACGACGCTGGCCGCCGCCACCTGCCTGATGCGCGGCTCGGTCGGCCAGATCGCGTCCACGGACGACGGCGTGGACTTTCTGCTCAGCCTGCTGCAGGAATCGCAGGCGGTCGCGGCCGCCTCCGGCCATGCGGTGCGGCCCGAGGCCGACGCCGCCGTGCAGAAGCTGTTGTCCGACCGCAGCCAGCCCATGACCGCCTCCATGTTCCGCGACCTGCGCCAGGGCCTGCCGGTCGAGGCCGACCACATCGTGGGCGACATGGTCCGCCGTGCCCGCACGCTGGGCGTGGACGCCACCTATCTGCGCGTGGCGTATTCGCATCTGCAGGTGTACCAGGCGCAGCGCGCCGCGCGCTGACCGTGGCGGGCGGCCCTGTTCAAGCGGGGCCGCCGCGCGCACACTGGATTGCGGGGAGCGCCGGGCGCGCGCCGCCCGCCCGCGCCGACGGCCGATCTCCCTGGTATTGGTGCATGAAATGCAAAAAACTCTTCCCGGTTTGAGGGTTTTTTGATCGGATTGCGCCGAATAGTATGGCTTTGCCTGCGCCGGCGCCTGTTCCGCCCCATCCCGTGGCGGCCGCGACCGGCCCATTCCTGCAAGGAGCAAGACCATGAAAATCGCATTGATCGGAATTACCGGCCGCGTGGGTTCGCGCGTGGCGGACGAACTGCTCAAGCGCGGCCACCAGGTAACGGGCATCGCCCGCAATCCCGCCGAGGTCAACGAACAGCCGGGCCTCACCGTCCGCCAGGGCGATGCCACCGACCCCGAAGGCCTGACGCCGATCCTGGCGGGTCACGATGCCGTCATCAGCGCCACGCGCTTTGTGTCCACCGACGCCAAGCCGCTGCTGGCCGCCGTCAAGAACGCGGGCGTGCCGCGCCTGCTGGTGGTGGGCGGCGCGGGCAGCCTGCTGGTGGCGCCCGGCAAGATGCTGATCGACACCCCGGAATTCCCGGACGCCTACAAGCCCGAAGCGCGCGCCGGCGTGGTGTTCCTGGATGCGTTGCGCCAGGAAAAGGTGCTGAACTGGACGTTCCTGTCGCCGTCCGCGATCTTTGAACCGGGCGAGCGCACCGCCACCTTCCGCGTGGGCGACGACCACCTGCTCGCGGACGAGGAAGGCAAGAGCTGGATTTCGATGGAAGACTACGCAATCGCCCTGGCCGACGAAGTCGAGACGCCCCGGCATTCGCGCCGCCGTTACACCGTCGGGTACTGATGATCGGCCGCGTTTGTTTGTAAACTGGCAGGCCGCCAGTCGGCGTCACCTGAGTAGTCCTGTATGCGTATGAAGTGGAAATCGTTGGCCGCCTGCCTGCTGGTCGCCTCCAGTTGCGTGGCGGCCGCGCCGGCGCTTGCGGCCGAGCCGCAGTCGAACAAGGACATCGCCGTCGCGTTCTTCCGCATGATGTTCCAGGACCGCGACATCGACGAAGCGGTGCGCCGGTACGTCGGCCCGACCTACACTCAGCACAATCCGTACATGCAGGACGGCGTCGGGCCGATGGTGGATTTCTTTCCGCGCTATTTCGAACAGCACCCGCAGGCCATCGTCGAGATCAAGCGCGTCATCGCCGAAGGCGATCTCGTCATGATCCACAACCTGTGGCGCGATTCGCCGGAAGACCGCGGCCAGGCCGTGGTCGACATCTTCCGCGTCCAAGACGGCAAGATCGTCGAGCACTGGGACGTGAGCCAGGAGATCCCTGAAAACCCCGCCAACAAGAACGGCATGTTCTAGGCCGCCCATGATCGAACCCGTCGACCTGCCCCGCGCCTACCTCCTCCTGAACCACGGCCCGACCGTGCTGGTCACCAGCGCGCACGGCGATGCGCGCAACGTGATGGCCGCCGCATGGGCCATGCCGCTGGATTTCAGCCCGCCCAAGATGCTGGTCGTGGTCGACAAAAGCACCTACACCCGCGAACTGATCGAGGCCTCGGGCGAATTTGCGCTGTGCATCCCGTCGCGGGCGCAGGCAAGCGCCACGCTGCGGGTGGGCTCGCACTCGGGCCGCGACGAAGACAAGTTCCAGGCCAGCGGCCTGACGACCTTCGCGGCCAGCAAGATCGGCGCGCCGCTCATCAGCGACTGCCTCGGATGGCTGGAATGCAAGGTCATCCCCGAGCCGCACAACCAGCAGGCCTATGACCTCTTCATCGGCGAGGTCGTGGCCGCGTGGGCGGCGCCGGAAGCGTTCTCGGGCAACCGCTGGCACTTCCCGGACGACGCGCGCCGTTCGGTGCACTACGTGGCCGGCGGCTCGTTCTTCGCCACCGGCGAAGCCTTCAACGTCGCCGAACCGGAGTAAGGGCCATGCGCAGCGTTTATCTGGCGGGGTTCGATGTCTTTCTGCCCGATGCCGTGGCGCACGGCGAACGCCTGAAGACCCTGTGCGCGACCTACGGCTTCGAGGGCCTGTTCCCGCTGGACAACGCCGCGCCGGCCGGGCTGTCGGACCAGGCGCTGGCGCAGTGGATCTACCAGGCGAATATCGCGCTGATACGCCGCGCCGACATGGTGATGGCGAACCTCAATCCCTTTCGCGGCGCCGAGCCCGATTCGGGCACGGCCTTCGAGGTCGGCTACGCCATCGCCTGCGGCAAGCCCGTCTGGGCGTACACCAGCCAGGCGGGCTCGCTCATCGACCAGGTGGCCGTGGGAGCGGCGGCCGATGACGGCGTCTCGCGCATAGTCGACGCCCAGGGCCACACCGTCGAGGACTTCGGCCTGAACCTGAATCTGATGCTGGCGTGCAGCGCGCACGTCGTGATCGGCGGCGCGGCCGACTGCCTGGCCAGCATGGCCCGCGCGCCCGCCTGAGCGCGGACGCTAGGCGCGCGGGGGCTTCGCCTTCTTCACCGGGCTCGTGGCCCGCGGCGTCTTGGCGGTCTTGCGCGGCGCCGCAGCGGCGGGCGCGCCCAGGTATCCCATCACCGCGTCCACCACGGCGCCTTCCAGCTGTTTGGGCGTGAAGCCCGCCGGCGGCTCCAGCGCCGCCGCGTGCACCAGCGATTCCATGATGCGCAGCACCACATAGGTCGCCAGATCGCGGTCCGATTGCGCGATTTCGGCGCGGTGCAGTTCCAGCAGGTGCCGCATGCGGCGGTGGATGTCCTGGTCGGCGCGGCTGTGCTCGCGCGGCTGATCAAAGAGCGGGAACTCCCGTTCCAGCACCCGGTGCAGCGCCGGCTCCAGCAGATGCGCATGCAGCATCGCCTGGACAATCGCGCCCACGCGTTCGCGCAGGGTGGCCGCGGGGTTGCCGTTCAGCACGTCGTCGATCACGTCCAGCATCTGGTTGTCGTGCCGGTCGTGCAGCGCGGCGATCAGCGCGTTCTTGTTGGGAAAGTACTGGTAGAGCGAGCCCACGCTGACGCCCGCCGTTTCCGCGATCAGGTTGGTATTGGTGCCGGCATAGCCGTGCGCGGCCAAAACGCGAGCCGTGGCCTGCAGGATGGTGTCGACGGTGTGCTGGGATCTGAGCTGGCGCGGCGATTTCCGGGGCTGGGGGATGGCGGTCATGGGTGCGGCGAAAGGCGAGTATCAAACGTGAGCAATGGCTCATAAACTTTGCGGCAGGCAATCCGTATCGTTTTCCCGCCGCGTTGGGCGGATTATGCCATCGCTCGCCCGCGCTTTCGCGCACGTCCTGTGCTGCCGGTCAGACGGTGGCCGCCATCTCCAGGACTTCGTCGTCGATGAATTCGGCCTGGCCGTCCTTCTGCTTTTGCAGATGGTCGGCCAGTTCCGCGATGGTCAGCGCGACCAGGCCGTGCTGCGCGGCGTAGCGCTCCAGCGCCGCGCCGCGCATCATCGTGCCGTCGGCGTTCATCAGCTCGCACAGCACGCCGGCCGGGCGCAGGCCGGCCAGCACGGCCAGGTCGACCGACCCTTCGGTGTGGCCGCGGCGCGTCAGCACGCCGCCCGGCTGCGCGCGCAGCGGGAACACGTGGCCGGGGCTGACGATGTCGTCGGCCTGTGCCGTCGGCGCGATGGCGGCGCGGATGGTTGTGACGCGGTCCGCGGCCGACACGCCGGTGCTCACGCCTTCGCGGGCTTCGATCGACACGGTGAACGCCGTGGCAAAGCGGCTCTGGTTGCGCGGGACCATTGGCGGCAACGCCAGGCGGTCCAGCGTGTCGCCGGGCAGGCAGAGGCAGACGATGCCGCTGCCGTCGCGGATGAGCTGGGCCATGACGGGCACGGTCAGCTTGTCGGCCGCGACGATCAGGTCGGCCTCGTTTTCGCGGTCGAAGTCGTCCATGAGGATGACGGGACGGCCCAGGCGCAGATGGTGCAGCGCGCGCTGCAAACGGGCGGCAAAGGGCTGCGACGCAAGACTGGGGAGGGGAGACTGCTGGGTAAAGGCAACGTGGGACATTGAAACGCTCTCGCAAAAGGATGGGGCGAAAAACGTTTCAGGGCTAATCGACAGCCGAACGCAATACGGCCAGGCGGACGCCATCGCGCCCGGGGCAGCCGAGTGTGTGCCGGCACATCTTCTCTCATCCGGACTATGACCGTCGGCCCTGGCATCTCACCAGGTCTGCTGACCCCGGCCGCTTGAAGGAGGCCGGGCGCTCGCGGGCTCGCCACATTGCATGGCATACCGCCGGTGGGGAATTGCACCCCGCCCTGAAGACGTACTGCATGTCGTGTTAACGACCGGTCGATTGTACGCCTGTCCGCGCAGCGGGATTGAATATGCTTATTGCAGTTGTGGTCTTCGGAAAACGGGAGACTGGCCCCGCGCGCCGTTCAGGCGGACGCGGGCGCGGGCGGCTTGGCCTTCGTGGCCGGTTTCTTGCCCGTCTTCTCGGCTGCCTTCTTGCCCGCTTTCTCGGCCGTCTTCTCGGCCGTCTTCTCGGCCGTCTTCTCGGCCGTCTTCTTGGTCGTCCGTTTCGCGGCTTTGCCGGCCTTCTTGGCCGGCAGGGCCAGCATCGTGCCGCGGCACGGGGGCGTGCCGCACAGGCAGCGGTAGCCTTCCTTCAGCGCCTTGGTGATGCGTCCGTCCAGGACCAGGCCATAGTCATAGGACAGTTCCGTGCCGCGAGGGATGTCGTCCAGCGCCACGATGTAGACGCGCTTGCCGTGCTTGCCTTCCTGCGCCTCGCAGTTGGGCTGGCACGAATGGTTGATCCAGCGGGCGTCGTTGCCGTTGTCCCCGCCGTCGATGACGCGGCCGGAGCTGAGCGCGAAGAAGAACGTGTGGAAGGGATCGTCCGGGTTGGTGGGGTGGCGGCGGTCGGCTTCCTTGGCGCTGATGCGTTCACCGCCGTATTCGATGATGCGCGTGCCTGCGGGAATCTTGCGGGCGGCGAAGACGCCGTTGCCGTGCAGCTTGGAGCGGCGGACCACGTACCAGGGCTTGATCGGGGTGTCTTCGTTGGTCATTGGATTGGGCGGGGGCGGTGAGACGAAACAGAATTATATCGGCGGCATTCTTGCGCGAGGACAGGCGTATAGTGAGCGCCGCCTTGTCCCTTGCTTGATATTCATCATGATCGTCCGTCCGCGGCCTTCCGCGCTGGCCTTGTTCTTTGTGTTGCGCGGTTCCATCATCCCCCGCATTCTCAGCAGGATCATCGTCATCACGTTGCTCTCCTGCGTGGTGGTGTGGATGTATCACCGCCAGTTCTTCTCTCCGGCGCACCTGACCGCGGTGCCCTTCTCGCTCTTCGGGCTGGCGCTGTCGGTCTTCATGGGCTTTCGCAACAACGTCTGCTACGACCGCTGGTGGGAAGCCCGCAAGCAATGGGGCGACCTCGTCGTGCAGGCGCGCAGCCTGGCGCGCGAAAGCGCGGTGTTGCTGGCGGCCAGCACCGCCAATCCCGTGCAGGAGCGGCTGGTGCGGCGCTGCATCGGTTTCGGCTACGGACTGGCGGCGCGGCTGCGCGGCCAGGACATGGTCGAGGCGGTGCGCCCGTGGGTGCAGCAGGACGAACTGGATACGCTGGCCGGATGCCGCAACGTGCCTGACGCCCTGCTCATGTCGATCAACCGCGACCTCGCGGCCTGCCTGCGGCGGGGCGAACTCACCGACATCCTGTACCAGGCCCTGACCCAGCGCGTGGCGCAATGCGCCGCGATCCAGGCGGCGTGCGAGCGCATCAAGTTCACGCCCTGTCCGTTCGCCTATTCCCTGCTGCTGCACCGCACGGCGTGGCTCTTCTGCCTGCTGCTGCCTTTCGGCCTGGTGGGCACGCTGGAATTCCTGACGCCGCTCGCGGTCACCATCGTCGCCTACACCTTCTTCGGCCTGGACGCGCTGGGCGATGAGCTGGAAGACCCCTTCGGCGCGGACGAAAACGACCTGCCGCTGTCGGCGCTGGCCCGCGTGATCGAGATCGACCTGCTCGAAGGCCTGGGCGTGCGGCCGCTGCCCGAGCCCGCGGTGCCGGTGGACTACGTGCTGCGCTAGGGACGTCGTGCCGGGGGGCGGCCTACGCCGCCGGCCCGGTCAGCGGCAGCTTGGTTTCCTTGAGCCGGCGCAGCACGAAGCAGGACTTGCTGTGCCGGATGCCCGGGATGCGGTAGAGCTGCTCGCGCAGCAGGCGCTCGTAGTCGCGGGTGTCGCGCACGGCGATGCGGATGTAATAGTCGTAGTCGCCCGACACCAGGAACGCCTCCAGCACCTCCGGAATCTGCGCCAGCGCGCGGCCGAATTCGTACAGGGTCTCTTCGCTGTGGCTTTCGAGCGTGACGTGGACGATGACGGTGTCCATGAAACCCAGGCTCGCCGGGTCGATGTCCACCGTGTAGCCGCGGATCACCCCGGCGCTCTCCATGCGCTTGATGCGGTTCCAGCAGGGCGTGGATGACAGGCCCACCGCCGCGCCGATGTCGTTCAGGCTGGCGCGCGCGTTGTCCTGCAGCACCTTCAAAATGGCCAGATCGAACTTGTCCAGGTTCATTTTCTTTGATTCCTCCAAATCAAAGATGAATTTACTCCGTCCGGCGGTTATCCGTGGAAAAGAAGATAAAAATTCTCCGGGTCTACGAATAAGATGGATAGCATGAACGATCGCCTGCACCCCACCGCCGCCGCCGCGCTTGCCGCCACCGAAACCGCCCCTGCCAATGGGGCGAAGATCCTGCTCGACACGCTGATTGCGCACGGCGTCGATACGGTCTTCGGCTATCCCGGCGGGGCGGTCCTTCCCCTTTACGACGCCCTGTACGCCGAACCGCGCCTGCGCCATGTGCTGGTGCGCCACGAGCAGGCCGCCGTGCATGCCGCGGAGGGCTACGCCCGCACCACCGGCCGCCCAGGCGTGGTGTTCGTCACCTCGGGCCCCGGCATGGCCAACACCACCTCCGGCCTGCTGGATGCCATGTGCGATTCGATCCCGGTGCTGTGCATCAGCGGCCAGGTCGCCACGGCCGCCATCGGCACCGACGCCTTCCAGGAATGCGACGCTATCGGCATCTCGCGTTCCGTCACCAAGTGGAACACCCAGATCCGCGCCGTCGATGACGTGGCGAACGTGGTGGCCCGCGCCTTTGAACTGACCCGCCAGGGCCGGCCCGGCCCGGTGCTGGTGGATTTTCCCAAGGACGTGCAGCTTGCCGTGCCGCGCGACAGCGATGACGGGCTGGACCTGCCCTCGCAGCACAAGCTGGCCGCGCTGCGCGCGCGCCGCCAGTCCGGCAAGCTGGCGCCCAAGCTGCCGCAGTCGGCCGTGCGCCGCGCCGCCGCGCTGATCGCGCAGGCCAAGCGTCCCATCTTCTATGGCGGCGGCGGGCTGGTGAACGCCGGTCCCGAGGCCTGCGCCGCGTTCACGGACCTGGTGCGCCACACCGGCGCGCCCTGCACGCTGACGCTGATGGGCCTGGGCGCCTTTCCCGCGTCCGATCCGCAGTTCGTGGGCATGCTGGGCATGCACGGCACGGTCGAGGCCAACCTCGCCATGCACAACGCCGATCTCGTGGTCTGCATCGGCGCGCGGTTCGATGACCGCATCACCGGCAAGCTGTCCGAGTTCTGCCCGCACGCCCGCAAGATCCATATCGACATCGATCCCGCCTCGATCAACAAGGTGGTGCGCGTGGACGTGGCGCTGGTGGGCGATTGCCTGCCGCTGGTGCGCGCGCTGCGTGCCGAGCTGGGCGATGCGCCGCTGGAGCCGGCGCGCCTGGCGCCCTGGTTCAAGCGCATCGACGCCTGGCGCGCGCAGGACTGCCTGGGCTATGAGCCCGCGCCGGACGCCATCCTGCCGCAGCACCTGATGTCGCGCCTGAACGCCGCGCTTTCGGGCCGCGATGCCATCGTCTCCACGGACGTGGGCCAGCACCAGATGTGGGCCGCGCAGTATCTGCGCTTTGACCGCCCCAACCGCTGGCTGACCTCGGGCGGCGCGGGCACCATGGGCTACGGCGTGCCCGCCGCCATCGGCGCGCAGGTGGCGCATCCGGACAAGACGGTGGTCTGCGTCAGCGGCGATGCGTCGGTGCTGATGAACATCCAGGAGCTGTCCACCGCCATGCAGCACGAGACGCCCGTGAAGGTCGTGCTGTGCAACAACGGCTACATGGGCATGGTGCGCCAGTGGCAGGAACTGATCCACGGCGGGCGCTACAGCCACAGCTACAACGCGTCGCTGCCGGATTTCGTGGCGCTGGCGCGTGCCTTCGGCTGGGGCGCGGCGCGCGTGGACGACCCCGCCCAGCTCGACGCCGCGCTGGCCGAATGCCTGGCGCATGACGGTCCGTATTTCCTGGACGTCGCGGTCACGGCGCAGGAAAACTGCTTCCCGATGATGCCGGCCGGGCATGGCCATCAGAAGATGATGCTGGCCGAAGGCGTCTGGTATCAGGACGAGACGACCTGATCGGGTGCGGCAATATGGGTGTCTGACACCCATGAGGCGGCCTGGCGGACTGGAGAATGTCTCACGCGGGTGTCAGACACCGGCGGCCGCCCTCAGAACTGGATCGACAGCCCGCCGTCCACCACCAGCACGTGACCGTTCACATAGGAGGCCGCGGGCGACGCCAGGAACACGGCGGCGCCCGCGATCTCTTCGGGCTCGCCCCAGCGTCCCGTCGGATTGCGCGCGGCGATGCGCGGGCCGAACTTCGGGTCGGCGACCATGTCCGCATTGGTCTCGGTGGCGAACGTGCCCGGCGCGATGGCGTTGCTGGTGATGTAGTGCCCGCCGAATTCGGCCGCCAGCGCGCGCACCATGCCGGTCAGGCCCTGCTTGGCCGCGGGATACACCGCGTCGCCCGAACGCGCCAATTCGCCCACCACCGACGTGATCGCGATCAGCCGCCCGCCGCCCTGGCGCATCATGCGCTCGGCCGCGAATTTGGCGAGCAGCATGCCGGCCACCAGGTCCGTGTCGATCAGCTCGCGGATCTCGGCCGGGCTGGTGTCGCGCAGCGTCTTGCGGTTGCGCGCGCCCACGTTGTTCACCAGGATGTCCAGGCGTTCGTGCTCGCTGTCGATGCGCTGGAAGGCCTGCGCCATCGCCGCATCGTCGGCCACGTCGAAGGGGAGCGGGTGCGCGTCCAGGCCGGCGCCGGTCAGCTCCGCCACCGCGGCGTCGACCGCCTCGACGTTGCGGCCGTTGATCAGCACGCGCGCGCCGCATCCCGCCAGCGCGCGCGCGATGCAAAAGCCCAGCCCGCGGGCCGAGCCGGTCACCAGCGCGACTTGTCCCGTCAGGTCGAAATTGCGCAGATAAGGCAGTGTCTTCATCGTTCGGGTCTCGTTCATTCCCTGAACTCCGGCGCCCAGTGCAAGAGCCGGCGTTCGATCCAGGTCACACAATAAACCAGCGCGATGCCGACGATGGACAGCAGCGTCACGGCCGCGAACATGTCGGTGGCGTTCAAGGTCGCCAGCGCGGTGATCATCAGATAGCCCATGCCCGTGGTGGAGCCCACGAATTCGGCCAGCACCACGCCGATCAGCGCGAAGCTGATGGCATTGGGCAGCGCCGCGAAGGTCCAGGCGGCGGCGGTGGGGATGCGCACGCGCCACAGGATCTGGCGCGGCGAGCCGCCCAGCGTGCGGCAGAAGTCGACCAGTTCGCGCTCCACGCTGCGCCCGCCCTTGTAGGTGTTGAAGAACACCAGGAAGAACACCACGAACCACGACGTGACCACCTTGGACGCCAGGCCCAGCCCGAAGAACATGGTAATGAGCGGCACGAAGGCGATCCGCGGCATGGAGTTGAACGCCACGATGAAGGGGTTGAACACGTCGGCCAGGAAACGGCTGCGGCTCAGCGTCATGCCAACCACGAAGCCGCTGCCCACGCCCACCACCAGGCCCACCAGCGTGGCCTGCAGCGTCAGCCACAGATGCGGCCAGACCGAGCGCGGCCCGGGTTGCAGCCATTCCCACAGACGCACGGCCACGCGCGAGGGCTGGCTGATGAAGAAGGGGTCAAAGAGCGTGTTCTGGGTGAACCAGGGGATGCGCGTGAGCGTTTCCCAGGAGCCCAGGATGATGGCCAGGATGAGAACCTGCCACAGGGTGATGCGCACCCGGCGCGCGGCGCTGGCGCGGCGGTCCAGGCGTAGCTGGTCCTGCAGGGTGTCGGCGGAGTCTATCGAATTCATGGCGCGTATCGGCGTATCGGCGTATCGGCGTGTCGGGTCAGGCGGCGGCGCGGAACTGCTGGCCCAGCACGCTCCAGAGGCTTTGCACGTGGGAGACGAACTGCGGCGTCTCGCGCAGCGTGAAGACGTCGCGCGGATGCGGGATCCGGATGCGCTCGTCCAGCAGCACGCGGCTGGGCGGCCCGGACAGCACCACCACGCGGTCGGACAGGAGGATGGCTTCGTCCAGGTCGTGCGTGACCATCACGATGGTCTGGCCCAGCTTGCGCCAGATCTCCATCAGCTCGCGGTGCAGGTGCGTCTTGGTGTGCGTGTCCAGCGCGCCGAAGGGCTCGTCCAGCAGCAGGATGCGCGGCTCGACCGCCAGGCTCATCAGCAGCGCCACGCGCCGGCGCATGCCGCCGGAGAGCTGGTGCGGATAGGCATCCGCGAAGGCGCTCAGGTGGCCGAGCTCCAGCAGTTCGGCGACGCGGCGTTCGATCCGGTCGGCCGGCACGCCCTGGAACTTCAGGCCCAGCGCCACGTTCTTCCTGACGCTGAACCACGGCAGCAGCGTGTCCTTCTGGAAGATGTAGCCCAGCGCGGGCGGCACCTGCCCGTCCACCAGGCGCCCGTCCACCCGGATGGTTCCCGTGGTGGGACGCAGAAAGCCCGCGATCATGTTGAGCAGCGTGCTCTTGCCGCAGCCCGAGGGGCCCACGATGGAGACGAATTCGCCTTGCTCGATGGTCAGACTGACCTCGCCGACGGCGTGCGTGGTGCCCTGGCGCGACTGGTACGCCTTGCCCACCTTGTCCAGCGTGATCATCAGAGGCCCCGGGCCTTTCGCACGAAGCTCATGTTCACGCAGCGGGAATACGGCACGGTCTTGATCTCATCGTTCGAGAACTGGCGCCCGTCGCCCATGATGGCCGTCATGCGGTTGTACGCGTCTTCGGTGATGATGTTGTCCTTGAGGAACACCGTTTCCTTGTAGACGCCCAGCGTCTTCTCGATGGCGGCGCGCGGGAAGGCGCTCAAGAAATCGTCGTAGATGGCGTCCGTGATGGCGGCCGCGCTGTTGGCCGTGATGAAGTCCTGCGCCTTGACCATGGCGGTGACGAAGGCCTGCACGACCTCGGGCCGCTTCTGGATGGTGCTTTCAAGCGTCAGGGCCGCGATGCCGGGCACGTCGCCGCCCATGAACTCGTTCCATGAGGCTTCGGTGGTGGCGTCGAAGATGGGCACGCCCCAGCCTTCCTGGCGGGCCTGCTCCATCATCGACATGGTGGCCATGCTGGCGGCGACCGATCCGGTCTTGAGCGCGCCCAGCATCGTCGCCAGGTCGCCCAGGGGGCGGATGTCGACCTTGTCGGCCACGCCGGCCTTCTGCATCAGGTACAGCGCCATCAGCCAGGTGCTGGACTGCGGCTGCGTCGCGCCGACGCGCTTGCCCGCCAGGTCCTTGAGCGACGTGATCTTGCCGCTTTCGAAGTCTTCGCGGCGCACGATGACGTTGGCGTACGTGAGCTTGCGGTCAAAGCCGAACACCAGCGCCGCGGGCTTGCCCGCGATGGTCAGCGCCGGCGCGGCGGTGGCGGCGGTGGCGCCGAAGGCGATCTGTCCGGCGGCCAGGAGCTGGTTCGTGCGCGGGCCGCTCTGCGAATTCAGGTACTCGACGTCCAGACCGCCCTCGCCAAAGAAGCCCTGCTTCAGCGCGACGTAGCCGGCCGCGAAAAATGGGTCGATGCTGCCCTGGCCATACACGACCTTGCCCAGCTTGGGCTGGGCGAGCACGACGCGTCCATGGAGCAGGCCGATGCCGGCCAGGGCGGACGCCGCGGCCAGTACGCGGCGGCGGGAGGTGAAGGCGGAACTACGGGTCATGTCGTCCTCGGATGTGTCTGGGATGCAGCTGTTTGGCGTCAACAATACCTTAGCGATTGCTGCCCAACAATGGAAAACGCCCGGTTTCCCGGGCGTTGAGCATGGCGGCGAACGGGCCGCGGCAATCAGGCTAGGCCGCGGTCTTCTTGGGCGCGGCCTTTTTCACGGCCTTCTTGGCGGCGGTTTTCGTCGCCGTTTTGGTTGCCGTCTTGGTTGCGGTTTTGGTGGCTGTCTTGGTGGCCGTCTTCTTCACGGCCGCCTTCTTGGCCGGCGCTTTCTTCGCGGCGGTCTTGGTCGCGGTCTTTGCCGCCGTCTTGGCCGGCGCGCGGCCGGGCTTTTCAGGACGGGGCTCGAATTCGAAACCGATCTTGCCGTCGGGCTGGCGCACCAGGAAGGCCTTGAACTTGCGGTTCGTGCGGCTGGAGACAAAGCCGTCGAGCAGGTCGGTGCGGCCGTCGGTCAACAGCTTTTCCATCTGCTCGCGCGAGATTTCCTGCTGCAGGATGACCTTGCCCGACCGGAAATCGCAGGTCTTTTCGGGACCGACCGATTTTTCGCAGACGTAGCTCATGCCGTGCTCGAACACGCGCGACTGGCACTTCGGGCAGGCGCCGACCGGCGTGTGGCCGGAGAAGTCCACGGCTTCGCTGTCGTCTTCGTCGTTCTGGCCGAAGTCGAATTCCAGCTTGTATTCGTCGCTGATGCGCAGGATGGCGGCGAACGGCCGGCCCATCTTGCTGATGAAGCCCTGCAGCGGACCGATCTCGCGCTTGGCCAGCAGTTCCTCGACTTCCGGCAGCTCGAACGTGCGGCCGCCCGGATGCTTGCCAATGGAGAAGTCGCAGGCCGTGCAGGCGAAGCGGCGGTAGTTTTCCTTGACCACCGCACCGCACTTGGGGCACGGCGTCTGCAGCGTGGCGTAGTCGCCCGGCACCGTGTCGCGCTCGTATTCCTTGGCGCGCTTGACGATGACCTGGGTCATTTGCGCGATCTCGCGCATGAAGGCCTCGCGGCCCAGGCCGCCCTGCTCGATCTGCTTGAGCTTGTGCTCCCATTCGCCGGTGAGTTCGGGCGAGGTCAGTTCGGCGACGTCCAGGCCCGACAGCAGCGTCATGAGCTGACGCGCCTTGGCGGTAGGCACCAGGTCGCGGCCTTCGCGACGCAGGTAGCTTTCGTTGAGCAGGCCTTCGATGATGGCCGCGCGCGTGGCCGGCGTGCCCAGCCCGCGCTCGGACATGGCTTCGCGCAGCTCTTCGTCGTCCACCAGCTTGCCGGCGCCTTCCATGGCCGACAGCAGCGTGCCTTCGTTGAAACGCGCGGGCGGCTTGGTCGACAGGCCGACGGCTTCGACTTCCTCGGTGCGCACGGTCTCGCCGTCTCCGACGGGCACGAGGTTGGCGTCCTCGCCCTGCGCTTCCTTGCCGTACACGGCGAGCCAGCCCGGGTTGACCAGCACCTTGCCGTCCGTGCGGAAGCGGTGTCCCTGCACTTCGGTCAGGCGCGTCGTGACGCGGTATTCGGCGGCCGGGAAGAACACGGCCAGGAAGCGCTTGAGCACCAGGTCGTAGAGCTTGGCCTCGGCTTCGCTCAGGTCGTGCGGGATCTGCAGCGTGGGGATGATGGCAAAGTGATCCGACACCTTCTTGTTGTCGAAGATGCGGCGGTTCGGCTTGACCCACTGCTGGCTGACGACGGTCTGCGCATGGCGCGACAGGCCGCCCACGGCGTTGGAGCCGCCCTGCGCCAGCGCGCGCATCGTTTCCTGCACCGTGGCGATGTAGTCCTCGGGCAGGTAGCGCGAATCGGTACGCGGATAGGTCAGCGCCTTGTGGCGTTCGTACAGGGTCTGCGCCAGCGCCAGCGTGGTCTTGGCCGAAAAGCCGAAGCGGCCGTTGGCCTCGCGCTGCAGCGACGTCAGGTCGTACAGGGCCGGCGACATCTGGCTCGACGGCTTGGATTCCTCAGTCACGCTGCCGGGCTGCTCGCGGCACGCGGCCACCACGCTTTGCGCGGCGGCGGCCGACCACAGGCGCGATTCGCGCTTTTCGGGGTCGCGTTCGTCTTTCTTGAATTGCGGATCAATCCAGCGGCCTTCATAGAGGCCCGCGGCGGCGACGAAGGTGGCGCGCACTTCCCAGTAGTCGCGCGGCACGAAGCGGCGGATGCGCTCTTCGCGCTCGGCCACGATGGCCAGCGTGGGCGTCTGCACCCGGCCGACCGGCGTCTTGAAGAAGCCGCCGTCCTTGCTGTTGAAGGCGGTCATGGCGCGCGTGCCGTTGATGCCCACCAGCCAGTCGGCTTCGGCGCGCGACCGCGCGGCCGCTTCCAGGGGCTTGAGCTGCGAATCGTCGCGCAGGTTGGCGAAGGCTTCGCGGATGGCGGCCTGCGTCATCGACTGGAGCCACAGGCGCTGGATGGGCTTTTTCACGCCCGCGTACTGGATGATGTAGCGGAAGATCAGTTCGCCTTCGCGCCCCGCGTCACAGGCGTTGATGATGGCGTCCACGTCCTTGCGCTTGGCCAGGCGGACCAGCAGCTTAAGGCGTTCGGCGGACTTCTTGTCGGTCGGGCCCAATTCGAATGCCGGCGGAATCACGGGCAGGTGCGTGAAGCTCCACTTCCCCTTGACCGGATCGTTGGGCGCGACCAAGCTGAGCAAATGGCCGATGCTGGAAGCGAGAACGTAACGTTCGCTTTCAAAATAGTCGCCCTCGCGCGCAAAGCCTCCCAAGGCGCGTGATATATCAAGGGCCACCGAGGGCTTCTCGGCAATAATCAGCGTTTTATTCATGTGTATCCAGTGGCGGTAGTCCCGCCGTATCAGCGCGGATAATAAGATCGGAGATTCGCCAGATGCAAGTCGGCACTGAAAGGCAAGCGGGATCCGAACTGCACGCTTGGCGTCATTTTCTGGCGCAAAGCACCTTGTGGCTGGGCGTTTTGCTGCTGGGCAGCGCAGCGGTTTGCTGGGTTGCCGCGAACTGGCAGGACATGACAAAAATGCAGCGTTTCGCCGGCGCGCAGGGCCTTCTGGCCGTTAGCGCACTGGCCGCGGCGTGGTCCGGATTGCGCCTGCGCGCCCGGCCCGGCGTGCGCCGCAGCATACCTGGTGCGCTGCTGGCGTTGGCCGGCATCCTGCTCGGCGCCCTGCTTGCGCTGCTAGGCCAAACTTACCAGACCGGGGCCGATACCTGGGAACTGTTCGCGTGGTGGGCAGTGTTGCTGCTGCCCTGGGCGCTTGCCGCGGGCAGCCAGTCCGTGTGGCTGCTGTGGGCCCTGGTGCTGAATCTGGCGGCGGCGCTGTGGCTGGGCGAACGGGTGTTCACCTGGCTGATGATCTTCGGCGGGCCGGGCCTGCCCAGCCTTTTCATGGCCGGCCTGAACATGCTGCTGCTGTTTGGCTGGGAAATGGCCGCGCGCCGCTGGCGCGCGAGCACGTTCTTCGGGCCGCGCATCCTGGCCGCAATCGCCATCGGCGTGCTGGTGCTGGCCCTGATGTTCGGCGACGCCATTGTCGACGGGCTCGGCACCTACAACGGCATCGCCTGGGTCGCCGCCACCCTGGGACTGGGCCTGTACTATCAGCGCGGCAGGCGCGACCTCGTCATCCTGGCCATGCTGGCCGCCGGCGTCATCTGTGTGTCGCTGCGGGTGGTGGGCGAATGGCTGTGGCGGCTGGAGCCGGGCGTGTGGGCCGCGCTGCCGCTTGCCGCGCTGCTCATGGCCGAGGCCGTCGTGGCCGCGCGCTGGCTGCGCGGCCTGAGCAACGAACCCGCGGCCGCCCTGCCCGCCGCCGATGCCGAGCCTTCGGCCGCCTCGGCGGGCAATGCGGTGGACCCCGCCGATTCCAGCGCGCCGGTGGCGCAGCTTGCGCCGGCCGCTGTGCCGCGCGCGGAACCGCCCTGGTACGTGCAGTGCCTGCTGGGCCTGAGCGCCTGGCTTGCCACCTGGCTGCTGCTGGTCTTCGTTGCGTTCTCCGGCCTGATCAACTCCGAAGGCGGCGCCCTGGTGGCCGGACTGGTGCTGTGCGCGGGGGGCGTGGCGGTGCTGCGCAGCGAGGCCGGTCCCTTCTGGCGGCAGTGCGGCACGGCCATGGCCTTTGCGGGGCAGATCCTCATCATCTTCGGCCTCTCCAGTTCCACGTCATTCGGCAGCGCCAGCTTCTTCGTGCTGCTGATGGCGGCCGCGGTCTATGCGCTGGGTCCCGATGTGATCCTGCGCTTCCTGAGCGGCCTGCTGATCGCCCTGGCCAGCGCGGCCCTCATCTGGCGCGGGCTGGCGCCCGATCTCATGCATGAGGACCTGACCGACGCCTGGATCCACTTCGAGGCGGCCGGGGCCACCTTTCTGTGGCTGCCCATCGGTGTGATCGGCGCCTGGGCCACGGCGGTCATCATCACCGTCAGCCACCGCGTGGGCGCCCGGCGCGGCCATGCGCTGCAGCCGCTGGCCTGGGCCTTTCTGCTGTCGGTGCAGGGCATGGTCTGGCTGGCAAGCGGCGTTGCCGTCACCGAGCTGCCGGCCATCTGGCACCTTGCCCCGCGCACCGCCATCCTGATCGTCGCGGGCGCGCTGCTGCCGATGGCCGCCGCGCTGGCCGTGCTGTGGCCGCGCCGTCATCTCCTGACCAAAGGCGTCACCTGGGGCGTTCCGATCGGCCTGTTGCTGCTGGCGCTGTTCTGGCTGCCCAGTCCCGGCGTGGGATTCGCGCTGGCGTGGCTGCTGCTGGGCTTTGGCCTGAACCAGTCGCGCGTCATGATCTTCGGCGCCGCCAGCCTGCTGGCCTACCTGGGCGTCTATTACTACCAATTGGAGCTGCCGCTGCTGCAGAAGGCGCTGTGGCTGGGCGGCGCGGCGCTTTTGCTCTTCGTGCTGCGCGTCGCGGTGTGGCTGGTGCCGCGCCTGATGCGCACGCAGCAGCCGGCCCATGCCCGTCAGATGCCGCCCGTGTCCCGCGCGCTGCGCTGGCGCACGGCGGGCATCCTGGGGGGGCTTGCCCTGGTGCTCCTGGCGGCCAACCTCGGCATCTGGCAGCGGGAAAAGCTGCTGTCGTCCGGCAAGGTCGTCATCCTGGAACTGGTCCCGGTGGATCCGCGCTCGCTCATGCAGGGCGACTACATGGCCCTCAATTTTGCGGCGGGGCGCGAGGTGACGCGGCTGCGGCTCGGGGGAAAACAGGAAGACCCGGACACCGTCATGGGCTATGAGCCGGACGGCTATGTGATGCTGACGCCCGACGCGCGCGGCGTGGCGCAGGCGGTGCGCATCCAGCCCGAGGTTCATCCGCACGCGGAGACCGAAGTGCCGCTGCGCTACCGGGTGCGCGACAACGGCGTGCGCATCGTCACCAACGCGTACTTCTTCCCCGAAGGCCAGGCCGCGCGCTATGAGGTCGCCCGCTACGGCGAGCTTCGCGTGGCCGACGATGGGGAAGCCTTGCTGGTGAGGATGCTGGGCGCTGACCTGCAGCCCCTGTAGACGGGGCCGGCGCGGCCCGTTCGCGACATCGCGCCGGTACGCGCGCCCTCACGGGACTCGGCGCGGTCCGGCCGTTCAGCCCGGAAATCTCGCGGCCCAGCGCGCCGTGGCCTCTCGCAGGAACGGCGCAACGCCCGCGGCCGGCAGCGGGGCAAAGCCCAAGGCCCGCCAGGCGTCCTGCAAGGCCGCCAGCGGCGCGCTGACGTCGATGGCCGGGGCGCCATTCTGCTTGGACAGCTTGAGGCCGCTGGCGGGGTCGAGGATCAGCGGCACATGCAGGTAGCGCAGGGCAGGCAGGCCCAGCAGACGCCCCAGCACGCGCTGGCGCGCGGTGGAGCTGAGCAGGTCCGCGCCGCGCACCACGTCCGTTACGCCCTGCGCGCCGTCGTCCACCACCACCGCCAGTTGATACGCCCACAATCCGTCCGCCCGCCGCAGCGCGAAGTCTCCGACCGCTTGCGCGACGTCCTGCTCCTGCGGGCCGAGCCAGCGGTCCTCGAAGCGTTCCACGCCGTCCGGCACCCGCAGCCGCCAGGCGCGGGCCTGCCGTCCTTGCGGCAGGCCGTGGCGGCAGGTGCCCGGATAGGGCCGCTCGCCGTCGGCGCCGGGCGCGGTCTGGCCGCGCAACGCCGAATCGGCGATTTCGCGGCGCGTGCAACCGCAGCCATAGATAAGCCCTTGCGCGGCCAGCGCGTCGAAAGCGGCCTGATAGGCGTCGCCCCGGCGCGACTGCCACATGATGTCGCCATCCCAGTCCAGGCCCAGCGCGTGCAGCTGGCCCATGATGACCTCTGCCGCGCCCGGCACCGTGCGCGGGGTATCCACGTCTTCGATCCGCAGCAGCCAGCGCCCGCTGCGGGCACGCGCGTCCAGCCAGCTTGCCAGCGCGGTCGCCAGCGAACCCGCGTGCAGCGGGCCGCTGGGGCTGGGAGCGAAGCGGCCGACGTAATTCAAGGGAATGGGTACAAGGCTAAGCCCGCGCGGCCAGGCGCGCGGGGAGGAAATGCGGAAAGCAACGCCCGGGCAGCCGGGGCGTGCTCAATGCAGCAGACGCCCGCCGTCTTCGTCGAGCAGCTCTTCCAGGACCAGATTGTCGATCTCGGCTTCCTGGCTCCAGAGAACCATGAGAGCGATGATCTTGATCTTGGAGAGCGGCACGGGCGTCTCCGGCGATGCCAGGCCCCGGTCGATGACGATTTCGCGCAGCGGCGCGGGCAGCACGCCAGCCGATTCCAGGAAGGCGATGAAGCCGATGGATTCGGTGCCGAGCTGCTGGTATTCGTTGTCGGTGTAGATCCGGGTGCCGGACGAGGGCGCTTGGGCCAGGTCGACGCACCGTTCGGTGGTCTCGGCAAGCCCGTACAGCCAACCGAGCGCGTCGTCGATGTCTTCGTGCTCGAATCCGGCGGCAGCAAGCCGCTTGGCGAGCACATCGGCAGCAGGACAGGCCTGGGGCGTGTAGTAATTCTCGAACAGATAGACCAGGATATCGAACATATGGCGCAGTTTGTGCCTGTTTGCACAGTCGGCCCGCATATCGGCAGACCAGCAAACATGAATTTTACTTTACGCCGATTTAATTTGCCGGGCAACCGGGCAAAAGGCGGAATGTTGTAGGACGTCACCTTGCCACAAAGCGGGCGCATTTTCCCGCCAAATGCTGACAAAATAGTCAATTCAGCAGACAGGGGCGGCACCGCAAGGGTCCGCCCCTTTTTTATCCCGCAGCGTGTAGCCGCGACCTCAGGCCGACTTCGGGGCGTTCTCCAGTTTGTGTTCCGCCAGTTGCCGGATGAACACCGGAATGCAGATCGCCAGACCGATCAGGCCGCTGAACAGTCCCGGCACAATCGACAGGAGCGCGCCCACGGTGCACAGCCACCGCTCCCAGCTTTTCATGGTCACCAGCATGTAGCGCGAGAAGGCCGCCGACAGCAGCACCAGACCGATCATGCAGCCAAACAGGGTCACGAAGAAGTCGTACCACGTGAAGCCCTGCACCGAAATCAGCAGCGACGGCGAGAACACGAAGACGAACGGCACGATCAGCTTGGTGATGCCCAGCCTGAATGCCGTGTTGCCGGTCTTGAAGGGATCGCTGCCCGCCATGCCCGCCGCCGCGTAGGCCGCCAGCGCCACCGGGGGCGTGATGTCCGCGAGGATGCCGAAATAGAACACGAAGAAGTGCGCGGCGATGGGCTGCACCCCCAGTTGCACCAGCGTGGGCGCGGCAACGGCCACCATGATGAGGTAGTTGGCGGTGGTGGGAATGCCGCAACCCATCAGGATGCACACCAGGCCCGTCATGACGAGGGCGGCGATCAGCGTCAGCGTCTGCACGTTGGCCAGCGCGTCGGGAATCACCATGGCCGCGCCGCCGGCGATCGCCTGGGCCGCGGAAATCACGATGAAGGAAATCTTGAATCCCACGCCGGTCAGGGTCACCACGCCGATCACGATGCCGACCGTGCCGGCGGCCGCGCCCACGGCCAGGGCGTACTTCGCGCCCGTTTCGAAGGCTTCGTACAGGTCGCGCAGGCGCAGGCGCTGCGACGGGTTCAAGAGGCCCACCACGATGCAGCCCGTGATGCCGGCGAACGCGGCCAGATACGGCGTGCGTCCGCTGGCCAGCACGCCGATCAGCAGGACAAGCGGGATCAGCGTCGGCCAGCGCATCTTGAAAGACTGCTTGAGCTTGGGCATTTCCTCGGGGGTCAGGCCGCGCAGGCCTTCACGCTTGGCCTCGAAATGCACCTGCATGAACATGCCGAAGAAATACAGGAACGCCGGGAAGATGCCCGCGATCGCGATCTGCTGGTAGGGGATGCCCAGGAACTCGATCATCAGGAAGGCTGCCGCGCCCATGATCGGGGGCGTGATCTGGCCGCCGGTGCTGCTGGCGGCTTCGACGCCCGCGGCGAAGTGCCGCGGATAACCGATGCGGATCATGGCGGGGATGGTCAGCGAGCCGACCGTGACGGCATTGGCCACCGACGAACCGGACAACATGCCGAACATGGCCGAGCCGAACACCGACACCTTGGCGGGACCGCCGGCGTAGCGTCCCGCGATCGTGGAGGCCACATCCAGGAACAGCTGCCCCAGGCCGATGCGCGTCGCAAGCACCCCGAACAGCACGAAATGGAACACGTAGGTCGCCACCACGCCCACCGCCACCCCGTACACGCCCTGGCTCGTCAGGTACATGTGGTTGACGATCTGGGACCAGGTGTTGCCCGCATGCTGCAGCAGCCCGGGGAAGTACGGACCGAACATGGCATAGGCCATGAAGACCAGCGCGATGATGGGCAGCGGCCATCCCATGGCGCGGCGCGTGGCCTCCAGCAGGCCGATCAGCAGGATCGATCCCATGAAGACGTCGATAGGCAGCGGGTTGCCCACGCGAAACGCCAGGTCTTCGAAGATGTACGGGATGTACATCACCGAGAGCGCCAGCGCGATGGCGATGATCCAGTCGTACAGCGGAATTCCGCCCGGCGCGTACCAGGTCGACTTGGGCTCTCGCTGGTAGTGCGATTTGGAAAAGCCGAACACCAGGAAGATCAGGCTCAGCACGAAAGCCAGGTGCACGCCGCGGTGCGTGGCTTCACGCAGCAGGCCGAATCCGGCGGTGTAGTAATGAAAGATCGAAAGCGTGACCAGCAGGCCCGACACGATCCAGGTGGCGGTCTTGTCCAGCGGCCGGAAGCGGATCTCCGAGTCGTACTTCTCCGCCAGTTGCTGGGTTTTTTCGTGGTCGATTTGCATCGCGGTGATTCTCAAGATGACTCAACAAGCAGGGCCGCGCATCGGCGGCCCTGCTCAAAGGCGGCGCAAAAGCCAACGTCGCGGACATAACGAACTATGACGATCCAACTGGCGCGTCAAGACAGTCAATAAAAAGGAACCAGGCTTCCCAAAGCGGGGCCGCGCGGAGCCGGCTTTGCCGGTCCGCTGCGGCGCCCCTTGAGGGGAAGCGCCGTAGGCGCTAGGGGTGGGTTCCATACGGCGGCTCCGCCGGTCCGCCACCGGCGCCCCCCGGGGGGAAGCGCCGCAGGCGCTCGGGGGGGGCTTACTTCATCAGGCCGATTTCCTTGTAGAACTTCTCGGCGCCCGGGTGGAACGGGATGCCTGCGCCCTTGATGGCGTTTTCGCGCGTGATCAGCTTGCCCTTGGCGTGGCCGTTGTCCAGCGTCTTGCGCGTGGCGTCGCTGTACAGCGCCTTGGTCACGTCATACACGACCTGTTCCGGCAGCTTGGCCGACGTGACCATCTGCGCGTTGACCGAGATGGTCTTCACTTCGCCGACGTTCTGGTAGGTGTTGGCGGCGATGGTGTCGGGCGTGAAGAACTCCTGCTTGGCGCGCAGGGCGTCGATCTCCGGGCCGACCAGCGGCACGATCTCGATGCCGGCGCCGCTGGACGCCAGTTCCGCGATGGCGCCGGCGGGGGCGCCGCCCACGAAGAAGAACGCGTCCAGGCCGCCGTCCTTGAGCTTGTCGCCAGCCTGGTTGGGCTTGAGGTATTCAGCCTTGATGTCCTTGTCGGTCATGCCATAGGCGCCCAGGATCAGGCGCACGTCGACCAGCGTGCCGGAGCCCGGCTCGTCCATGGACACGCGCTTGCCCTTCAGGTCGGCCACGCTCTTGATGCCCGCGCCCTTGCGCGTCACCAGGTGGATGCTTTCCGGATACAGGGTGGCGATCAGGCGCAGGTCCTGGGCCTTGGGCTTGCCTTCGAAGGTGCCCGTGCCGCTATAGGCCCAGTACGCCACGTCCGATTGCGTGAAGCCCGCTTCGAACGAGCCGCCCAGGATGCCGTTGATGTTGGCCACCGAGCCGTTGGAGGCGACAGCGGTCGCCACGAGCTTGCCGGGCTGCGACACGGCGTTGGCGATGATGCCGCCGATGGGGTAGTACGTGCCGGCGGTGCCGCCCGTGCCGATGCGGAAGAACTGCTGGGCCTGCGCGGCGCCGGTGGCGCCCACGGCGGCGACCGCGACGGTCAGGGCGGTGATCCATTGCTTGAGTTTCATGCGTGCTTCTCCGGAATTTGTTGACAGTTCAATCAGGTGACGAGGTTCGTCTTGTCATCGCCGGCGCACCTGGCTGGCGCGCCGGAAATGGGCCTCCCCTTGGGGGCCGTTTTCATGATGAAATTCTGTCATGTAGCCCACTGGTAGCCAATGGTTACGGGGCTATCGTTTACCTGGGGGTGCATCGCCCGTTTGGTTATGGGTGGTCCCGCTTTGGTTATGCGTGCGTTACATCTCAAGCAGTCAGACTACGGAGTCATCAGGATGTCCCAGGAAGTCATACGCGGCATTGCGCTGCCCCCACCCGCGCAGCCGGGCGATCCGCTGGACCGCGTCGACACGCCCAGCCTGGTGCTGGACCTGGCCCCGTTCGAGGCCAACCTGCGCGCCATGCAGGCCTGGGCCGACCGCCACGACGTGGCGCTGCGGCCGCATGCCAAGGCGCACAAGTGCCCGGAAATCGCGCTGCGCCAGCTTGCGCTGGGCGCGCGCGGCATCTGCTGCCAGAAGGTCAGCGAAGCCCTGCCCTTCGTCGCGGCGGGCGTGCGCGACATCCACATCAGCAATGAAGTCGTCGGCGCGGCCAAGCTGGCGCTGCTGGGGCAGCTTGCGCGCGTGGCCAAGATCAGCGTGTGCGTGGACAACGCGCAGAACCTGGCGCAGGTGTCGCAGGCGGTGACTCAGGCGGGCGCCCAGGTCGATGTGCTGGTCGAGGTGGACGTCGGCCAGGGCCGTTGCGGGGTGTCGGACGACGCCCTCGTGCTGGCGCTGGCGCAGCAGGCGCGCGACCTGCCGGGCGTGAACTTCGCGGGCCTGCAGGCCTATCACGGCTCGGTCCAGCACCTGCGCACGCGCGAAGAGCGCGCCCAGGTGTGCCGCCAGGCGGCCCGCATCGCGGCGTCCTACGCGCAACTGCTGCGTGAAAGCGGCATCGCGTGCGACACGATCACCGGCGGCGGCACCGGCAGCGTGGAGTTCGATGCGGCCAGCGGCGTCTACACCGAATTGCAGGCGGGCTCCTATGCCTTCATGGACGGCGACTACGGCGCCAACGAATGGGACGGCCCGCTTGCGTTCCAGAACAGCCTGTTCGTGCTGTCCACGGTCATGAGCGTGCCCGCGCCGGACCGGGTGATCCTGGATGCCGGCCTGAAGTCGACCACGGCGGAATGCGGGCCGCCCGCCATCTTTGGCGAGCCGGGCCTGACCTACACCGCCATCAACGACGAGCACGGCGTCGTGCGGGTCGAGCCGGGGGCGCAGGCGCCCGCGCTGGGGGCCGTGCTGCGCCTGGTGCCCTCGCACGTCGATCCGACCTTCAACCTGCATGACGGGCTGGTGGTCGTGCGCGACGGCGTGGTCGAGGACATCTGGGAGATCGCGGCGCGCGGCTTTTCGCGCTGAGGAGCCGCGTCCCCTTTTTTACAGACGAGAAAAAGCCGGCGCGAATGCATCGCGCCGGCCTCGTGTGCAGCTGGCCGCGCCTACTTGGCCTGCTCCTGGATCTTCTCCCCGCCTCGTTCGATGTCTTTGCCGGCACCTTCCATCGTGTTGCAGCCGGCCGTCACGGCGGTGATCGCCAGCATCAGTGCAAGCCAAATTCGGTGGGTCATGTTCTTCTCCTTCGGGCGTTCATTGGACAGTGCGGTTCATGCCGACTGGCAGCCGCAATTACTTGTCCAGCAAGTCCCGTGCCTGATCCTTGGCCTCGCCCACATTCCGCTGCACCTTGCCCTCGGCTTTTTCCACTTTGCCCTCGGCCTCGGTGCGGGTGCTGCCCGTCACTTTACCCGCCGTTTCCTTGATCGCGCCCTTGACTTCCTTGGCGGCGCCCTTGATGCGGTCCTTGTCCATGTCATCGCTCCTCAGGTCTCAGGTGGGGTGAACCCGCGCCGGGGAAACCCGAAGTCCGGCGGCGGACAACCTGAATATAGAAACCGCGCCGCACCCGCGATAGAGCCATGCGCACCAGGACATGTGGTGCATTTTTACCTGCCGGCTTAAAGATTCGTCATTCCGAGGAATTGGCGCAATTCGGGCGTGGCGGGCGCGGTAAAGAGCGTTTCCGGGGGACCGATCTCATGGACCCGTCCCTGGTGCATGAACACCACCCGGTCGCAGACCTCGCGCGCAAACCGCATTTCGTGCGTCACCATCAGCAGTGTCATCCCGTCGGCCGCCAGCTCGCGCACCACCGCCAGCACCTCGTTGACCAGCTCCGGGTCCAGCGCCGACGTGATTTCATCGCACAGCAGCGCCAGCGGCTGCATCGCCAGCGCGCGGGCGATCGCCACCCGCTGCTGCTGCCCGCCGGACAGCTCGTCCGGCCAGGCGTCGAACTTGTGGTCCAGCCCCACCCGGGTCAGCATGGCGCGGGCCATGTCCGCGGCCTCGCGCTCGGGCATGCGCTTGGCCACCATGGGCGACAGCATGACGTTGCGCCCCACGGTCAGGTGCGGAAACAGATTGAACTGCTGGAAGATCATTCCCACCTTCAGCCGCAGCGCGCGCAGCCGCAGTTCGTCATTGCCCAGTTGCGCATCGGCCACCATGATCGCCCCGCCGTCGATCTGCTCCAGCCCGTTGATGCATCGCAACAGCGTGCTCTTGCCCGACCCGCTCTTGCCGATGATGGCGATGACCTCGCCGGGATCGACGCGCAGGGTCACCCCTTTCAGGACTTCGTTGTCGCCGAATTTCTTGCGGACGTCTTCAAGGGCGATGAGGGGCATGCAACTTCCTTTCCAGCCGGAGGCTAAGGCGCGACAGGGGCCAGCACAGCGCGAAGTAGATCAGCGCCGCGCAGGCATAGACGGTGAAGGGACTGAAGGTGGCGTTGGTGATCACCGTGGCCGCCTTCGACAGTTCGGTGAAGCCGATGATGGAGGTGAGCGCGGTGCTCTTGACGATCTGCACCGCAAAGCCCACGGTCGGTGCGACGGCGATGCGCAGCGCCTGCGGCAGCACCACGTAGCGCATCTGCTGGACGTAGCCCAGCGCCAGGCTCGCCGACGCCTCCCACTGCCCCTTGGGCACGGCTTCCACGCAGCCGCGCCAGATCTCCGCCAGGAAAGCGCCCGACCACAACGTCAGCGCCGCGCCCGCGGCCAGCCACGGCGGCACCTCCACACCAATCAGCGACAGCCCGAAAAAAGCCAGGAACAGCTGCATGAGCAGCGGCGTGCCCTGGAAGAGTTCGATATAGGCCCAGCTTGCGCGGCGCATCAGCGCCACGCGCGATGTACGCATCATCAGGGCCAGCAATCCCATCAGCGCCCCGCCCGCAAAGGCCGCCAGCGACAGCACGATGGTCCAGCGCGCCGCCAGCAGCAGATTGCGCACGATGTCCCAGGTAGAGAACTCGATCATCTTGCCGCCCTGCGGAAAAGGCGCCGGCCGGTCATGCGCAGCAACTGGCGCAACAGCACCGCCAGCGCCAGATAGATCCCGGTGGTCACGAAATAGACTTCGAACGCGCGGAAGTTGCGCGACTGGATGAAGTTCGCGGCAAACGTCAGGTCCTCCGCCGCGATCTGCGAGCACACCGCCGACCCCAGCATCACGATGACGATCTGCGAGGACAGCGCGGGCCAGATGCGCATCAGCGCCGGCTTGAGCACGATGTGCCGGAACACCTGCAGGCGCGACAGCGCAAGGCTGGCGCCGGCCTCGTACTGCCCGCGCGGCGTGGCGTCGATCCCGGCGCGGATGATCTCGGCGCTGTAGGCGCCCAGGTTCAGCGCCATCGCCAGGCACGCGGCCTGCATTTCCCCGAGCTGGATGCCCAGCGACGGCAGGCCGAAGAACACGAAGAAAAGCTGGATCAGGAACGGCGTGTTCCGGATCAGCTCGATATAGGCGGTGACCGGCGCGCGCAGCCACACGGGGCCTTGCGTGCGCACCCACGCGCAGGCGATGCCGAGCGCCACGCCCGCCACCGCGCCGAACGCGATCAGTTCGATCGTCACGCCGATGCCTTTCAGCAGCACCGGGGTGTACTCGAACACCGAGGAAAAGTCGTACTGGTAAGCCATGACGGCCGCGCCCAGCCTACAGGTCCTTGGGCAGCGCCGCGCCCAGCCACTTCTGCGAGATCGTCGACAGCGAGCCATCGCGCTTGGCGGCGGCCAGGATGTCGTTCACGCGGGCGCGCAGCTTGGGCTCGTCCTTGTTCAGGCCGATGTAGCACGGCGAATTCTTGATCAGGAACTTCGTCTCCGGCTTCTTGGGCGGATTGCGCGCCAGGATGGCGGCGGCGACCACGTTACCGGTGGCGATCAGCGGCACCTGGCCCGACAGGAAGGCGGTGATGGTGCCGTTGTTGTCCTCATACCGCTTGAGCGTGGCGGACTCGGGCGCGATCTTGGTCAGCTCGATGTCTTCCACCGCGCCGCGCGTCACGCCAATAGTCTTGCCCGCCAGGTCGGCGGCCGACGCCACCTTCAGGTCGGCCGGACCGAACACGCCATTGAAGAACGGCGCGTAGGCGTCCGAGAAGTCGATGGCCTTCTCGCGCTCGGCATTCTTGCCCAGGCTGGAGATCACCAGGTCCACCTTCTTGGTCTGCAGATAGGGGATCCGGTTGGCGCTGGTGACCGGCACCAGTTCCAGCTTCACGCCCAGCTGCTTGGCGATGAGCTGCGCGGTATCGATGTCATAGCCCAGGGGCTTCATGTCGGCGCCCACCGATCCGAACGGCGGGAAGTCCTGCGGCACGGCGATCTTGATCACGCCCGCCTTGACGATATCGTCCAGCGCGTCGGCGTGCGACAGGGGCGCGGCCAGGATGCTGGCGGCGGCGCAAAGGGACAGCAACAGGGTTCTGCGTTTCATGAGGAACTCTCCAGGGCCCGCAATGCCCGGGTGGGCACTGCGTTGCACACCAAGTCGGTATACAAAGAGAGTCAATGCAAGTTCCATGCCATGTTCAAACGTGGGGAGGCGGCGCCGGGAGGGCCCTTCAATGCCCACTTTTGGTGCAGCCGATGCGCCGGGGACGGGCGCCTTCGCACCGGTTTGGACCGGCTCTGCCGTCCGCGCTGCTCAGACGTCCACGTAAGCCGCCATCAAGCCTTCGAACCACTCCTGAAACGCGGTCAGACGCCGCGACCGCTGGCGGCGATGGGGATACAGCAACGACACCGGCATGGACGCCGCGCGCGCCGTGGGCATGACCTCGACCAGTTCGCCCGCATCCAGCAGATGCTGCACGTCGAAGCGCGGAATCTGGATCAGGCCCAGCCCGGCGAGGCAGCACGCGATATAGCTTTCGGCATTGTTCACGATCACCCGGCTGCGTACCGGGTCCTCGCGCACGCCGCCGTCGGGCAACCGGGTTTCCCAGGGCAGCTCGCGCCCGGTCTTGGGCGACGCATAGCCCACCGCCCAGTGGCCATTGAGCAGGTCTTCCGGCCGCTGCGGTTCGCCATGTTCGCGCAGGTACCCCGGACTGGCGCAATTGATCAGCGAAATGCTGCCCAACGGCCGCACCACCAGGCTGCTGTCGTGCAAGGCGCCGATACGCACCGCGCAATCCACGCCTTCCTGCACCAGATCGATGGCCCGGTCGGTGGCGCTGAGAACCACCTGCAGGCGCGGATGGCGGCGCAGCAGCCCGGGCAACTGCGGCGCGATCAGCCGCCGCGCCACGCGGCTGGGCACGTCGATGGTCAGCCGGCCGGATGCCTGGCGCTCGCTGGCCTGGAACAATTGATCGATGTCTTCAACGTCGGCCAGCAGCGGCAGCACCCGCTCCAGCAGTTGTTCGCCATCGGCCGTCAGCCGCACCTGCCGAGTCGTCCGATGCAGCAGCCGCACGCCCAGCTGGGATTCCAGTTGCTGGATCGCGGCGGACACCGAGGCGCGAGGCGCGTCCAGCGCGTGGGCCGCCTTGATGAAACTGCCCATCGCGGCAACCTGCGCGAACACGCGGTACTGATCGAATCGGTCCATGGGCGGCCTGTGCAAATGCAAAAGGAAAGCGTGCGCCATCCCGTTGCCCGGGCGCGCACGCAAGGCATCAAAAGCATAGCCGCATTCACATCGGCCCGAAGCGGCCGACGCCCTCGGCCCACCCCATCGGCCCTTGTCAGCCGTTGCGCCAGATCGCCAATGCGGCCAGCGCCGCCGGCACCAGGAACACGATCACCAGGATCGGCAATTCCTCGCGCACGCTATAGCCGGCGTGCGTGACGCCCACCCACATATTGATAAGCGCCACCACCAGCCATACGGGGATGAACGCCTTCGCGGCCAGGGCCAGCGCCGGCGCATCGCTGCCCCACAGCTTGCCGAAGAGCAGGAACACGCCCAGCAGCACCACGCCGCCTCCGATGACCATCGCCACATGCATGCCGTTCTCCTTCGTCCTATGCCGCCTACTTGGTCGTATAGCCGCCGTTGATGAGGATAGTCTGCCCCGTGATCCACCAGCCGTCGCTCACCAGATGCCGGATGAACGGCACCACGTCCTCGATATCCGTCAGCCCCGTCTTGCTGAACGGCGACAGCGCCGCCGCGGTCTTGTGATACGCCACGGCGTCATCGCCCTCGGCCGGGTAGAAGAACGGCGTATCCATCGGACCCGGCCCCACCGCCGTCACCGAAATCCCCCGCGCCCCGAACTCCTTGGCCGCCGCGCGCGTGTAATGCTCCACGGGCGCCTTGGTGCCCGCATACGCCGCATAGAACGGCGTAAACGCGCCCAGTAGCGACGTCACCAGCGTGCACACCTTGCCGTTGTCATTCACGTGCCGGCCCGCCTCGCGCAGAAAGAAAAACGCCGTCTTGGAATTTACCGCCGTCATCTCGTCGTATTCGTCTTCGCTGATCTCGGTGAAGGGCTTCTTCAGCACCTTGCCCACCGTATTGATCGCGATATCCGGCCGGCCCACGGCGGCCACCGCGTCGGCAAAAAGCTTCTCCACCGCCGCGGCCGTCGTCAGATCGCCCTGCAGCGCCACGGCCTTCGCGCCCGCCGCCTGGACCGCCGCCACCGTCGCATCGGCCTCGGCCTTGGACGCCGCGCTGTTGTAGTGGATCGCCACCGCGCGGGCGCCCTGCTCGGCCAGGTCGCGCGCAATCAGCCCGCCCAGGTTCTTCGCCCCGCCCGCAATGATCGCGACCTTGCCCTTGATCGTATGGTCCGCCATGGAAATCTCCTTCATGTGTTTCACGTGTCGATGGAGATTCGAGCTTAGGCAAGCGTGGCGGGGCGATAAACCGGCTAGGGCTGGATGGATCATCCAGAAAAACCGCCCAATCGCGGAGTGGGGCCCGGCCAAGCCGCCCGCCCCTAAGTAACCACCAACAAAAAAGCCGCCCCATTTACAGGGACGGCTTGCAGCGACCGCAGTCGCCTGACGCGCTCAATCCACCTGCGCGCCCGACTGCTTGACCGCCTTGCCCCACTTATCCACTTCCAAGGCAATAAACTTCCCCGTCGCCTCGGGCGTCAGCGGCATCGGTTCCGCACCACGATCCCGGAAGAACTTCTGCATCTCCGGCGTATTCAACACCTGCCCGATCTGCTTGCTAAGCGCGTTGGTGATCTCCGCAGGCGTGTCCTTGGGCGCCAGCACCGCCGCCCAGCCAATCGCCTCAAAACCCGGATAACCCGACTCCGCCACCGTCGGCACGTTGGGCAACTGCGGCAGCCGCTTGGCCGTCGTCACCGCCAGCGCCACCGCCTTCTTGCTCTGCACATGCGGCAGGCCCGCCGTCACCGAATCCACCATCAGCGGCACCTGGTGCCCCAGAAAATCCGCCTGCGCCGGGCCACTGCCCTTGTACGGAATATGGCGAATGTCGATATCCGCCGCCGCCTTGAACATCTCGGCCGACAGATGCTGCGTGCCGCCGATGCCCGCGCTGGCATAAGCCAGTTCGCCCGGATTGGCACGGGCCTGCTTCACCAGTTCCTGCAGCGACGTAATGCCCGACGCCGGCGTCGCCAGGAACATCAGCGGCACCGAGAACACGCCCGACACAGGCGCGAAATCCTTCGTCAGGCTGTAATTGATGTTCTTGTACAGCGTCTGATTCACCGCCGCAGCGCTGCCCGCGATCACCAGCGTGTAGCCATCGGGCGCCGCGCGCGATGCCTGCTCCATGCCGATATTGCTGCCCGCGCCCGCGCGGTTCTCCACCACAATAGGCTGCTTGACCGCCGCGCCCAGCTTCTCGGCCAGCGCGCGGGCGAAGATGTCGGTCGCCTGCCCGGGCGGGAACGGCACGATCAGGCGAATGGGACGGTCGGGAAACTCCGCGTGGGCAGGGGCCATGGCGGCGGCCAACGCCAGGCCAGCGGCAAGACTGGAAAGAATACGTTTCATGATTGGTCAGTAAAAAGCGACGGCGAACTGCGCGCGAGGGGCGCATCGCCTGCATAAAATAGAGCGCCCGCGCTGGCAGCCCTTGTGAGGCCGGCCCGGGGCAGATCGATGGGGTAGCGTCACGATAGCATCCCCCCGTCGGTGCTACATTTGCCTTTTCGCGCTTCCCCCGGGGAAGTTCCCCGAAATTTCCCTCATCCCCTGTCCTTACATCCCGCAGGAACCGCCATGGAATTCAGCCAGTTCAACGTCGACACCCTCATGGAGATCACCTCCCGCCCGGACCTCGTGTTCGTCAGCGGCAAGGGATCCTGGCTGGAGGATCACGCGGGCAAGCGATACCTGGACTTCGTGCAGGGCTGGGCGGTGAACACCCTGGGCCACTCCGCGCCCGAGATGCAGCGCGCCCTGGTCGAACAGTCGCAAAAGCTGATGAACCCGTCGCCGGCGTTCTACAACATCCCCTCGATCGAGCTGGCCCAGCGCCTGACCGGCGCGTCGGATTTCGACCGCGTCTTCTTCGCCAACAGCGGCGGCGAAGCCAACGAAGGCGCCATCAAGCTCGCGCGCAAATGGGGCCAGGTCAAGAAGAACGGCGCCTACAAGATCATCACCATGAACCACGGCTTCCACGGCCGCACCCTGGCCACCATGTCCGCGTCGGGCAAGCCGGGCTGGGACAAGATGTTCGCCCCGCAGGTCGAAGGCTTTCCCAAGGCCGAACTGAACGACCTGGAATCCGTGCGCAAGCTGATCGACGACAAGACCGTCGCCATCATGCTCGAACCCGTCCAAGGCGAAGGCGGCGTGCTGCCCGCCACCAAGGAATTCATGCAAGGCCTGCGCAAGCTGGCCGATGAAAACCAACTGCTGCTGATCGTCGACGAAGTCCAAACCGGCATGGGCCGCACGGGCAAGATGTTCGCCTACCAGCATTCCGACGTCATCCCCGACATCATGACCCTGGCCAAGGGCATCGGCGGCGGCGTGCCGCTGGCGGCGCTGTTGGCCCGCCAGGACGTCTGCGTGTTCCAGCACGGCGACCAAGGCGGTACCTACAACGGCAACCCGCTGACCACGGCCGTTGGCGTCGCGGTGTTCGACGCGCTGGTGGCGCCGGGCTTCATGGACTCGGTCAATGCCCGCGCCAAGCAACTCTCCGAAGGCCTGCTGGCCCTGTCCGCCAAGTACGGCATGAAGGGCGAACGCGGCATGGGCCTGCTGCGCGCGCTGGTGATGGATCGTGATGATGGTCCGGCGATTGTCGAGGCTGCACGCAATCAGGCGCCGGAAGGTTTGCTGCTGAATGCCCCGCGTCCGAATCTGCTGCGCTTCATGCCCGCGCTGAATGTGACGGCTGAGGAAGTGGATTCGATGCTGAAGCAACTGGATGCGCTGATTGCGCAGGTGCGTAAGGCTTGATGAGGGTTAGAAGGTAGTGAATGCAGGGGCCGCGATTATGCGGCCTTTGTTTTTTTGGGTTGATTGGTTCGCGGTTGGGATTCGGTATGCGGCCGCGGGTTGGGACACGTTAAGGGAATCGAATGGACGCGAAGGAATTTGTCGGCAACTGGAATGCGCTGCGGGGTGAGCTGTTGGAGACGTTTATGGCGGCGGATGGCGGGAGTGCGGTCGCGGCCAAGGTGCGGGGGTTGGGGTTGTCGACGTCGCAGCTTGATGGCGTGCGGGGCGTTTTGGATCTGGCGCTGCGGGACACGATGTATGCGTTGCTGCTGGGGTTGGATGGGGCGGCGAGTATTGGAGATAGTCAGGAGCAGTTCACCATCGCGGGTGAGGATGGGGTGGTGATTGAGGATATTGAGTCGGAGGCTTGGGAGTGCTTCCATGGGGATGCGGGCGTTTGCGGTTGATGCGCTCGCCAAGGGGCTGGGTTTTGGTCGCCGTTACGGGAGTTTGAAGATGTCCAAGTCGCCTGCTGATGATGTGGTGTCGATCTATCGGGATCATGCCGACGCCTTTGTGCGGCTGCGGGGAACTGGGCTGATCGAGCGTGCGTGGTTGGATGCGTTTCTGGCGCTGCTACCGGGAGAGCGTCCGCGGGTGTTGGATATTGGGTGTGGGTTTGGGGTGCCGATTGCTCAGTATCTGATTGAGCGTGGCTGCCGGGTTACGGGTGTGGATACGTCGGTGCCGTTATTGAATCGGGCGAAGGCGGCGTTTCCTGGGCATCAGTGGGTTGCTGGGGATATGCGCAAGATGCCGGTTGCGGGGCCGTTTGATGGGTTGATCGCTTGGCATAGCTTTTTTCATTTGTCGCCAGAGGATCAGCGGGGGATGTTTGGGGAGTTTGGGCGGTTGGCTGCGCCGGGGGCGGTGTTGATGTTTACGAGTGGGATGGGGTTTGGTGAAGCGATTGGGGAGTTTGAAGGGCGGCCGCTGTATCACGGGAGTTTGGAGGGGGATGAGTATCGGGAGTTGTTGGGGGGGAATGAGTTTGAGGTGGTGCGGCATGTGGTGGAGGATGCCGGGTGTGGAGGGGCGACGGTGTGGTTGGCGAGGCAGGGTAGTGAAAAGGCGGGGGTTCGCAAGGAGCGGTGAGGCGAGATTGCAAACCACTGTTCGCGGGAGTGTCCGGATTTTTGTGTGCAGGCCTATGATGGTTTTCAAGGAGACCGACCATGGCACGCAACCCGAAGTTCGTGAACTAGGTTGGCAAGCCGGCGCTGCCGCCGGCCCGCGAGTATTTACTCGAGGATCTTGTCACCCGGCCAACGACGGCTGAGTCTGTCCAAGGCACGTTCTTGCTGTTGAGGTGACCCAATCAAGTTGCTCGCACATGACTTGTTCGAGGAACTGAGAACGACTGCCCACTCGTCCCCTTCGCAGGTCGTTAATTAACTGGAAACAACATTGATGTCGCGGGCGCTCAATGCCTACAGAATTAGCAAGAAAGACTGAATAGTCATTTTTTTACATGCAGCTTTCTTGGTACCAGTGCGAAGCGCAAAAGGGGCCAGTCTTTTCTGGATTCCATCTGTTTTCAAGATTTCGAGATTGGCTGCTGGACCTAGCCGGATTGCTCGCATGCATTACTTTTCTTAAAAGATTGCGGAATCCCGTTCGCACTTCCTTTCCGGAATGGCTATCGCAAAAGTAATCTGCTACTACCATCGCCAGAACCGACATATAGTCCATCTGAGGTGTAGGAATACGAATATCTCGACTGGGTGTCTCTAAAGAACGATCCATCGTCACTTGGTCGGGGCGCAATCTACTGAGTTCGCAGACGATTTTGCGAATATCGTCCTCGCCAATCCTCTTGTTTTTGCCAAATTGGACGTGAAACATGGGATGAAATGGGGTTTGAAAAATTTTTCCCTCGATGTCGAAATGCATTGCATCTAACAGCGTCAGAGACCATCCCCCATTATCAGCTGGAGCGGTTTCGTAAATTTCGACGTTTGCGCCGGCCTTATCCAGGACATTATTGGAAAATGAAAAATGTCCGCTCATCACTATCGTTCGTTTAATTCGAGAGCCAGTGGAGGAGCCGCGCATTGGAGCATTCCAAACTACTGCCGGCTCTGCAAATGAAATTTGAATTTCATCCTCGCCTGTTTTTTCCGAAATTAAGGGTGGCCAGTGAGCTTTGGAAGACTTTTTCTCAATAACGATGCGAGCAGCTTTGTGAACGTCATCTAGGTGACGCGAGAAGCTAGCGAAGTCAGTCATTACTAAATTCCTGCTAGAGGACCGAGTTCATCCAAGACTTCCTCTTTAATCTTGGCTTCACTCGCGCCTGAAGGTACCCAATCAGGGCTTGGGGCCGCCTGATCCGCTGTTATTGCTTCGCCAGACAGCATGCAAATGTAAGCTTGGACAGCCTCATTTCTGCGGTCGATTCGATCAAGAGTCACGCCACTAAGGCCCGGATGCATAGCAATGTCTCCCCCTACAGAGTCCGCCAGCTCAGAAAGTTTGCTACGCCAATAGTAAGACTCGACACCGTCAAAGGGACCCACATACCGTGCATGCTCTATCAAACTCGCGAAAGCGGGGTTGCTATCAAACATCAATGGAGACACGTTCAAATATGCCGCAGCCGCCGGTCGGCTCAGAATTGGCCCCGGAAACATTAAAATATAGTTAAATAGCCAGTATCCCAATTGAGTAGCGTAGCGTTTGACTTTGGAGATTTCGTACTCCATGGAATCGGGCTCAGGCGCTGCAAAATAGACCAAGTTTTGGGCTGCATATCCAAGAAACTCGTAGGCGAGATTATCATCTCCCAAGACTGCAGCAAGTACATCGGTCGGACTGTGCTGTTTCTCCACCAATTCTGGCCTGCCAGCAAGTACGGCCTCTATCCTTCCGAATGCTGCGCTAATGGCCTTCAGCCGCGGCACGAGCTCCTCGCCCCTATCACCGCTGACCAATGATCTGGGTATCCAGATCGCAGATGCTCCATCGCGAATTGAGCGCTGAAGCTGGGGGAGCATAGATAGCGCACTATCGCGGCCACCCTTCTGATAACGACACACCGGCATGCCCAGATCGCGTAACGCAGATTTGTAACTGGAGTGCGTTTGCAGTTCTCGCTGCCTGGATAGGTCCGTATCGAGAAGAACAACATCAATTCCGCGTTCACGAATAGCGATCTTTAAAAACTTCGCGAGCTGCTCTTCAACCGAGACCCCCTTTTCGGCCGTGATGTTCTCCGTCAGTCCGACCTCAGCAGGAGACAGGAAAGTCAAGCCACTATTGGACGCCAGGTCCTTATATCTCTCGATCGTGTCGGATTGATCTTCAATTATTAATACGTTACACACAGTCGCCTCCATCAAACTTCTGCAAGTGGGAATGATGCCTTGAAAGCCGTAGTGAATCCGGGTGGCGCAAGCTTTAGAAGTTCAACCTTCCCTCCCACTCCTTCAGCAACGCGCTTAATTACCGCTAGGCCCAAACCAAGGCCTGAGTTGAGCGGATTTTCGTCGTCTGAGCTCTCCGTTGTTGTAAACAACGGATCCCATATTCGATCTCGCAGATAATCGGGAATGCCAATCCCGTTGTCCGCACAAACCAAAATATGCCGTGAGCCGTCATTAGCCGCATAGATTTTTATCTTGCGATCCACCGCCGTTGATTTGGCGACCAATGCTTTCATGGCGTTCGAGACAAGATTGATCGCCACGCCATGATAAGCCGCCAGAGGAATCGCTGGGCCAAGGAGTTTAGAATCAGCCGCAAGCTCTATGCTAATTTTGTGTTCACTCGCCAACGCCTCGACAGTTTTTGTAGCCACGGTAAGTTGCGCACGCGCTTTAAATGGTGTGATTGCAGTCCTTCGTGAGGCCCCCACAAAAAGGCGCATATATTCGGCTTGCTGAGCAAGCGCAGCTTCGTTTCGCAGAATAATCTCTGTGTCTGAAGCGAGTTCGGGATGCCTGCTAGTGAGCTTTTCGAGTCGTTCACCTATCCGTTGAATCGCCTCGAGCGTTTTCTCGAATTCGTGTGTCATGAAGCCGGCTACTACTCCCATTGTCGACATGAGTTCCAGTGACATACGGACGGTCTTGTCGTAGCTTTCTGCCAGAGAGAATTGTTCTTCGACTTCCCCAAGCTGCCGCAGCATGACGCGTTTGTGATTGGAGCTGATCTCGGCGGATGACTTAATCTCCGTGATTGCTGCAGCTAGAGCAGACCGCGCGTTCGTGCGCGCCTCTTCCTCTCGTTCCTGCTCATGTCGGATGCGGAAAGCGCGGTCAAAGTGCGCCAGGGCCTCAATAGCGAAGCGGACCAGATGCCACAGCAAGCGATAAGCCCCGTTGTCGCGCAGCTGCTCTCGGTCCATATTTGGTTGCAACCAGCTGTCATCCTCTCTGCTCGATGGAGGCGCCTTGCGCGTTGCTACATGGACCCGGCCTATTAGCTGGGGAATTCTCGGAAGCGCGAGCATCGGGTTTAGCGCCGGATCTTTTTTAGCCTGGGGGTCCATAGGATAGAACACCGAGGTGAACAGCGATTGCCAATTCCGTTCGTTTACCGACTTCGACGACTCAATACCGAGCCAATCGCTGTCTTCGTCGCCATACGCTGGCATAGCGAAACCGTTGTCGACAACCGCAATACCTGAGTTTTCCTTTACCCACGACATCGCCTTCTTCCCATTTACGGGAAGATTGGCAAATGTTCCTTGGCGATTTGGGAAGAATCGAATGTCGATGAGTGCAGGGCTGTTAAGGCGTGTCGCTAGGGGCAAGTGGGCCGTATTCTCGAGTTCCTTGGGCAAGCCGCGTCCATCCTTCTCGCCCTCAATTTTCGACAGCCCTTTTGAACTAAAGGGGCTAGCAAATCGGTCGAGTCGAAAGACTTTTTTTTCAATAGGCTTCTTCTGTCCTTTCCAGTAAATGCGGAAATCGACAAGCCCTGTGTCGTCCACACTCACTCGAGCGCGGGCCACATACTTGCTCAAAATCTGCTCGGCCAGTTCGCTCTCATCGCCGTTGCGGGCGTCGTCCGCGAAGTAGACACGAAATCCCGGATCCTCCAGCTCGCCCTCGACCGCGTCGAACTCAAATTCCGGTTCTTCTAAGCCCCCATCTGCCTTAACCAATCTCAGTACATCTGTGCGCACTTTTGAAACCGGCAAATCGATCACATGATCTCGCAGAGATCCTATAAGTAAACGAGTGCCAATCTCAGCGCCGCTCGCCGCCGGGCTAACCGTGTAGTCAATGCTGATGTCTGATACATCAGCTTTCTTGGAAATCTCAAGCCAGTCGAAGACCGCACGCAGTGTAGTCAGTGCACCGCTCTTAGCATCAGAGGTGGTAGATTCGACCACCAGTACGGTTCCGAGGAAGCGTGCAGAGAAGCGGCCGACCCCCTTCGAGCCGGCCATATGCCGTTGGTATAGTCGCGAATGCCGCCGGGTGACTTTATTGGTACTGCTAACAACCATCCAATTGTTAAGAAACTCTTGTTCCGTTAGGCCATGTCCATCATCCGAAACAACGATCTCATCAGGGGAAATTTGAACTTCGCAATAGGTGGCGTCAGCGTCGTAGCTATTCTTAATTAGTTCTGCAAGAGCGATTTCCGGCTTACTCACCAATCTCTCGCCAAGCTCCTCGAAAAGAGCCGCACTTATTTGAAAATGTGCCCTTCTTACCCTACGCGGGTCGGTTTTCTTTGCCATATCGCCTGCGCTCACTGTGCGAAAATTTTCAATTTAGAATCAATTCGGCCAATACCGTATTGAGCTGTCGAACCTCGACCTTCTTGAGCCCGTTCGAATGATGCACCAATCGTCGTCCAAAATCATAGGCTCGTAGCCCCTCGAAAACTCGTTGAACGATCGCAGCCTCCGTGGCCGGTTCGAACAAAACCCCATAGACTGATCCAACTGCAATTGCGCCTATCTCGTTAACCAAGCTCTTTGGCCGTTTTCCAGTAAAGCCTGAAGCTACGAGTAGCCCCGGTTTGGGATGAGGCTTATATTGCCACCACAACCGACGGTTAGCGCAGGTGGTATAACGCCTCCAGCTCGGTTCCGGTACGCCGTCGAGGTAACGCTGCAGTTGCAGTGATGGACGAGGCTTGTCGCTGCGAATCAACCAGCATTTCGCTCCCCGCTGGACAAATAGCTTGTCGAAAGATTTTTTGTCTAGACGGTCCACGGTCTCATCGATTGCTCGAAGCGAAACCACGCACGGCCGTACGTCGACCCCTTTTCTGAGCGAGTGAAATAGCCGCTCTTCCTCCGTTAGGACGAAAATATCCTGTCCTCCGGGACTCAACCCCCGAATTCCTTTGCAAGTTGGGTCTCCATTTTTGTAGCTGAGGACGTGCGAGGAAGTGCCGGAGGCTCTCCCCGAATAACGAATTTCCCCCTCTCGCGTTATGAACCCGAACTTCCATTCACCGTGCTGGGATGCTTTATCAATAATTGTTATTGATGCGGTAGTAAGCACCGTAGGAAATATATCGGATTCGAACCGGAAAACCGATACATCCCACCCATTGGCGCGAATGTACTCGCGTAGTTCGCTAGCGCTAGGGCGGGATACCCATTCATACGGAATAACTTGAGCGACCAATCCATCTGCGCGAGTGCGAAGCAAGGCCTGAGTTAAAAATATTACGAATGCATTAGCGGTTTTTTTTAACTGCGGACCGCCGTCGCGGACAATTGACTCAAGTGCGACATTTCGCCAATCATTATCGAGTCCGTGGTGTCGGATATAGGGAGGATTGCCGACGCAGACCGCGAACCCTCCTTCCTTCCATGCTAAAGCATCAGCCACAACCAACCTCGCGTTTGGGGGCAATTGCGCCGTATCGACCTTTTTGCTATCCCGCTCGATGCCGGTGTAATGACCATATATGCCCTTGACATGGCTAAACCTGCCGTCCCCAGCACCAAGGTCGAGAACGGACTCGAAGATCATGTTTTGACGCATCTTCGATGCCAATTTCCACACAAGACGAACTACGTCTGGAGGCGTTTCCACTTGGCACCGTTCAAGATGAGAACTTTTCATTTGTTACAATGCACCATGTTGTGAAGTATATTTTAACATTCGATGATCCGAACTCCAGCTGAACCGTATTGTGAAGAACGATTGGCTTTTTTGCGATAACGGCCGGCATGGAATTTGCCATAGAACCGTTTGCAGGTAGACAGGGCCAGTGTTGTACATGTCACGTGGTCACGAACACTAGCATCAACACCTCGTGAACTTGTCGCCGATTTGTCCTATTCAGATGTTTGAGCACGTCCCTGCGACATATACTCCACCACCTACCGCCACCAACGGTAGCCCGGTGTGGAAGCCGGTAAATTCGTCGGTGTTGACCTCCAGTCAGCACGCCTTTGCACGCTCCATGGGCGGGCCTTGGCAGGGGTGCGCTAGTCGCACGCCGGTTCCGACGATCCGGTCTTCCAACCTTGTCCTGTGCCCGCCCGCCCTATTTGGAAGTGGGGCAGCGGGATTCCCATATCGTCGGAGGAAGTCTATGCAAACGCACCCGCTCACCGAAAACCCCTGGTCCGTCGACACCAATCCCGAATACGGCCTGGTTCCCCTTTCCAACCTCTACAACATCGACCGCGCCCGATACGCCATCGCTTCGATCGCTCGCCTTGTCGGTAACAGCGCCTCTGAACCGGACGCAACCGGCTCGCAGCCGCTGGACGCGTGGACCGTGGCCGCATTGATGGGCGGCGTGGAAGGCCTGCGTGACCACATGGGCGCAATGACCGACGCCATGCTGGAATCGGCACGAGCGTGCGCACAAGACGCCGGTCGCGCCGACCCTACGCACGACGCACCCGCATCGATGCAGTAAGCGCAAGAACGGCTCGGGCCTGCCGCGATGTGCGACAGGCCCGAGCCGTTAGATCTCGACGCGTACGTAGGCGATCTAAAGGCCTCCTATTGCCCGGTCGTCAGGACTCACCCACTTGCGCCGTCTGACCGCGCGCATCCCCCGCCGTCACCAACGCATAGTTGTACCCCTGCCCCGACCAATACCGCGCCACCAGCTCGCCATCCTTCCGGCTCCCCTGCGCCAGAAACTGTCCTCCGGGTCCAGGCGGCCGGATATAAAACGTAGCGCGCTGCCCCGCATTCTCATAGATAACAATCGCCGCCGGCCCCTGATCGGTAGCCAACAGTCGCGCGGCAACAGGCCTAAACCCGCTATCACTCAAATTAGGCAACCGCTCGGCATGCGCAAAATACGCATCCAACCACCCCTGCAAATCCCCAGCATCGGCCCGCACATCCGGCTGCGGTGCATCCGCAGACGCAAACAGCCGATAAGCCTGCATCGCATCCTGCATCGGCAGCACCCGACTCGCCAAGGCCGTATCACGAGCACTCCATCCCGTGACGCCGCCAATCGCCACCGCCACAACCAAACTAGCCGCCATCACCATCCGCCGCCGCGCACGAACCCTCAGCCCCGCACGCACCGCAGCAGGATCCAACGCAGGATTACCCGGCAAACCCTCACCGCCAGCCCCTTCCCGCAGCCGCTGCGCATCACGACGCCACGCCTCCAATTCCTGCGCCTCATCAGGATGCGCCCGCAAGTACGCCTGCAGCTCCTGCAACTGCGACGGATCCAACTGTCCATCCACATACGCATTCCGCGTCAGATCATCGATAGCGCGTTCTTTCATTTCAATATCCTCAGACGAGCCTCGCCGGACTGTCCCTCATGCAATTCACGCAAGGCACTCCGCGCGCGGGACAGGCGCGACATGACGGTGCCCAGCGGTACGTCTAAAACATCGGCGACGGCCTTGTAGCTCATGCCTTCCACGCTGACGAGCCACAGCAGCGTGCGCTGCGCCTCGGGCAGGCGTTCGAAAACATCCAGGGAAGATCGCGCGATGACCTCGCGCTCGGCCGACGGCGCGGCGGCGTCGGACCCGGCAAACCACGACAGCAGCCGCGCATAGCGGCGCGAGCGGCGTTGAGCGTCCAGAAACTGGCGGTACAGGATGGTGAAGAGCCACGCTCGCACGTCGCCTTGCGGACGGCGGCCGCGCCAGCGGGTGAGCGCTCTTTCCAAAGTGGATTGCACCAGGTCGTCGGCCGCGACCGCGTCGCGCGTGAGGCGCAGCGCAAAACGCCGCAGGCGCGGCAGTAGTTGGCGCAGCACGGCGTCGGAGAGTTCTCCCGCTGGCATCTCGTCGTCGGGGGATGCCGGCGCGTCGGGCGGCACGCGGACCGGTTGAATCATGGCGGGTTCCTGGGACAGGCCTGCGCAACGAGCTTACAGGTCAATGCCGTAAGACGCCGCGCCGGCGGGTTTATTCCATGACGGAATAATTTTTTTCGCACGGCGTCCTACAGGGGTATTCATCGCCCCATGGGCAAGGAGCCTTATGCAACAAGGATCTGACCGCAACGGCCCGCCGCCGGGTCAAACGCCACCGGGAAGCCAGCCGCCGGGCCGCTTGCCGCCGAATCGTCAAACGACGGGTGCGCGGCAACAAGACGGCAATCCCTCGGAAGGCCGGCCCCAGAAGCCCCGTCCGCTCACCACCCCCCAAACCCTCCTTCGCCTCACGGCAATCGGCGCCATCGTGCTGGCCTCCGGCGCCGCGTTCGCCTACGTTGGCGGCTGGCTCGACCCTCAGCGCCTGACCCCAGATCGCGTGGTGAACGCCCTGGAAGCCAACAGCGGCGTGCACGAGGGCTTTCGCCGCAACCATGCCAAAGGCGTCTGTGTCATCGGCCGCTTCGAAAGCAGCGGCGCCGCGCACGACTTGTCCACTGCCTCGGTGTTCGCCCCGGGCAGCACGCCGGTGGTGGGACGGCTGGCGCTGCCCGGCGGCAATCCTTACGCGTCGGACTCCAGCGTCCCGATCCGCAGCTTTGCCTTGATGTTCACGTCGGCCAATGGCGAACAGTGGCGAACCGGCATGAACAGCATGCCGGTGTTTCCGCTGTCGACCCCGCAGGCATTCTACGATCAGCAGCTTGCCGGTCGGCCCGATCCCAAGACGGGCAAGCCCAATCCGCAGCGCATGCAGGCCTTCTTTGCGGCGCATCCTGAAACGGCGGCGTTCCTTGCGTGGGCCAAGACCGCCAAGCCTTCGGCCAGTTACGCCACTGAAGACTATTACGGCCTGAACGCGTTCTACCTGGTCGGTGGGAACGGAAAGCGCCAGCCGGTGCGCTGGCAGTTGGCGCCGATGGACGCGGCGGCGGCGCCTGTGGCGCAGCCGGGACACGATGCCGACTATCTGCAGGGTGACCTACAACAGCGCCTGACCCAAGGGCCGTTGCGCTGGCGTCTGCTGCTCACCTTGGGCGAACCCGGCGATTCCACTAGTGATGCAACCCGACAGTGGCCGGCAGACCGGCCGACTGTCGACGCCGGCACCGTGGTGATAACCAGCAGCGCCCCGCAAAGCGATGGTCCCTGTCGCGATGTGAACTACGACCCGACGGTGTTGCCGCAAGGCATCGCAGTTTCCGACGATCCGCTGCTGGCGGCGCGATCCGCGGCCTATGCCGCTTCTTATGAACGCCGCACGGGTGAAGGGCCGCCTCAAGCCGCCGCTGCGTCATCCCATTCGACTCAACCGGAGCACGCCCAATGATCTCGTCGCCCAATCAAACCCGCCGGCCGCCCGCCACGTTCAGCCTATTCGCACGCGTGCTGCATTGGTCGATGGCGGCCGGCATACTCGCGATGCTGTTCATCGGTGTGGGCATGGTGGCCTCGGTGTCCGAGCGGCATCAGTGGCTGGTGCAGATCCATAAGCCGTTGGGCTTGGCGTTGCTGGCGCTGGTGTGCATACGGCTGGCCAGGCGTGTGTTCAGGGGTGCACCTGCGTTGCCGGCGGATCTGCCGGCCTGGCAACGTCATGCGGCGCTTGCCTCGCACGTCCTGCTGTACGCGCTGATGTTTGCGATGCCATTGATCGGCTGGGCGATGCTGTCGGCGGGTGGTTATCCGGTCGTGGCGGGCGGTTGGCAGTTGCCGCCCATTGCGCCTGCGGATGCGGCGCTGTTCAGTTGGCTGCGGGGTGCGCATCGCTATCTGGCATTCCTGCTGTTCGCGACGGTGCTGCTGCATCTGGCCGCAGCGTTGTTTCACGGCTGGGTGCGGCGGGATGGCGTGCTGGAATCGATGACGCGCGGGCGTCCGGTGTCATCGCGCTAACGTGAGGAATGGGCCACGTGAGGCATCCTCCATGGCCCATGCGATCTGCACTCAAAAGGTGCGACACGAATTCGTCCGGAGCACTGTTCTGTCGTCTGATATTGGCGCCTTTAGAATTCATCGATGAAGGATGACTCTTCATAATGAGCTGCTCATTGCCGATGCCTGGGCAGGCGTTCAAGGGCATGCTCGAACACGAAGGGACGATAAGGGCATGAAGAAGCGGGACTTAAGTTCAGAGATTGCCGAAGGATTCGAGGCACTAGCGCAAGCCAGGGAAGGAAAACGAACTTTGCGCACCCATACCACGAGCATTTACCGCCGAGATGGCGTACTTCCGGAATGGCAGCCTAATCCCTGGGACATACAGGGTGCGGCCGTCGACGCCCAAGAGCTCGGCTTTCACGAAAGGGCTATCAAGCCGATCCTTCGACGGACTGATCGTCCCTGACGAGCGGCCATATATCCCCGGTGACTCGGGCCGGCATAATGTCGCCTTGTCAGCGCTCGAGCGTATATTCTTCCGGCTGACAATTGGGCATTCGGATTTGCACAGTTGGCAGCAAATGCCGAGTTCTGGTACTCGCAACGGCATGGTCGAATCATAAAACTGGATTGGAAGTAATCATGAGCATCGAAGCAATCATTCGGCGAGAGCAACAACGCTACGTGGACTTTTTTGTTGGCGCGAAAGCCGCGCTTTTGCAAGAGAATGCGCAAGTCCAGACTGAAGTGCTCATCAGCCAGCGGGACGAAACGATCTCGTATCCCTATCGCTACATGCGCGTTGATGCCAGGCACATGCAAAGTGAAGGAAAGTGGAGCTTCAATATGCAGCATCTGGGCGCGGATCCGGAAGTCGACTCATGCCGCTATGACTGCGGAACATTTCAACTGGATATCCATCCATTTGCGTGGTCCGACATGCAGATCATTTTCGACAAGCCGCCCACCGACATGGGCAAGATTGAAAAATGGATCACGCACTGGCTGGATGTTGAGGATACCGGCGCGTATGCGCACTCTGGGGTGAGCGGTGCCATACATAACTTCTTTCCCGTTGAGCAGCGGGATCCGCTTTGGATCTTGATGGGAGATATGGGAACGGCACCGCCGGAGGCGCTGCTCGAACTTCTGACGGAATTAGGGCGGCAGGGGATGTCGCACATTGTGATCGCTGGAGGCTGACCGATGCCCGCGCGGCCTGCTCATGACGCCATCTCGCGAACGAAGATCGTATGACCCGATTCCATTGGGAGCCTCTCGATCTTCTGGAGTTTCTGGGCGTATCGCCTGCCGAGGCGGAGGGCGGCACCTCATACCGCTATGTTCTTGAACAGCCGCCTCTAAGTCTGGTGCTAACAATTTGGCCTTTGGAGGGCGATGTTGAGGTTGCGATTCGATGTGCCGACATGCGTGAACCGGTGGTGCATTTCCATCTTCTAAGCTGCCCTGGTGTACGGGTCATAGACGATAAGTGGGGGAAATTTATCGAATTCGCCGCCGCCAACTTATTCGCTGGTCGAGTTCATATTGGCCAACCCGCACCACATGGATTTCGGCTTCGAGTCGAGCCGAATCTGCAAATTACGACCTTCAACCACGACGCGTAGCTTGCGGTAGTCTTTGGCGTGACTCGCGCTCTGAAGTGGGCCGCTGGCAGACTTTGATCCACGTTGGCGATACCCTGGGGCGGCGGGCACCAGATCCAGGGAGAGTCACGCTAGCATTGCGCACAGTTGTGCGAGCAGCCCTCTCAGTTCGGCTTCCACGTCACGCCATCCTTCGTCCGATACTTCGGCGTTCCCGTGCAACACCCGCCAGCCCCAAGCGCCTGCCGCCCGATGAACGCCGTCACGCCGCCCTTATCTTCCGTCAGCGATTGACTCAAGCATGATGTCGGCAAGGGATAGAAATCGCCTTCCAGCACCAGCGTCCAGCTCACGTTCTCGCCTTCGGCTGGGTCAACCCGATACACCTTGCAGTTGTGCGCAAGCAGATGAATAGGCTTTCCCGCGAGCACGCCCTTGAACTGATGTTCAGCTGGCGCCTCACGCGTGGCGATGGTTTCAGCAGTGAGCTTCGACCCGGCCGGCGGTGGCGGCAGTGACGGCTCGCATGCGGCAAGCAGGCTGGTCGCGCATAGCGTCATTGCGACGCGGCGGGCGGAATGCTTCAGCGATGGTGTCGTTTTCTTGGTGGCCATACTCGCTCCTTGGGCGACATCTTAGGCCTCAAGTACCAAACTCACGCCAGACCGAGAGCCGCAAAGCGAAGAACCCATCCCGAAGCCCCCCCGCATCATCGAATCCGACCCGTTTCGCCTTCACCCCTATAATGGGAACCATTCCCATTAACAAAGCCCGTCCGATGTCCGCCAACCCCAGCGCCAGTCCCGACGCCGGTATTTCGACGCTTTACCGTGACCACCATTCTTGGCTGCATGGCTGGCTGCGCCTGAAACTCGGCGACGCGCATCGCGCGGCGGATCTGGCGCAGGACGCGTTCGTCCGCCTACTGTCGGCCAATTCCTCCACCCAGACCGAAACCGCCCTGCGCGAACCGCGCGCTTACTTGCGCACCATCGCCAACCGCCTGCTGGTGGACCATTGGCGCCGCCAGGAAATCGAGCGCAACTACCTGGCGGTGTTGCAGACCTATCCCCAACAACATTGGCCGTCCGAGGAGTCGCGCCTGCTGATCCTGGAATCGCTGGAGCAGATCGCGCAGATGCTGGGCCGGTTGAAGCCCGAGGTGAGCGAGGTTTTCCTGTTGGCGCAGATGGAGGGCCATACCTGCCCGCAGATCGCGCGGCAGGTGGGCAAGTCGGTGGCGACGGTGGAGCGCTATCTGGCGCAGGCATTGCAACACTGCTATCGCCTGGTCTATGAGTGCTGATCGCGTTGCGTCCGGCAAGACCGGCGCGGGTGCGGACGCCACCCTGAATGGCGCGGGCGATGCGGCGGTGCTGGACGCCGCCATCCGTTGGCGCATCAAGCTGCAATACAACACGGCGGACGCGTCGGCGTGGCGGGCGTTCGATGTGTGGCTGGGCGCCAGCCCGGCGCATGCGCTCGTGTGGGAGCGGTTGCAGGCGCTCAGCGCGCGTTTGCAGCGGCCCGCGATGGACATGCCGCCGGAAGCCGCGGCGCGAATTCTTCGGCAGACGGGAACGGCGCAGGCGCTGCGTTCGCGGCGCAAGGCGTTGATGTCGCTGGGTGTGCTGGCGGCGGGCGGCTGGATGGCGTGGCAGGCGCGCGATGTCCAGCTGGTGCAGCACGCGCTGGCGGATGTGGCCACGTCTCGCGGCGAGCGGCGGCGGGTCGTGTTGCCGGACGGCGGCACGCTGGTGCTGAACACGGACACGGCGGTCAACATCCGTTATGGCGATCATGCGCGCCGGATCACGTTGCTGGCCGGCGAGGTCTACCTGATCTCCGGCAGCGACCCGCTGTCACGTCCGCTGTTCGTCGAAACGCGCGATGGCCAGGCGCGCGCGATGGGGACGCGCTATCGGGTGCGTCAGTGGGACGAGGCCAGCGAAGTGTCGGTGGCCGAAGGCATGGTCGCCATGCTTCCGCGCGATGGCGGCGATGAGGACGCAAAGACACTGCAGGCAGGCGAATCCGCACGGATGACGCGTCAGAAGGTATTCAGTGCGGGGCCAACCGACGTGCGCGTGATGGACGGCGGCGCGTGGGTCGAAGGTGCGCTGTCGGTGCGGGACATGCCGCTCGCCGCATTCCTGCAGGAACTGTCCCGCTATCACGGCGCAATAGAATGCGACCCCGCCGTGGCGCGGCTTAGCGTATCCGGCGTGTTCCAGTTGGACGACACGCGCAAGGTGCTGGCGCTGCTGCGTCAGATCCTGCCGATCGAACCGCAAGCCGGCCGCCTGTGGTGGGGCGGACGCGTGACGCGGGTGCGGGCGCGCGCCTGATGGACAACGCCTGGCGAAAAATATTTGAGGGGATCGGCGAATTCGTTCGTCATACCGCTTGAAGCAGTGCGCACTGCCCAAGATGGACCGACCCTCATTGGAGTAACCCTTTCGTGAAGACCTACCGACACCCGGCCGCCACGGCGCCGGGCGCCCGGGCTTGCATGCGCGCCTGCCCCACCCCTTCCCTTGCCGTTCTGCTGCCGCTGGCGGCGGCGCTCGGTCTGGCCGCGTTGTCCGCCAGCCCGATGACCGTGCGTGCCCAGACGGTGCCTGCCGCAAACGCGCCCTCTGCCACGTCGCGCGCCTATGCAATTGCACCGGGACCGTTGAACGACACGCTGGCGGAATTCGCCCAGCAGGCCGGCATTTCGCTGGCGTACTCGTCCGCGCAGTTGAACGGTGGGCGTAGCGCGGGCCTGAATGGCCAGTATGGCGTGGCGGACGGTTTGCGCGCGCTGCTGTCGGGCACGGGCTATCGCGCCGTCAACGTGGACGGCGGCATCCGCATCGAGGCCGAGCCGCAATCCGCGGCCAGCACGCTGGCGCCGGTGCTGGTGACGGGCGTCTTCAATGCGACCACCGAGAACACGAACTCCTACGCGGCCCGGGCAGCGACCATCGGCAAGACCGAGGAAGCGCTTAAGGATATTCCGCAGTCCGTCACGGTGATCACGCGCCGGCGCATGGACGATCAGAACCTCTCGACCATCAGCGAGGTGCTGGAGAACACGACGGGCGTGACGATCAGCGAAGTGGCCGACGGCGGCCGCAATTTCTATTCGCGCGGTTTCAAGATCACGAACATCCAGTACGACGGCGTGCCGCTGTCGCGCAGCTTCTACGCGGTGGGCAACAGTTTCACGGGCAGCACGGCGTATCTGGATCGCGTCGAAGTGCTGCGGGGTGCGCAAGGCCTGATGGAAGGCGCGGGCCAGCCGGGCGGATCGGTCAACCTGGTGCGCAAACGCCCCACCGCCGAGACGCAGGTGCTGATGGAGGCGCGTGCCGGTTCATGGGACCACGTGGGCGGGATAGTGGATGCGGGCGGTGCGCTTAACGCCGACGGCAGTTTGCGGGCGCGTGCGGTGCTGGACTACGACACCAAGGGTTCGTTCATCGACGTGGTGAAGGAACGCAACACCAACCTGTACTTTGCGCTGGACTACGACGTGTCGCCGCGCACGACGGTGGGGGTTGGCGTGCTGGTGTCGCGCGTTCGATCCACGCCCTTCTTTGGCGGGCTGCCGCGTTACAGCGACGGCCGCTCGCTGGACTTGAAGCGTTCGACCTTTCTGGGTGCGGACTGGAACCAGTGGGACCGCGACGAGACCCAGGTCTTCGCCGACCTGACGCATCGCTTCAACAGCGACTGGCGGCTGAACATCGCGGGCACCTACGTGAAGGAAAGCAGCCTGACGTCGGCGCTGGATGCGACGGGCGCGGTGGACCCGGTGACGTTGATGGGGCCGATGCGCAATGCCTGGAACTACGACAAGTCCGCCGAGCATTTTGGGTTTGATGCCAATGTGAACGGCCGCTTCACGACGTGGGGCATGGCGCAGGACCTGACGGTGGGTGTGAGCATGTCGCGCCTGAAGTCCAGCGACCGGATCGAGTACGCGTCCAACTACCTGCCGCTGGATGTGTTCCATCCGGATCCGCATGTACCCAAGCCCGAGAGCTTTCCGGATTCGCAGCGGCTGTCCCGCTATGACCCGCACGTGCAGAAAGGCATCTATGCGCAGTTGCGCAGCGGCCTGACGGATAACCTGACGCTGGTCTCGGGCGGGCGATTCAGCTGGTTTGAAAGCCGCTACACGACGCAGGCCGCAACGTGGGACGACGTCAGCACCGCGAAAGCCAGCGCCGAGTTCACGCCGTTCCTGGGCCTGGTGTATGCGCTGACGCCGCAGTGGTCGGCCTATGCCAGCTATGCGGACATCTTCGAGCCGCAGACGGCCACAACGCTGGACGGCAGCATCCTTAAACCCATCGTGGGCGCCAACTATGAAGTGGGCATCAAGGGTGAGTTGATGGACGGCAGGCTGAACACGTCGTTCGCCGTCTACCGCATCGACCAGAAGAATCGCGCGGTGCAGGATTACGAGGCCGGACCGGTCTGCAACGGCGGCTATTGCTCGCGCGCGGCGGGCAAGGTGCGCAGCCAGGGCTTCGAGGCCGAGATGAGCGGCGAACTGGCGCCGGGCCTGCAAGTGGCCGCCGGCTATACGTTCAACAGCAACAAGTATCTGAGCGACCCCGAGCGCGAGGGCCAGACCTTCAGCGAGGAAACGCCGCGGCATATGCTGCGCGTGTGGAGCGAATACCGTCTGCCGGGTGACCTGAATCGGTTGAGCGTGGGCGCGGGCGTCAATTGGCAGAGCGCGTTGACCAATACGATTTCAAATGTGCGGCGCCCTTCGTATAGCGTGTGGAATGCGCGCGTTGCGTATGACCTGACTTCGCATTGGACTGCGGCGGTGAACGTGAACAATCTGTTCGACAAGGTCTACTACGAGTACCCGGGCTATCTGGAGAACCGCAACAACTATGGCGCGCCGCGCAGCGTGCTGCTGACGCTGCGGGGAAGATTCTGACGCGTTCTTTACGCAATTGAAAACGGCCTGCCGGATGCTCCGGCAGGCCGTTTGCTTTTCGCGCGGTCAGGCGACGTTGGCGAAGCGCTTTTCCAAATACGCGATGATGTCGTTGGATTCGTACATCCAGCGCGTGCCTTCGGCGTCTTCGATGCGCAAACAAGGCACCTTCACCTTGCCTCCGCCCGCCTGCAATGCGGCGCGCGCTTCCGCGTCGTTCTTGGCATCCTTCAGCGCGACCGGCACGTTGAGCCGGTGCATGGCGCGGCGTGTCTTCACGCAGAAGGGGCAGGCCTGAAATTGATACAGCGAGAGCGCGGCCGCGTCGGCATTGACGGCGGCCTGGCCTTGCGGCGAGCGCCTCTGCGGACGCGGACGGGTCAGTGCGTCGCCCAGGACAATGATTTGACCCAGGCCGACACGCAGGGCTTTGACGAGCATGGATGTGGACTCGGAAGGTTGAGAGAGGCTGCCAGTCTACCCTGTGCGGCGGCATAGGCGCTTGCGTGGCGCGGTAAGGAAGCAGAGGCGTCTGGCGCATGCCGTGACGCTTGCCGCGATATCATGCCCTGGCGCCTCGCCCGCATCCCGCTGGCAGGATTCAGTGGCAGGCGCCGATTCACTCAACATCCGAACTCATAAAGGAACGAAGACCGATGACGCTGTCTCGCCGCGTGCTTGCCCTTGTATGCGTGTCTGCCCTGCTCGCCCCGGCCGCTGCCTGGGCACAGTCGCCAAACGATGGAAAGCTGGCGGCCGACGCGGCAGCGGTGCGGGACCGGCATCGCGGGACCACGGACAAGTTGCTCGGTGAAGCTCTCGAAGACATGGCGCTGGTGGTAGTCCCGACCGTCAATTTCGATGCGCAGCCGCCGCGCGATTTTGATGATGCGGCCACGCGGGATCAATTTACCCGGCAGAGCAGCGTGCTCTTGCACTGGCAACATAAGACCGAGAAGGGATTCGCGATCACGGTGGGGCAAGGCAAGCACAAGTTTGTTTTCTCCGACACGGGGCCGATGTTCCAGACGACGCACGGCGCGGTCGCGTATCAGGTGATTCCGGTCTGGCCCGGCGAATACCGGCTCAATCGCATTACCTACCACCAGCCGCGGACGGCGTTGCCGGACTCGACGGTGCGCGCGAAATCGATGGACTATCTGAAGGATCTCGGCATGGCGACGTTGACCGAGACGGCGGATATCGACTTCAAGAAGGACGGACCCTGGACGCCGCTTTCGCCGAGCGAGGATGGGCTGGGCTCCGGCTGCGAGGTCACGTTGCGCTATGGGGACGGCTGCAATGAGGCGGCCCGGGAGTATCGCTGGGTGGAGGGGGCCAGGCGCGCCTTCCACAATCGCGAGGCAGAGATGTTGCCGGTTGCGGGCGTTGACATAGAGCTGCTGTTTACGCCGTTGGCGACGATCACGCTGAAAGCGGGTGACGTGGTCCTGACGGACGGGTTCAAGTTGCCGGACGACCAGCCGAAGATGGTCAAGGATTCGTGCGGCGTGTTGGCGCGGGAATGGGTGTGCGTGGTGGAGTCGATGACATTGGAGCGTTTGCCCGCAAGCCTTGAGGATTTTCGGAAGGCGCGTAGTGCTGCCAGTTTCCAGCTGCCGAAGTTGGATGCCGCGTTGCAAGAGCTGGTCTATCGGGAACCTAAGTATTACTTCGATCCGGCGGCTGGGGCGCCGAATCGGTTTGAGATGAGTAAAGAAAGCTGGAAATAAAGCCGGTCGCAGTTGCTTCGTGATCAGCGCGGAGCCCAGTCGAGTTCCAGAAGATGCAGTGCGCCTGCGGGTCCCCTACTCAGCTCTTTCGACCAAGTGAAGGCTTCCATGGCCAACTGGAATCAAAGACGATACGATGGCCCCAATAAAAAGGAGAGACGATGGAAGATAAATCGTACCGAGCACGCATGGTTCCTGAGCTGATGGTCAGAGATCTCGCGCGTAGTCGGCAATTCTGGATCGACTTGTGCGGCTTCGAGGTCGTCTATCAGCGCGAAGAGGAGGGGTTTGTTTTCCTTGACCGCGAGGGCGCACAGTTCATGCTTGAAGAGGTCCGAGGGGACGGTGGCTGGGTCACGGCACCGCTTGAAGCGCCGTTGGGTCGTGGCGTGAATTTCGAGATCAAGGTGAAGTCGATCGACGCACTGTGCAGAACGTTACGCGACGCCGATTGGCCGTTGTACCGGGAGCCGGAGGGGCGATGGTACAGAAGCGGGGAAATCGAGATTGGCGTGCAACAGTTTCTAGTGCAAGACCCTGATGGCTACCTGTTGCGCTTTTCGGCTTGGATCGGAAATCGCCCTTTGTGATGCGCAACGCGCTCCATCTAAGGCACTACCGCTGCATTTAGAACTTCCTGGTACGAATTAAGGGCAGGACGGCTCAACAAGGGAGCGATTGATGCGAATCACGGCGGCCCCAAGCTCTGGCCACCCGGCGGTCGTGCTACGGCAGCTAGAGCGATCCGACGCGGACGATTGGTATTCTTATCTTTCCTTGCCGGAGGTGTTCCAGCATACGAGCTGGAATCTGGATTCAGTCAGAGACCTTTCCCGCTTGTTCGACTTGTTCGATTCCCCCTCTGGCGATTCGGACCGACGGCTAGCTATCGTCGACAGACTTGACGATCGGCTCATCGGGACAATCGGTTTTCACACCATATCGAACGCCAACAACACTGCTGAAATCGCTTACGACGTCGCTCCATCACATTGGGGATTGGGTATCGCGGGCGCGGTATGCGACGCTGTTACCCGATGGGCCTTCTCTACATACGGATTTATCCGTGTGCAGGCCACGGTCTTGCACACCAACGTGCGGTCCGAGCGCGTTCTTAAGCGATGTCACTTTCGCCGCGAAGGACTTCTACGCTCTTACCGAATGGTCCGAGGAACGCCAGGGGACTTTGTGCTGTATTCGAAGCTGTCTACTGATGAGATGAGGTATGAGCGCTGAGCGACCACGCTGCGCTTCTCTTCGTCTGATTTCGGCTTCGGCAAGTGGGAAGGCGGGCTCGGCTTCGTCACACTACATCTCCTAGCGAGTAGCGTTGATCTCGTTCGACACGCTGAGTGCTCGCAAAAACGCAGCTCGCACTGCCGCGTTTGAACAGGGAGTTTAGTAAGTGAAGGGGCGAAAACTGCATCGCGTGGTTGGTCGATGGCGGGTGTATCGACTTGAGGTCAAAAGTCTGGGCTGCGGCGCTTCAATCTACTTTGCGCCTCTCAATAAATTGTTAGTACAATTAAATCGTGCTAACCGTTATTGAGACGGGCGAATTTGGTGTTTGGGCGGCTAAGGTGTGGAGCGACTCCGAACGCGAGGCATTCGTTGACTGGATCGCGGAGAACCCTGAAGCGGGGGACGTTGTTCCCGGTTCTGGCGGATGTAGAAAGGTGCGGTGGTCGCGCAGCGGTATGGGAAAGCGCGGCGGCGCCCGCGTGATCTATTACCTTCGATTGACCCATGGTGAGGTGGTGCTTCTGATCGTGTACGCCAAAGCCAAATTCGACAATCTTCCTGTCTCGTTCCTAGCCAAACTCAAGGAGACCTTTGATGGCCAAGAAACCTGATCCCGAGATTGCCGAATTTGAGGCGGCTCTGCTGCGAAGTGCGAAGCAGGCTGCGCGAGGCCAATACGCTCGCGTGCACAAGCCTGACGACATTGTGCGTCGCCGTGGCCGGCCCGTGGGCAGCACCGTTGCAACGCGAAAGTCGGCAACCACCATTCGTCTTGATGAGGAGATCCTGACAGCTTTCAAGGCAACTGGGCAGGGTTGGCAGACGCGGATCAACAACGCGTTGAGAGACTGGTTGAAGACGCATCGCTTGACGTGATAAGCGTGCGGGAACGCGAATGCGATTAGCGTCGGCATCCGTTACCGAGACGGCAACCGTTCCGTCGCAGATTCGCTCATGCAATCGGAAGTGGTCAAATTGGCGAAGAGTCTCTCTGTGCTCTCTTCGTCTGCTTTCAGGTTCCGCTACGGGGAAGGCCGGATCAGCACTGTCACAATAGATCTCCTAGCAAGCAGCGGTGATCTCATTCGAAAATCTGAGTGTGCGTAGACACGCAGCTCGCATTCTCACGCTTGAGCGGAACGGGGAGACTCGTTAGTGGTAGGCAGCCGAGGTCGACAATCTTCCAGCCTCGTTCCTCGTCAAAATGAAGGAGTGCCTTGATGGCCAGGAAACCTGATGCCGAGATGACCGAGTTTGAGGTCGGACTGCTTCGTAGCGCGAAGCAGGCTGCGCGATGCCAATATGCTTGCGTGCACAAGCCTGACGATATCGTGCGGCGGCGTGGGCGTTCCGTAGGTAGCACTGCCGCAAGTCGAAAGTCTGCCGCCACCATTCGTATCAATGAAGATATCCCGGTTGCTTTCAAGGGGACAGGGCGGGGCTGGCAGACGCGCATCAATAATGCGCTGAAAGACTGGCTGACGTCGCATCAGTTGACCTAAGAGCGTGCTTGCACGCATTCTTGCGGTCAGCCTTGTCATGCGCTCGTAGCGCGAGGGCGCAGGCTATTTCAACGGCAGATCCTCCACCGCCTCGCGCAATTGCCTGGCCCTGCGGTGATTGAGTTCGGCCACACAGGCCAGCTTGCCCATGTCGTGTGCGTTGCCCGCCGCACCGCCGCTCAACGATGCGGACCACTCGCATTGCGCCGAACGGTATTCCGCGAATGCCCGATTCGAGGCCGCGAGCCGCGCCTTGGTCTGGTCGACGTATCGGGTTTCCTCGTCCCACTCGTCCAGGGCTGCGGTAGCTTCCCTTTGCGCTGCCGCCAGCGCCTTGCCGCTTCCCTCGGCGGCGCGCGACAGGCAATCCCGCATTCCAGCCTGCGAATCCGCGGAGCATGTCGCGTACAGCTCCTGTTCGGTCTGCACACCGTCGGCAGCCATGGTGTCGGTTAGCGGTGCTAGAGCCAGCATGGCTTGAAGTATTACGGAACCTGGACGCATAAAGTAAGAGTTTCGAGCCAATGGCAGCGCGTCGCCATCAGATCCGTCCGATACATAGTCGCCAGGGATGCGATCAGTCCATACCGGGTTCAAACCCCGTCAACCAGCCTCAACGTGTTGACCAGCAACCCATGCAGGCTATCCACCGCCTTCGACCCGCGCGACGCCTTGCTCCGATAGACCGCCACCTGCATGGGCTCCAACGGCCCAAGCCCATGCTGGCTGCCCAGTATCTGCAAGTGCGGGGGAACGCTGCACTGCGTGAGCACCGCGACCGCCAGGCCGCTTTCGACCGCGGCGATCTGTCCCGCCAGGCTTGAGCTGTTGTACACGAGCCGGTGCTTGCGCCCCTGCAGCGCCAACGCGTTCAGCGCGCTGCGGCGCGCGAGGCTGGATTCTTCGTACATGGCGATGGGTAGGGGATCGCGGCGCCACAGTGCGAATTCTTCCGAGCCGATCCACACCATGGGTTCATGGAACAGCAAGGTGCCGCGGCGCGCGTGGTCGCGCGACACCAGGGCCAAGTCCAGGTCGCCCGAGGCCACGCGCGGGATCAGCGAGGTCGATTGCTCGCAGCTCAAGACGATTTCCACGCCGCTGTGGCGCGGGGCAAAGCGCTTTAGCACGGGCGTCAGGTATTTGGCCGCGTAGTCGTCGGGAACGCCCAGGCGCACGACGCCGCGCAGTGCTTCCGCGCCCAAGGCGACGTGGGCTTCGGCCTGCAGGTCCAGGATGCGGCGCGCATAGCCCAGCAGCTTTTGGCCTTCGGTGGTGAGTTCCAGCGTGCGGGTGTCGCGCTCGATCAGCCTGTGCCCGAGCGCCGCTTCGAGTTTCTTGAGCTGCATGCTGACGGCGGACTGGGATCGGTGCACTTCGCCTGCCGCGCGAGACAGGGAGCCCGCGTCGATGACGGCGACGAAAGAGCGCAGCCAGTCCATCTGGAGATCGCGTGCCGAGGCGCTCATGATGTTTCGATTTTCGAATGGAAGATAGAGGAATTATGCGCTTTTCGGCCGTGGCGGTGCGCGGCAAACTGGCCGCATGAATACGGATCAGCCCTTGCACACCGACTTTTCCCCGAAAGCGCCTGCCACCTCGCACGGGGGCGCAATCACAAGCGCCCTGCCTTTTTTGCTGGGGTCGGCGCTGCTGGGAACGATAGGCGTGTTCGTGCATTTGGCGGACGCGGGGGCGCTGACGACGGCGTGGTTCCGGTGCGCCTTCGGTCTTGCCGGGCTGACGGTATGGATGGCGGTTCGTGGGCAGGCGCGCGCGTTGCGGCTGACTAAGTCCAGCGCGCCGCTGGTGCTGGGGGCCGGTACGCTGATGGTGTTGAGCTGGGTGCTGTTCTTCGCGGCGATCGAGCGCACGTCGGCGGGAATGGCGGTGGTGCTGTTCCACATTCAGCCGATGTGGGTGCTGTTGCTGGGTGCGGTGTGGCTGCACGAGCGTAGCAGCCGGCAGCGCATGGTATCGGTGTTCGTGGCGATGATCGGCCTGGTGCTGGCGACCGGCGTGCTGGAGCACGATGCGTCGGCGCTGTCGGCAGCGTCGCGGGCCGGCTATTGGTGGGCCATTGCGTTCTGCGCGATCGGTTCGATATGCATGGCTTTTGCGACCGTCATGACGCGGCGCCTGGGCGACAGGCCGGCAGGCGTCCTGGCATGGTGGCAATGCGCCTTGGGGACGGCGGTGTTGTGGGTCTGGCCCATGCAGCAGGGTTGGCCGGCTTGGGGCGTTTCATGGATCTGGCTCGCGGGCCTGGGGTTGATCCACACTGCCGCGGCCTACACGTTGATCTACAAGGGAATGGCGCGCCTGACGACGGGCCGGATCGCCGTGTTCCAGTTTGTCTATCCGGCCGTGGCGATCCTGATCGACTGGCTGTATTTCGACCGGCGCTTCGACGCGCTGCAACTGGCGGGGATCGCGATCATGGGCGTGGCGATCTGGAGCGCGGAGCGTTGCGGAAAATCTGGGCGTGCGGCGGTCGGCCCGCAAGAGGGCGCGTGACCAAGAGGCATCTACCGCGCCGACCTGACCCGCCACGATCTACGATTGCGCGACCTCGTTCCCCTGCAGCGTCCGCAGCCGTCTCAGTTCCGGGAACCACCGCATCCACAGACCGGCCACCGCGATGGTCCCGAGTCCGCCGATCACCACCGCCGGCACCGCGCCGAATAGCTGCGCCGTCAGGCCGGATTCGAATTCCCCGAGCTGGTTGGACGCGCCGATGAACAAGGTGTTCACCGCGCTGACCCGGCCCAGCATGTGGTCCGGCGTATTCAACTGCACGAGTGAAGAACGCACGACAACGCTGACGGCGTCGGCGGCGCCCAGCACGACCAGCGCGGCGACCGACAGCGGGATCGACGTCGACAGCCCGAACACCGTGGTCGCCAGACCGAACACGACGAGCGAGCCGAACAGCAGCCGCCCGACGTTCTCACCCAGGCTCAAGCGCGCCAGCGTCAGCGACATCAACGCCGCGCCGCAGGCGGGTGCGGCACGCAAGGCGCCAAGCGCCCACGGCCCCGCGTTGAGAATGTCTTTGGCAAAGATCGGCAGCAACGCCGTCGCCCCGCCCAGCAGCACGGCAAACAGGTCCAGCGACAACGTGCCTAGCAGCAACCGGCGCTGGAAGATGAAGGTGATGCCGCCGAATAGCGTGCGCCACGTGGTCGGCTCTTTGCGAGGCGGCGCGCGTTCGATGACGAGGGTGGCGATGGCGATGAAGGCCGTCATATACAACGCAGCGGCGACGCAGTAGATCCACCCTGCTCCCAGGCTGTAGCCGACCCCACCCAGCGCCGGCCCGGCGATCTGCGCGATCTGCCCACCGGACGAGGACAGCGCGGTGGCCCGCGGTAGCCATTCGCGCGGGACGACGGCGGGGATCAGCGTGGACAGGGTCGGCGCCTCGAAGGCGCGGGCCGAGCTCATGATGATGATGGTGGCGTAGATGAGCGTCTTGCCGCCGACGCCATGCAGCGCGGCAATGGCGAGCACCAGCGTGGCCAGGGCTTCGAGCGCCATGCAGGTGGCGACGATCTTGCGGCGGTCGTAGCGGTCGGCGACGTGGCCGACGACGAGCGTCAGCGCGGCCATGGGCAGGAATTGGGCGAGGCCGATGAGGCCGAGGTCCAGCGCGCTGCCGGACAGTGCGTAGATTTGCCAGCCCACCGCGACGGAGACGATCTGGAACGCAAGCGATGCGGCGACGCGGCCGCAGAGGAAATGCAGGAACGGCGGGCGGGAAAGCGGACTGGGCGTGTCGGCGGCGGACATGGTGGGCGTGGCGCGGGGGAAGAGCCGATTCTAGGCGCGGGGCGCTGACGCGCAGCTAAACCGACGCGGACCGCAAGCGGTGGTTCCTGGAGCCGAAATGGTCGCAACCATGCGGCAATCCGTCAAAGCGCGCGAGAAGTAAGCGCCGGGCGTCCAGGTGCGCAGCCAATACGGGGCATTGAATGCCGGCGCGTCACCCGAATTGTTATGAACCCTCATAAACAAAACGGCTCCCGGCAATATCGCCGGAAGCCGTCGGGCTCGTTCAAACAGCCGTTACTCGATCGAGACGAGCTCGGCGCCTTCCGTCACCTGATCGCCCACCCCATAGAACACTTCCCCCACCGTGCCGTCGGCCGTGGCGGAGATGGTGTGTTCCATCTTCATCGCTTCCATCACAAGCAGCGGCTGGCCCTTTTCGACCTTGTCGCCCTGCTTGACCGAGATGGAGATGATCTTGCCGGGCATAGGCGCGGCGAGGCCCGCGCCGTGTTCGCCCTGCGTGTCCTGCGAGTGCGTCAGCGCGTCGTAGAGGTCCAGGACGTGCGAGCCGTCCTCGCGGAAGACGTAGGCGCGGTCGCCGTGCAGGACGACCGTGCCGGCGCTCTCATGCCCTTGCAGGGTGATGCGCAGGCCATAGGCCAAGTTCGGGTTGGCGCTGGCGTGCGAGCGCCACAGGAAGGGCCGCGCGCCCTCGCCGGTGTCCAGCGTCCAGGCGCCGCCCTGGCGGGCCACCGTGACGTGGCGGGCTTCGCCGTTGTCGGTCCACTGCAACTGGCGGCGGTACTGGCCGCCCAGCCGCCAGCCGTCGCGCGCGTCCCACGGGTCGGTGGGGCCTTTACCCGCGCCCTGCGCGCCCGGTTGCGCGAGACCTTGGCGCACCAGCACGGCGGCGGTGGCCAGCGCCAGGGCGTCGGCGTCGGCGGGCTGGGGGTCGGGCAGCAGCGTGGCGCGCTGGCGCTCGATGAGGCCGGTGTCCAGGTCGGCGGCGGCGAAGGCGCTGTCCTTCATCAAACGCGACAGGAAGGCGACGTTGGTCTGCACGCCCACGGCCTGCGTCTGCGCCAGGGCCTGCAACATGCGGGCGCGGGCCTGGTCGCGGTCGGCGCCGTGCACGATGAGCTTGGCGATCATCGGGTCGTAGAACGGGGTGATGGTGTCGCCCATGCGCACGCCGCCGTCGACGCGGACGTCGCCATTGGTAAATGCGGTGTGCGGCGGCAGGCCCAGGTAGGCGAGCGTGCCGATGGAGGGCAAAAAGCCCTTCTCGGGGTTCTCGGCGTAGATACGGGCCTCGATGGCGTGGCCGTTGATGCGCAGGTCTTCCTGGCGCGCGGGCAGCGGCTGGCCGGCGGCGACGCGCAGTTGCCATTCGACGAGGTCGTGGCCGGTGATCATTTCGGTGACCGGGTGCTCGACCTGCAGGCGCGTGTTCATTTCCATGAAGTAGAAGCGGCCGTCGGGTTCGGCGATGAATTCGACGGTGCCTGCGCCCACGTAACCGACGGCGCGCGCGGCGGCGACGGCGGCTTCGCCCATGGCGCGGCGGCGTTCTTCGGTCATGCCGGGGGCCGGCGCTTCTTCGATGACTTTCTGGTGGCGGCGCTGCACGGAGCAGTCGCGCTCGAAGAGATAGACGCAGTTGCCGTGCGTGTCGGCGAAAACCTGGATTTCGATGTGGCGCGGCTTTTGCAGGTAGCGTTCGATCAGGACGCGGTCGTCGCCGAAACTGGATGCGGCTTCGCGTTGGCACGAGGCCAATGCGTCCAGGAAGGCGCCGGACGATTCGACGATGCGCATGCCCTTGCCGCCGCCGCCCGCGCTGGCCTTGATGAGCACGGGATAGCCGATGGCGTCGGCCTGCGATTTGAGGAACTGCGGGTCCTGGTTGTCGCCGTGGTAGCCGGGCACGAGCGGCACGCCGGCTTTCTCCATGAGGGATTTGGCGGCGGACTTGCTGCCCATGGCGGCGATGGCCGAAGCGGGCGGGCCGACGAAGGCGATGCCGGCGTCCTGGGCGGCCTGGGCGAAGGCTTCGTTCTCGGACAGGAAGCCGTAGCCGGGGTGGATGGCACCGGCGCCGGTGTCGCACGCGGCCTGCAGGATGGCGTCGGCGCGCAGGTAGCTGGCGCGCGGCTCGGAGCCGCCGATGTAGACGGCCTGGTCGCACGCGGCGACGTGGCGGGCGTTGGCGTCCGCGTCGGAATAGACGGCGACGGTGCGCAGGCCCATGCGGCGCGCGGTGGCGGCGACGCGGCAGGCGATTTCGCCGCGGTTGGCAATCAGCACAGTATCGAACATTGCGTTATCCAAGCTGAAGTGTTCGGAAGGGGCGCGAAGCGCGTAGAAGTGTGGTTCGGCCTACATCCGGAAGACACCGAACTTGGTGTCTTCGATGGGCGCGTTAAGCGCGGCAGACAACGCCAGTCCCAGCACGCGGCGCGTGTCGGCCGGGGCGATGATGCCGTCGTCCCACAACCGCGCCGTCGCGTAATACGGATGGCCTTCGCGTTCGTACTGTTCGCGGATCGGGGCCTTGAACGCGTTCTCTTCATCCGCCGACCACTGCCCGCCGCGCGCCTCGATGCCGTCGCGCTTGACGGTGGCCAGCACGCTGGCGGCCTGCTCGCCGCCCATGACCGAGATGCGGGCGTTGGGCCACATGAAGAGCATGCGCGGGGAATAGGCGCGGCCGCACATGCCGTAGTTGCCGGCGCCGAACGAGCCGCCGATCAGGACGGTGAACTTGGGCACGTTGGCGGTGGCCACGGCTGTCACCATCTTGGCGCCATGGCGCGCGATGCCTTCGTTTTCGTATTTGCGGCCGACCATGAAGCCGGTGATGTTCTGCAGGAACACCAGCGGAATCTTGCGCTGCGCGCACAGTTCGATGAAGTGCGCGCCCTTCTGCGCGGATTCGGAAAACAGGATGCCGTTGTTGGCGACGATGCCGACGGGCATGCCGTGGATGTGCGCAAAGCCCGTGACCAGCGTGGGACCGAAGCGCGACTTGAATTCGTCGAACTCCGAGCCGTCGACGATGCGCGCGATGACTTCGCGCACGTCGTAGGGTTTGCGGGTGTCGGCGGGAATGATGCCGTTCAGTTCGCTCGGGTCGTAGCGCGGTTCGCGCACGGGAATCGTGGCCAGCGGCTGCGGCTTCTTGCGGTTCAGTCGCGCGACGGCGTTGCGCGCCAGTTGCAGCGCATGCATGTCGTTGGCGGCCAGGTGGTCCGCGACGCCGGACAGGCGCGTGTGCACGTCGCCGCCGCCCAGGTCTTCGGCGCTGACTTCTTCGCCGGTGGCGGCTTTGACGAGCGGCGGGCCGCCCAGGAAGATGGTGCCCTGGTTGCGGACGATGATGGACTCATCGCTCATGGCGGGCACGTAGGCGCCGCCGGCCGTGCAAGAACCCATGACCACCGCGATCTGCGAGATGCCTTGCGCGGACATCTGCGCCTGGTTGTAGAAGATGCGGCCGAAGTGTTCGCGATCCGGGAAGACTTCGTCCTGCTGCGGCAGGTTGGCGCCGCCGGAGTCCACCAGGTACACGCAGGGCAGGTGGTTCTGCGCGGCGATCTCCTGCGCGCGCAGGTGCTTTTTGACCGTCATCGGATAGTAGGTGCCGCCCTTGACCGTGGCGTCGTTGCAGACGATCACGCACTCGGTGCCGGACACGCGGCCGATGCCGGTGATGACGCCCGCGCCGGGCGCGTCGCCGCCATACATGCCGTGCGCCGCCATCGGCGACAGTTCCAGGAACGGGGTGCCCGGATCGATCAGGTTTTCCACGCGGTCGCGCGGCAGGAGCTTGCCGCGCGCGGTGTGCTTGGCGCGGGCGGACTCGCTGCCGCCCAGGGCCGTCTGCGCCAGCTGCTGGTTCAGGTCGTCCAGTTGGGCCTGCATGGCGCTCGCGTTGTCGATGTAGTCCTGCGACCGCGGATTGATGCGGGATTCGATGATGGGCATGGGGTACCACCCGTCCTGCTTGATTGGAATTTGAAGGCGCTCGAAAAGAGAGCGGGTTGTCTCGCTGCCCGGTGGGCCGGGCATTCTTGTCGATTTGGATTCAAGGATTTCGTTGCGCCTTTCCTGCATGGCCCGCGACCGACCCGTCGCGGTGATTGCAATGCCAGAAAGGCGCAGCGAAATCCTGCTCGGGACACGGGCCGAAGCCCGTGTCCCGAGCAGGCAACTGCTTAGACCATTTCGATGGCCATTGCGACGGCTTCGCCGCCGCCGATGCACAGCGTGGCCACGCCGCGCTTGCCGCCGGTCTTGCGCAGTGCGCCGATCAGGGTGGCCATCAGGCGCGCGCCCGAGGCGCCGATCGGGTGACCCAGCGCGGTGGCGCCGCCGTGGATGTTGACCTTTTCATGCGGGAGCTTGAAGTCGGTCATGGCGGCCATGGTGACCACCGCGAAGGCTTCGTTGATCTCGTACAGGTCCACGTCCTCGGCCTTCCAGCCGGTCTTGTTGAACAGGTTCTTCAGTGCGCCGACGGGGGCGGTGGTGAACCAGTTGGGCTCCTGCGAGTGCTGGGTGTGCGCGACGATGCGGGCCAGCGGTTTGACGCCGAGCTTTTCGGCGGTGGACGCGCGCATCAGCACCATGGCGGCGGCGCCGTCGGAGATCGACGACGAGTTGGCGGCGGTGACGGTGCCGTCCTTCTTGAACGCGGGCTTGAGGGTGGGGATCTTTTCCGGCATGGCCTTGGTGGGCGCTTCGTCGGTGTCGATCACGGTGTCGCCCTTGCGGCCGGCGACGGTGACGGGGGCGATTTCCCACTTGAAGCTGCCGTCCTCCGAGGCAGCGCGGGCGCGGCGCAGCGATTCCAGCGAGAACGCGTCCTGCTGTTCGCGCGTAAACGAATACTTGGAGGCGCAGTCTTCGGCGAACACGCCCATGGCCTTGCCCTTGTCGTAGGCGTCTTCCAGGCCGTCCAGCGCCATGTGGTCGTACACGGTGTTGTGGCCGTAGCGGTAGCCCTGGCGGCCCTTGAGCAGCAGGTAGGGCGCGTTGCTCATGCTTTCCTGGCCGCCGGCGACGACGATCTCGGCGCTGCCGGAGGCCAGCAGGTCGTGGCCGAACATCGCGGCCTTCAGGCCCGAGCCGCAGACCTTGTGGATCGTGGTGCACGCGACGCCCAGCGGCAGGCCCGCGCCCAGCGCGGCCTGGCGGGCGGGCGCCTGGCCCTGGCCGGCCTGCAGCACGTTGCCCATGATGACTTCATCGACCTGTTCGGGTTTGATGCCGGCGCGTTCGACGGCGGCCTTGATGGCCACCGAGCCCAGCTCGTGCGCGGCCAGGCCGGACAGGCTGCCCAGCATGCCGCCCATGGGCGTGCGGGCGACGGAAACGATAACGATGGGATCTGACATGACTAGCTCCTGTGAGGGTCGGGACAGCGTTTCGGTTACAACACCGCGTTGCCGCTTGAACGGCGTTCAGCGCGCAGGCGTCTGTCCGTATCGTAAGGGAAAAATTCTTCGATCCGGCCCTGCGCCACGTGGGCGCGGCAGGCCTGCCACCAGTCCGGTTCCAGCAGGTCGGAATGGTGACGCATGAAGGCGCTGCGCACGCGCGCATCGCCCAGCAGGAAGCGGCCGAATTCCTCGGGGAAGACGTCGTTCGGGCCGATGGCGTACCAGGGCTCGGAGGCCATCTCCGCTTCTTCGTTGGGGGCCGGCGGAATGCGCCGGAAATTCATCTCGGTCATGCGCTGGATTTCGTCGTAGTCATAAAAGACGACGCGGCCCAGTCGCGTGACGCCGAAGTTCTTGTAGAGCATGTCGCCGGGGAAGATGTTGGCCGCGGCAAGCTGGCGGATGGCGTCCCCGTATTCGCGCACCGCCGGCTCCAGCAGCGCGTCCGGCGCCTGCTGCAGATAGATGTTCAACGGGGTCATCCGGCGTTCGATGTAGACGTGGCGGATGACGACCGTGTCGCCGGTTTCCTCGATGAGGCTGGGCACCAGCCGGCGCAGTTCGTCCAGCAGCGCGGGCGCGAAACGCGCGCGTGGCAGGGCGACCTGCGAATACTCCCAGGTGTCGGCCATGCGGCCCACCCGGTCGTGCAGCTTGACCATCTGGTACTTGCGCCGCACGGTGGCGTGGTCCATGCCGTCCTTGTCGATGCGGTCCTTGATGAGCTTGAACACGTAGGGATAGGACGGCAGCGTGAACACGCACATCACCATGCCCTTGATGCCCGGTGCGATGTCGAAGGCGTCGCGCGAATGCGCAAGGTGGTGCAGGAAATCGCGGTAGAACAGCGTCTTGCCCTGCTTCTGCAGGCCGATCATGGTGTAGAGCTCGGCCTTGGGCTTGCGCGGCAGGAGGCTCGACAGGAAGTTCACCACGGCGGCGGGCGTTTCCATGTCGACCAGGAAATACGCGCGCGTGAAGCTGAACAGCGTGCTCAGGTCGTCCGCGCCCAAGAGCAGCGCGTCCAGCACCACCTGTCCCGCCGGGTTGCGCGTGAGCGCCACGGCAAAGGGATAGACGGTGGTCTGGTTGATCAGGCGGCCAACGATGTAGGCGCCCTTGTTGCGGAAGAACAGCGAGCCCAGCGCGTGGATCTGGCAGTCGGTGGCGATGCGCCGGCCGACGTGGCGCGGCAGCACCGCGCGCAGCTTGGCAACCGCGGCGCGCGCCAGCAGCCGCGTGTCGCGCGGCAGGTCCTCGAACGGCAGGGCCAGGCCAAAGTCGGCCACCATGCGGATCAGGCTTTTTTCCAGCCCGTCGGTCACCGGGTAGTACACGCGGTAGGACGGGAGGCTGCTGTCCAGGTAGTCGGTGGCCACTGCCGGCCGTACGAACAGGAAATCGTTGTGGAAGTAATCCCGGTGCAGCAAGCGGCACGACACCGAATTGAAGAAGGTTTCCGCGCACTCCGGCTGGCGGTGTTCGCCCAGGAGCCCGACGAATTCCTGCTTGATCTGTTGCCAGTAGGCCGTCTGCGCGTCGGTCAGGGAGGGCGCGGCGGCGCCGTTGCCGCTGCCGTTGCTGCCGCCATTGGCGCCCGAAGCGCCCACCGCGCCTTCCGGCCGCCCGCGCAGCACGCCTTCGAGCTGCGTGGCGCACTCGCGCACGCGCATGTCGTAGTACTCGATGCGTTCGCGCGACAGGTGCTGGATGCCGTGCCAGTCGCCGGATTCGAACAAGGCCTTGGCGCGCTGCGCGCTGTAGCGGAACAGCGCGTAGTGGCGGTCAAAGCCCGCCAGGATCAGGCGCGCCACGTCCAGCGGCGAGGGGCCCGGCGCGGGAGCCTGCTCGATGTGCTGGAGATCGGACGTGCGGATCATGGCGGCGCGGCCTGTGGATAAGGCGGTCAGGCGGTTTCGTTGAAGAGTTCGCGGCCGATCAGCATGCGACGGATTTCGCTGGTGCCGGCGCCAATCTCATACAGCTTGGCGTCGCGCCACAGGCGACCCACCGGGTATTCGTTGATGTAGCCATTGCCGCCAAGGATCTGCACGCCCTCGCCCGCCATCCACGTGGCCTTCTCGGCCGTGTACAGGATCAGCGCGGCGCAGTCCTTGCGCACCTGGCGCACGTGCTCGGCGCCCAGCTTGTCCAGGTTCTTGCCGACCTGGTAGCAGAAGGCGCGGCTGGCCTGCAGCGTGGTGTACAGGTCGGCGACCTTGCCCTGGATGAGCTGGAATTCGCCGATGGCCTGGCCGAACTGTTTGCGGTCGTGGATATACGGCACCACCACGTCCATCACGGCCTGCATGATGCCCAGCGGGCCGCCGGACAGCACGGCGCGTTCGTAGTCCAGGCCGCTCATCAGCACCTTGACGCCGCCGTTGACCTGGCCCAGCACGTTTTCTTCGGGGATTTCGCAGTCCTGGAACACCAGTTCGCCGGTGTGGCTGCCGCGCATGCCCAGCTTGTCCAGCTTCTGCGCCACAGAAAAGCCTTTGAAGCCCTTTTCGACCAGGAAGGCGGTGATGCCGCGCTGGTGGGCCTCGGGGTCGGTCTTGGCGTAGACGACGAGCGTGTCGGCGTCCGGGCCGTTGGTGATCCACATCTTGGTGCCGTTCAGCACGTAGCGGTCGCCCTTCTTGTCGGCGCGCAGCTTCATGCTGACCACGTCGGAGCCCGCGCCCGGTTCGCTCATGGCCAGCGCGCCCACGTGTTCGCCCGAGATCAGCTTGGGCAGGTACTTGGCCTTCTGGGCCGCCGTGCCGTTGCGGTTGATCTGGTTCACGCACAGGTTGGAGTGCGCGCCGTACGACAGGCCGATGGAGGCGCTGGCGCGGGAGATTTCCTCCATCACGACCATGTGGGCCAGATAGCCCATGTTGGCGCCGCCGTATTCCTCGTCGGCGGTCATGCCCAGCACGCCGAGGTCACCGAATTTGCGCCAGAGGTCCATGGGGAACTGGTCGCTGCGATCGACTTCCGCGGCGCGCGGCGCGATCTCGGCCTGCGCGAAATTGCGTACGGCGTCGCGCAGCATGTCCAGGTCTTCGCCCAGGTCGAAGTTCAGGCCGGGAAGATTCATCGATGTCTCCGTGATAGTAGGTACTTACATTCATAGGCCCGCACGAGGGGGCGTGGGCGCAGGCTCGGGGTGATCCATGATGCGCCGATCGACCAGCGCCGCGCAATGATGCAGTGCAAATATTACGTTTACGTAAACGTAAATTGGATTCGGGTTATCCCTAGCCATTCGTGGGCGCCCCGGGCAGTCGCGATGGGTAGTATTCATCCGGCCCTTGAATTCCGATTCACCCGATTCACCCGATTCACCCGATGGAGTACGCCTTGCTTGAACTTTCCAACCTGGACGACATCGTGGCGCTGCGCCGCGACATCCACATGCATCCGGAGCTTTGCTACGAAGAGCACCGCACGGGGAAGGTGGTGGCCGACGCGCTGCGCGGCTGGGGCATCGACACGCATACCGGCATCGCCAAGACGGGCGTGGTCGGGGTGATCAAGCGCGGCACGTCGGATCGGGCCATCATGCTGCGCGCCGATATGGACGCCCTGCCCATGCAGGAAGAGAACCAGTTCGAACACCGCTCGCGCCACGACGGCAAGATGCACGGCTGCGGCCACGATGGCCATACCGCGATGCTGCTGGCCGCGGCGCGGCACCTGCAGACGGCGGGCGGGTTCGACGGCACGGTGTACCTGTGCTTCCAGCCGGCCGAGGAAGGCGGCGCGGGCGGCCGGGCCATGATCCAGGACGGCCTTTTCACCCGCTTTCCGTGCGAGGCCGTGTTCGGCATGCACAACTGGCCGGGCCTGCCGGCCGGATCGTTCGGCGTCTGTTCCGGCCCCATGATGGCGGCGGCCAACGGCTTCAAGATCACCGTCAAGGGCAAGGGCGGCCACGCCGCCGCCCCGCAGGACTGCAACGACCCGGTGCCGGCGCTTTTTGCCATCGGCCAGTCGCTGCAGACGATCCTGACGCGCAGCAAGCGTCCGCTGGACGCGGCGGTGCTGTCCATCACCCAGGTGCAGGCGGGCGGCAGCGTCATCAACGTGATCCCCAATACCGCGTGGCTGGGCGGGTCGGTGCGCGCCTATCGTACCGACGTGGTGGACCTGATCGAGCGGCGCATGCAGGAGATCGCGGGCAGCATCGCCGCCGCGCATGGCTGCGAGGCCGAGGTGTACTTCGAGCGCCGCTATCCCGCGCTGATCAACACCGCGGCCGAGACCGAGTTCTGCATGGACGTGATGCGCGAGGTCGTGGGCGAGGACCGCGCGCTGACCATCGAACCGGCCATGGCCTCGGAGGATTTCGCGTTCCTGCTGCAGGAAAAGCCCGGCTGCTATGTGTTCCTGGGCAACGGCGACGGCGAGCACCGCATGGCGGGCCACGGGCTCGGTCCCTGCATGCTGCACAACGCCAGCTACGACTTCAATGATTCCTTGATTCCGGCGGGCGCGTCGTACTGGGTTCGCCTGGCGCAGCGCTATCTCGCCTGATGGGCTTTTCCGCAGTTCGTTTCACCAACGCAGTGCTACGCAACATCACCAGGACGATATGAAAAAGAAGACATTGCTGACCAAGGCCGCGGGGGCGGCCCTGGCAATCATGGCAAGCGGCGCGATGGCCCAGAGCTGGCCGGCCAAGCCTGTCACCGTGGTCGTGCCCTACACCGCCGGCGGCAGCGCCGATGCGATCGGGCGCCGCCTGGCCGACGCGCTGCGCAAGGAAGCGAACGTGACGGTCATCGTCGAGAACAAGCCAGGTGCGGGGGCCTCTGTGGGCACCGACTTCGTGGCGCGCGCGCAGCCGGACGGCACCACGCTGTTGCTGGCCTCGACCAGCCCGCTGACGATCTTTCCGCACCTGACCAAGACCAACTACGACCCGATGAAGGACCTGACGCCGGTGGCCAGCGTGGCCGTGGCCCCGGTCGCCATCGTGGCGACCAAGGCGTTGCCGGTGAAGGATTTCGCGGGTCTCGTCGACTACGCCAAGTCGCATCCCGACGGCGTGCGCTACGGCACGCCGGGCCAGGGCACGGTCGCGCACCTGGGCATGGCCGCGGTCACCGCGCAGACGGGCACCCGGATGCTGCACGTGCCCTACCGCGGCAACAGCCAGGCGCTGACCGACGGCCTGGGCGGCGTGGTGGAACTGCTGGTGGTCAACAGCGACGTCGTGCTGCCGCACGTGGCCAATGGGGCGCTCAAGCCGCTGGCGGTGATGGCGCCGCAGCGCCTGCCGGCATGGCCCGACGTGCCGACGATGGCCGAATTGAAGCTGCCGCAGGCGCAGTACTACTCGAACTTCGGCATCTTCGCGCCGGCCAACCTGCCGCCGGCCGTGTCGCAGCCGCTGCAGGCCGCGCTGGCGAAGGCCGTGGGCAGCGCCGAGTTCCAGGACCTGCTGGCCAAGTCGTTCCTGCAGCCGGGCACGGCGTCGGGCGAAGCCTTCGCCAAGCAGGTGCAGGCCGAGTTCACGAACAACGCCCGCATCATCAAGGAAGGCAATATCAAGGCGGAGTGACCGGGGCCGGCGATGGCCGGCAAACGATCCACCGCATGAATAAGCGCGCGTCCCTTCGTGGGTACGCGCGCTTTTCTTTTTCATGCGCTGCTGGGCAGGCGGGCCGGCTCAGGTTCCGCGCGGGCCGAACATAATCACCAGCATCCCGGCCAGGCAAAGTCCCACGCCGATGAAATCGCTGGCGCTGGGGCGCACGCCGTCCACGGCCCACAGCCACAAGAGCGCCATGCCGATATACACACCGCCGTAGGCGGCATAGACGCGTCCCGACGCGGTGGGATGCAGGGTCAGCAGCCACGCGAACAACGCGAGGCTGATTGCGGCGGGCGCCAGTAACCAGATGGAGTGGCCCTTGCGCAGCCACAGATACGGCAGGTAGCAGCCGATGATTTCGGCCAGGGCGGTCAGGATGAAAAGCCCGACGGTGTGCAGGACTGCCATGCGCGCCTAAGACTTTTGTTGCGCCAGCAGGACGCGGCACTGGCGCTCCTGTTCGCTGATTTCCTGGAGCGTGTCGTCGATGTCGCGGCGCTGCTGCTCCAGCGTGACGCGGTGCTGTTCCAGTACGGAAAGGTATTGGCGCAACTGCACCTCGGTGTCGCCGGGCCCGTCGTACATGTCGATGAGCGTCAGGATCTCGGAGAGCTGCAGGCCCAGGCGTTTGCCGCGCAACGCCAGTTTCAGGCGCGTGCGGTCGCGCGGCCCGAAGATGCGGTTGCGGCCCTCGCGCGCCGGGCTGACGATCCCCTGGTCTTCGTAGAAGCGGATCGTGCGGGGCGTGACGTCGAACTCGCGCGCGAGTTCAGAGATGGTCCAGGTTGACGGGGGCATGCGACGTGTGGCAGTTTACGTAAACGTAAATTATGATGACTTGACCAGATCGTCAAGCGTGGAGCGAGAGGCAATGAACCCCAACGAACAGAAGCTGCAGTATCCCTGGGCCGATTTCCAGCCCGAGGCCGGCCGCGCGCATGCGGTGGCGGAAGGCGTCAAGTGGATCCGGATGCCGCTGCCGTTCGCGCTGGATCATATCAACCTCTGGCTGCTGCGCGACCGCATCGACGGCAAGGACGGGTGGACCATCGTCGATTGCGGCATCTCGCGCGACGAAGTGAAGACGCTGTGGGAAGACGTGTTCAGGAACGAGCTGGACGGCCTGCCCGTGCTGCGCGTGATCGTCACCCACATGCACCCGGACCACATCGGCCTGGCCCATTGGCTGTGCGAACGCTGGAATGCCCGGCTGTGGATGACGATGACCGATTTCATGGTGGCCTCGCTGTGGTCGTCGCGCCGCAATGACGCCGGCGCGGGCCCGGGCGGGCAATCGGCGGTCGAGCACTTCGCCCGCCACGGCCTGACGGACCCCGACGCGCAGGAGCAGATCCGTCAGCGCGCCAGCTACTACCCCAACCTGGTGCCCGCCGTGCCGTCGCGCTACACGCGCATCATGGACGGCGATCAGGTGCGCATCGGTGGACGCGACTGGCGCGTCATCGTGGGCTATGGCCACGCGCCGGAACATGCGTCGCTGTTTTCGCCCGACCTGGGCGTGCTGATCTCGGGCGACATGGTGCTGCCGCGCATTTCCACCAATGTCAGCGTGTTCGACTACGAACCCGACGCCAATCCCCTGCCCCTGTACCTGCGTTCGCTGGATGGCTACGACGGCCTGCCGGACGACACGCTGGTGTTGCCGTCGCACGGCCGTCCGTTCACGGGGCTGCACGAGCGCATCGCGCAGCAGCACGAGCATCACCGCGACCGGCTGGCCGAGGTGCTGGAAGCCTGTGCGGTCCAGCCCCAGTCCACCTCCGATATCGTGCCCGTGCTGTTCAAGCGCAAGCTGGACCTGCACCAGCTCACGTTCGCCATGGGCGAAGCGCTGGCGCATCTGCATGCGCTGTATTTCGAAGGCAAGTTGACGCGCGCGCAGGACGCGGACGGCATCGTGCGGTTCAAGGCCGCCTGAGCGCCAGCAGGCTGGGCCCCGGCCCCTTGGCCACGGCCTTGATGCCGGGGCGCCGCGCTTTAGCGCGAGGCCGTCGCCAGCCGCACGGCCAGGCCCACGAACACCAGCGCCGCGATGCGGTTCAGCCAGCGCTTGGCCGTCACCGAGCGTTGCAGCAGTTCGCCGAACGCACCCGAGAAGAACGCGATGGCCCCGAACACCAGCAGCGTCGACACGATGAACACCGCGCCCAGCTGCATGGTCTGCAGGCCCACAGCGCCCAGCCGGGGCGAGGTGAACTGCGGCAGGAAGGCAAAGAAGAACAGCAGCACCTTTGGATTGGTCAGGTTCATGACGATGCCGCGCCGGTACAGCGCGCCGGGCCGCATGGGCTCGGGGCGCTTGCCGGTTTCGGATTCGACGGGGGCGCGCAGGATCTGCCAGGCCAGCCATGCGAGATACGCCGCGCCCGCCAGCTTGAGCACCGTAAACGCCACGGGCGATGCGGCGAAGACGGCGGCCAGTCCCACCGCGACGGCCGCCGTGTGCCCCAGCAGTCCGGTGCACAGGCCCAGCACCACGAACATGCCCGCCTTGCGTCCCCAGATGGCCGACTGCATCAGCACGAAGAGGTTGTCCGGCCCTGGCGTCAGCGCCAGCAGCACTGCTATGCCGAAAAATGCGATCAGGGTGTCCAGGGGCAGCATGAGTTCTTTTCCGTAACGGACCCGCCAGGCGACGGGTCGGACAAGGGCGCGGCCGGCGGTGTCCGGACAGACGCGCGCGGCTAGTGGCATCATAAGGTCAAAGCCGAACATGACAGGAGACATACCGACCATGACCGTTGCCGCCCATTCCCTTGACGCCGCCAGGGCGCCTGCCGACGCCGCGCTCGAAGACTGGCTGCTTGCGCGCCACAGCTGCCGCGCCTTCCAGCCGCAGCCCGTGCCGCGCGTCACCATCGAACGCATCCTGAGCCTGGCCCAGCGCACGGCGTCCTGGTGCAACTGCCAGCCCTGGCAGGTGGCCATCACCGAGGGCGCGGGCACGCAGCGCCTGCGCGACGCGCTGCAGCAGCGCGCAGAGGTCCCGGGGTCCACGCCCGACTTTCCCTTCCCGCGCGAATACCGCGGCGATTACCTTGCCCGCCGCCGCGAATCGGGTTTTCAGCTATACGGCGCCGTCGGCGTGCCGCGCGGCGACCGCGAGGCCTACCGGCGCCAGGAAATGCGCAACTTTGCGCTGTTCGACGCGCCGCACGTCGCCATCGTCACCACCGATGAGGCGCTCGGCGAATACGGCGCAATGGACTGCGGCGGGTACGTCGCCAATTTCCTGCTGGCGGCCCAGGCCAATGGCGTGGCCACCGTGGCGCAGGCGTCGTTGGCGATGTATCCGGAAGTGCTGCGCGAGGTCCTGGGCATCGGAGCGGACCGGCGCGTGGTCTGCGGCATCTCGTTCGGCTTTGAAGACAGGGCGCATCCGGCTAATAGCTACCGCACCCGGCGCGCGGAGTTGTCCGAGACCGTGCGCTGGATAGGCTGAAATTCCCGCCGCCACCTGATATGGTTTGACTTCCCCCGATTTTGTCGCGCCCCACAAGATGCCTACCAAACACATCGATACGGTCCTCCAGCACGCCGGCACCGCCCCGTTCAACCCCGAGACCGGCACGGCCCCGGTGCCGCTGCCGCCCATGCGGGCCAGCACGGTGCGCTTTGCCAACATCGCCGCCCTGGAAAACGCCCAGCGCAGCAAGGCGGCGGGCGGTCGCGCCACGACCTATGGCCGCATGGGCATGGACACGCACGCGGCGCTCGAAGAAGTGTTCACGCAGCTGGAAGGCGGCACGCACTGCTACCTGGCGCCCTCGGGCCTGTCGGCCATGACCATGGTCATGATGGCGCTGTGCTCGGCGGGCGACCATGCGCTGATCTCCGACTGCGTGTATGGCCCGATGCGCGAGCTGGACGACGCCGTCCTCAAGCGCATGAACATCTCCATCACGTATTTCTCGGCGGACGACGACCTGCAGGCGCTGGTGCAGTCGAACACCACGCTGCTGTACGTGGAATCGCCGGGTTCGCTGCTCTTTGAAATGCTGGACATGGGCGCGATGGCCGCGTTTGCCCAGGAACACGGGCTGGTGCTGGCCACCGACAACACGTGGGGGTCGGGCTATATCTACCGTCCGCTCACGCTCGGCGCGCAGGTCTCGGTCATTGCGGGCACCAAGTACGTGGGCGGCCATTCCGACCTGATGCTGGGCGCGGTGGTCACCAACGACGAAGCCATCGCCCGCAAGCTCAACCGCACGCAGTATGCGATGGGCTATTCCATCAGCGCGGACGACGCGTGGCTCGCGCTGCGCGGCGTGCGGACCATGCCGATCCGCATGGCCCAGCACGCGCGCCATGCCATGCAGGTGTGCGAATTCTTCAAGAACCGTCCCGAGACCGTGCGCCTGTTCCACCCCGCGTGGCCGGCGGACCCGGGCCATGCGCTGTGGCAGCGCGACTGCACCGGCTCGAACGGCATGCTGTCCGTGGAGCTGCGCCTGTCGCCGGATGCGGCGCGCACGTTCGTCGATGCGCTGACCCTGTTCGGCATCGGCTTTTCGTGGGGCGGGTATGAAAGCCTGGTGCAGCTCGTGTCGCCCAAGGACCTGTCCAAGCACCGGTATTGGGGCGAAGGCGACAACGCGGTGGTGCGCCTGCACATCGGACTGGAATCGCCCGAAGACATCATCGCCGACCTGACCCAGGCGCTGGAAAAGGCCGCGGCGTTCCAGGCGCAGGCCCAGGTCCAGGCCCAGCCCTGAGGTCCGCGCGGCGCGGGCTGATGGCATCCTCTCGTTCAGAAATGCAAAAGCCCCGAGCCGGGAGGCTCGGGGCTTCTGGAATGCAAATCCTGCGCGCGGATTACTTGGCGCGCGCCATCGGGATCAGCTTGTCCACTTCCTTCAAGGCGCCTTCGTAGCTGTTGCCCGCCATGACCGGCGAGGTCATGAACTTGCCGCCCACGGCGAAGGACGGGGTGCCTTCGATGCGGTAGGCGTCGGCCAGCTGGTTGGCGCGCTGCACCTGGGTCTGCACGCTGAACGAGTCGAACACGGAATCGAACTTGGCGCGGTCCACGCCCTGCGTGGCGATCCATTCGCCCATGGCCTTCTTGTCGAAGAGGCGCTTGTGCTCGCCGTGGATGGCCGTGAAGACCTTGGGGTGCAGGTCCGGGCGGTCCAGGGCCAGCAGCGTGTAGTAGAGCTGTTGCAGCGGCTTCATGCCGGCATTGAAGGCGATCGGCACCTGCTTGAGCACGACGTCGGACGGGGCGGTCTTGGCCCAGTCTTCGACCATGGGTTCCATGGCGGCGCAGTGCGGGCAGGTGTAGGCGAAGAATTCCAGGACCTCGACCTTGCCCGGGGTGTCCGACGGCAGCGGCGGATTGATCGGCACGTACTGCTGGGCGCCTTGCGCGTGGCTGGCCGGGCTGAAGAACGCCGTGGCGGTCAGCGCGGCGGCTGCCAGGATGCGGATGAGCTTGGGGGACAGCATGGATGAGGTTCCTGAATAAAAGGCTACAGACAGGGCCGGGGCCGGATTAGTTCAATGCAACACCATCCGCCGGACGCGCCTACTGGCGCACCACGGCGGTTTCGATCTTGTTCTCGCCCAGGCGGCCGCGGGCCCGGTTCATGTCGTCCAGGCGGGCAAACGGCCCCACGCGCACGCGGTTGATGGGCTTGCCGTTGAGTTCGGCCTTTTGCACCGCCACCGGCAGGCCCAGCAGGATGATGCGGGCCTTGAGCGATTCGGCGTCGCTTTCGCCGCGGAAGGCGCCCGCCTGCAGGTAGTACGTGCCTGTCGCCGCGGGGGCCGGCTTGCTGGCTGTGGGGGCGGGGGCGGCCTTCGAGATGGGCGTGGGCGACGAGCCGGAGGCGTTGGCCGGCGGCGCGGACGGGGCGGCGGCTGGCGCCCGGGAGGTGGGCAGGGTGGCGATCAGCGCGCCCAGGTCGTCCAGCTTGGCGGGCGTCTCGTCGCCCTTGGCCGGGGCGCCTGCGCCCGGCAGGGGCGCCGGGGCGGTGGCCGTGGGGCCGGTGGGCGGTGCGCCCGCCGCCCCGTCGCGGCCGTACAGGCCGGCGTTGGGGTCTGGCGCGTTGCGCGGATCGGGCAGCTTGCCCGTATCGCCCTGGCGGCTGGCCCGGTCCACGAAGGGGACGGGGGCCTTGGTGACGTAGAACGCGACGACGGCGGCGACGATCAGGCCGATCAGCAGGCCGGCCAGCGCCCCGTACAGGGTGCTGCCGCTTTCGCCGGAGGAACGGCGGGTAGGTTTGCGCTTGGTTGCCATGAACCGATGTTACATCCGCTCGGGCGCGGAGACGCCCAACAGGGCCAGGCCGTTGGCCAGCACCTGGCGGGTGGTGGCGGCCAGGCGCAGGCGGGCCAGCTTCAGCGCGGTGTCGTCGATCAGCACGCGCTCCGCGCCGTACCAGGCGTGGAAGTCCGACGCGCAGTCGCGCAGCCAGAACGCAATGTGGTGCGGCGACAGGTCCTGGGCGGCCAGCGCCACCACCTGGGGAAACTCCGCCAGGCGCTGCATCAGCGCGAATTCCGTCGGGGCGGTCAAGAGCGCGGCGTCGGCCTGGGCCACGTCGTTGGCCGGCATGCCGGCATTGTTGATGACCGAGCAGATGCGCGCGTGGGCGTACTGGATGTAATAGACGGGGTTCTCGTCGCTCTTGGACAGGGCCAGGTCGACGTCGAAGACGAATTCCGTGTCGGCGCGGCGCTGGATCAGGAAGTAGCGCACCGCATCGCGGCCGACCCAGTCGATCAGGTCGCGCATGGTGACGTAGCTGCCGGCGCGCTTGGAGATCTTGACCTCTTCGCCGCCGCGCATGACCTTGACCATCTTGTGCAGCACGTAGGACGGGTAGTCCTTGGGAATGCCCTCTTCCAGCGCCTGCAGGCCGGCGCGCACGCGCGCCACGGTGCCGTGATGGTCGCTGCCCTGGATGTTCACGGCGCGGTGAAAGCCGCGTTCCCATTTGGCCTTGTGATAGGCCACGTCGGGCACGAAGTAGGTGTAGCCGCCCTCGCTTTTGCGCATGACGCGGTCTTTGTCGTCGCCCGTGCCCAGTTCGGTGGTGCGCAGCCACAGCGCGCCGCCTTCCTCGTAGGTGTGGCCGCCCGCGATCAGCGCCTTGACCGTCTCTTCGACGCGGCCGGACGTGTAGAGCGAGCTTTCCAGGTAATAGTTGTCGAACGCCAGGCCGAAAGCCTGCAGGTCCAGGTCCTGCTCGCGACGCAGATAGGCCACGGCAAACGCGCGGATGTCGTCCAGGTTGTCGATGTTGCCGGTGGCGGTGACGGGCTCGCCGTCGGACGCCTGGATGGTCTTGCCTTCCTGGAAGTCGCGGGCGATGTCGACGATGTAGTCGCCCTTGTAGCCGTCTTCGGGCCATTCGGGGGAATCGGTGCTCAGGCCGCGGGCGCGGGCCTGCACGCTGATGGCCAGATTGTTGATCTGGTTGCCGGCGTCGTTGTAATAGAACTCGCGGGTGACGTCCCAGCCGACGGCGTCGTACAGGCGGCACAGGGCGTCGCCCAGGGCCGCCTGGCGGGCATGGCCCACGTGCAGCGGGCCGGTGGGGTTGGCCGAGACGAACTCGACCAGGATCTTGTCGCCCAGGCGCGGGGCGCGCCCGAAGGCATCGCCCTGCTCGGCCACCGCGGCGATCACCGCCTGGCGGGCCGCCGGGGTGATGCGCAGGTTGATGAAGCCGGGACCGGCCACTTCGGCGCTCTCGACCAGCGCGGCGGCGTCCGGGTTGGCCATCACGGCGTCGACGATGGCCTGGGCCAGTTCGCGGGGATTGCGGCGCGCGGGCTTGGCCAGCTGCATGGCCACGTTGGTGGCGACGTCGCCGTGGGCGGCAACCTTGGGGCGCTCCAGCAGCACGTTGGGCTGGGCGTCAGGCAGGCTTTGCAGGACGGCGGCCTGGATCAGGGAGATAAGCTGTTTTTGTTGCTCGAGGAGCATGGGCGTCTGGCGTGGTTCTTGAGTGAGTGACGAAGGCGGCACGGCGCTTGCGGCTTGCCGGCATTACGCGCCGCGCCCGCAGGCTGGCGCTGGGTCCGGGCCGAAGGCGGCCGGCAAACCGGCGCGCTCATGCCGGATTCAGGCCCGGCGCGGGTCCTGCTGTCACGGGAATCCCCTGAATCATAGTTGATTTGAGGGCGCCAGTTGGCATCACGGGGGCGTTGCGGTAGTGTATGTAAGTAAGGTAATCAATGTGGGAGACTGAAATATGCTGATCACTTTTCACTCCAAGGTCGTGGCCGAAGTCCTGATGCTGACCGACCACGCCGGCGCGCTGCTGCAGGCGGCCGGCAAGCCGGTCGGCGACAAGATCCCGGAGCGCGGCGTGTTCACCGTGGAGCAGCTCGGGCCGGCCATCAGCGGCATCGAACGCGCGATCGACGAGTACCAGCACGCCCATGAAGGCGCCGAGGAAGACAACGACGACAAGGCCCCGGTCGCCCCGATGGCACGCATGGTGGGCTTGAAGGAACGGGCCTTTCCCCTGCTGGACATGATGCGCCAGTCGCAGGCCGCGGGGGCCGAGGTCACCTGGGAAGTGTCGCGGGGCTGGTAGGGATATGTCGCCGGACGGACAATCTGTCCGGCGTTTTTTGCCTACCCTACTGGCCTGACGCCATCTGACGGAGCTTTCCATGCGCAGCGACATCACCATCGTTTTCGACGCCCGGCGTTCGCTGGACCTTTCAGCGAACGTCGAGCCCTCTCCCCAACGCCAGGCCGAGGCGCGCGACTGGTTCGACGGCGCCTGGGAAACCCTGGGCTGCGAGCCGCTGCGTCCCAGCGGCAAGGTCCTGCTGCTGGACAAGGTGCTGGGCGTGGCCGATGCGCTGGGCTACGACGTCCTGTCCACCGACGAAAAGGAAGCCGGGGAATTCGCCGAGCACCTAGCGCTGGCGCTGGAGCGGCCGCGCATCACCGTGGATCTGCCCGGACTCACCGTGGGGTACTGATGCCCGGTCCCGCCTGAAACGCAAAAACCCGCCTTGGCGGGTTTTTTTGTGCGCTGCGACGGTGCAGGAAACCGGCCTACCGGATCCCCGCCCGCATGAACGACTGCACGAACTGGCGCTGGAACAGCAGGAATGCAATCAGCAGCGGCGCGGCCGACATCAGCGTGGCCGCGGTGATCACCGACCAGTCGATGCCCTGGTCGGTGGAAGAAAACACCTGCAGGCCTACCGTCAGCGGCCGGGATTCGACCGAGTTGGTGATGATGAGCGGCCACAGGAAGTTGTTCCAGTGGTGGCTCACCGACACCAGCCCGTAGGCGACGTAGATCGGCTTGGCGAGCGGCACGTACACTTTCCAGAGCACCTGCAGCGCGTTCGCGCCCTCCATGCGGGCCGCTTCTTCCAGTTCACGCGGGACCGTCTTGAAGGTCTGGCGCAACAGGAAGATGCCGAAGGCCGACGCGAAGTACGGCAGGCCGATGGCGAACACCGTGTCGCGCACGCCCAGCAGGCTCATGGAGCGGTAGTTCTCCACCAGCAGCACGTCCGGCATGATCATGAGCTGCAGCAGCACCAGCATGAAGACGAAGTCGCGGCCGCGGAATTCGAAGCGCGCGAACGCGTAGCCCGCCAGGGTCGACAGCACCAGTTGCGCGGCCAGCACCATCGTGACCAGCACGAAGGTGTTCAGGAAGTAGCGCGGGAACGGCGCCGCATTCCAGGCGCGCACGAAGTTGTCCAGCGTCAGCGGGGCGAAGAGGTCGAAACGGGTCGCGTAGGCAGGCGGATGGAAGGCCGCCCACACCGCATAGGCCAGCGGCAGGATCCACAGAAGGCCCAGCGCCCACGCGCCCAGGGTATCGAGCTTGTCTTTCATTGATAGTGCGTCCTGCGGTCCAGCCAGCGGAACTTGACCAGCGCCGTCAGCGCCAGCACCACCAGCAACACGACGGTCAGGGTCGCGGCATAGGCCGTGTCCCAGAAACTGAATCCCACCTGGTAGATGTAGTAGAGCAGCAAGGTGCTGGCGTTGTCGGGCCCGCCGCGCGTCATGACGACCACGTGGTCGACCAGCCGGAACGCGTTGATCAGGGCATTGATCAGCACGAACAGCGTGGTGGGCATCAGGAGCGGCCACAGGATGCGGCGGAAATACTGCCAGCGCGATGCGCCTTCCAGCATGGCTGCTTCACGCAGGGACGGCGATACCGTCTGCAGCGCCGCCAGGTAGAAAATCATGAAGAACCCGGCCTCTTTCCACACGGTCACCAGCATCAGCGCGGGCAGCGCCGTCTCGCGGTTGCCCAGCCAGTTGGGGCCCGGCGCGCCGAACCAGCCCATCACCTGCGCGATCAGCCCGTACTGCGGCGTGTAGAAGAACAACCAGATGTTGGCCACCGCCACCATGGGCAGCACCGTCGGCGTGAAGTACGCCATGCGCAGGAACCCGCGCCCGGCGAGGTTGCGGTTCACCCACAACGCCATGACCAGCGCGATCCCGATCGAGGTGGGAATGGTGCCCAGGGCGAACCACAAGTTGTTCCACAACGACTGCCAGAACACCGGGTCGTCGCGCATGACCGCGTAATTCTCCAGCCCGACGAAGCGGGCCGGGCGCGCGCCCTTGGGGGTGGAGAAAAAGCTGTGCCATAGCGTCGCCACCGCCGGGTAATGCGTAAAGGCGGCGAGCAGCACGATGGCTGGCAGCAACAGCAGCCAGCCATAAAGCGCATTCAAAGAGCGGCTCATCGTGCTTGGGGTCGGTTTACTTGTAGGAACGCAGGATGCGGTCGGATTCGCGCTGCGCGTCGGTCAGGGCCTGCTGCGGCGTCTTGGAACCCGTCAGCGCCGCCTGCAGCGCGTCGTTCAGGGTCTTGGTGACGCGCTGGTTCTCATGCGTCGAGAATTCCGCCACGCTGACTTCCAGCTGGTCGCGCGCGACGGTGGCCGCCGGCACTTCCTGCGCGTACTTCTTCATCTTCTCGGTTTGCCAGGCGGCCGGCGTCACGGCCACATAGCCCGTGGCGATGCTCCAGTCGGCCGCGCGTTCGGGCGTGGTGGCCCACTGCGCGAACTTCAGCGCCGCCTGCTGCTGCTCCGGCGTGCCGCTCTTGAAGATGTAGAAGTTGCCGCCGCCGGTGGGGCTGCCGCCGCGCTTCTGCTTGGGCATCATGGCCACGCCGAACGGGAAGTCCGCGTTCTTGCGGATGTTGGTCAGGTTGCCGGTGGTGGTCCACACCATGGCCGCCTTCTTTTCCAGGAAGTCCTTGGGCGTGGTGCCCCAGTCGATCGTGCCGGTCGGCATGATCTTGTGCTTGGCCGACAGGTCGCGCCAGAACTGCGCGGCTTCCACCACTTCCGGCTTGTCCAGGTAGACCTCGTTGCCGGCTTCGTTCATCAGGATCGCACCGTTGGGCGTGGTCAGGGCCTGGAACAGCCAGTAGGCGAACGCGCCGCCCGACGGGATCTCGATGCCCCACTGGGTGGTGTTGCCCGAGGCGTCCTGCTTGGTCAGCTTCTTGCCGTACTCGACCAGCTCGGCCCAGGTCTTGGGCGGCTGCTCGGGATCCAGGCCGGCGGCCTTGAACAGGTCCTTGTTGTAGTACATGACGATCGTCGAACGCTGGAACGGCACGCCCCAGGTGTGGCCGCCGGAGCGGCTGTTCTGCATGAAGGCGTCATAGAAGCCGCCCAGCCACTTCTTGTCGGCGTCGCTCTTGGCCAGGCTGTCGATCGGGACGATGGCGTCCTCGTCGATCAGCGTGAACATGTCGGTCGACAGCAGCACCGCGAGCTGCGGCGGGGTGCCGCCCTTCAGCGCGGTCAGCGCCTTGGCGATGGAGTCCTGGTACGAGCCGGCGTAGATCGGCTTGATCTTGATGTTCGGATTTTCCTTCTGGAACTCCGTCACCATGTCGTCCACGATCTTGGTGATCGGGCCGCCGACGGCGACCGGGTAGTAGAACTCCACCTCGACGGGCTTGTTCTGCGCCTGCACAGGCAGAGAAAGGCAGGCGGCGGCCAGGCTGGCGGCCAGGGTCTTCAGTACGATGCGTCGCATGTTGTGTTTCCTTTTCTGTGTAATGGGCGTTTTTACCGCCGGGCCGTCCCAAGGTAAAAAGCGACCCCTCGGTGGGCAGCAAGCCGAAGGCGCAGCGTGGGGGCCATTTTTCTTAGCGCCCGTCGGTGTTGATGACCGCCGAATCGGCGGCAAAGAAATGCTGTTGCCCGTCCGGCCAGGACAGGCGCAGCGACTCGCCGGCGCTGGCGCGCAGATGGCCGCCGACCCGAACGGCCACGCCGCTCGTGTCGCCGATCCGGCACACCACGATGGAGTCCGCGCCGAAATACTCCACGCTTTCGACGGTGGCCGCGATGCCGTCGCCGTCGATGCGGATGTGTTCCGGACGCACGCCCAGCTTCACGGCGCCCGCAGGCGCGTTCGCGATGGCGGGGCCCTGCGTGCCGGCGATCACCGTGGCGCCCGCCTGCGGCGCCAGATTGATCAGGTTCATGGGCGGCGTGCCGATGAAGCGCGCCGCGAATTCGCTGGCGGGCCGCGCATACAGCCCATCGGGCGTGTCGTGCTGTTCGATCTGCCCGCCGCGCAGCAGCACCACCTGGTCGGCCATGCTCATGGCTTCGGTCTGGTCGTGCGTGACGTAGACCATGGTGATGCCCAGGCTCTGCTGCAGCGCGCGGATTTCGCGCCGCATCTCGTGGCGCAGTTGCGCGTCCAGATTGGAAAGGGGTTCATCCATCAGGCAGACCGGCGCTTCGGAAATCACGGCGCGGCCCAGCGCGACGCGCTGTTGCTGGCCGCCGGACAGTTGCGACGGCTTGCGGTCCAGCAGGTGGGACAGGCCCAGCAGGTCAGCCACGCGCTTCAGGCGCCGGTCGTAGTCCTTTGCGGGTTCCTTGCGCACCTTCAGGCCGAACAGGATGTTCTCGCGCACCGACAGGTGCGGAAACAGCGCATACGACTGGAACACCATGGAGATGCGGCGCTTGGCCGGCGGTAGCTGCGTGACGTCGCGATCGCCGATGCGGATGGTGCCGGACGTCGGCGTGTCCAGCCCGGCGATCATGCGCAGCGTGGTCGACTTGCCGCAGCCGGAAGGCCCCAGCAGGACCGTGAAGCTGCCGGCCGGGACCGTGAAGCTCACGCCTTGGATCGCGGCCGCGCCTGCGTACTGTTTGGTGAGGTTATCCAGAACGATGGATGACATGCTGTCTCGTAGATCTAATTGTTAGATCCGCATTGTTGCCTGTTATGAAAACCTTTTCATTGTGCAGCGCAAACATGACGGATTCGTGGCAATGCGGGGTTTCGTCGTTCAGGGCTCAGCCGAACGGATATGGGCCGGGGTAATCCCCAATGACGGCGTGATGCGTGACCAGGCTGGCGCCCTGCCACCAATGCAACTGGTAGCCGGGCGGTTCCATGATGTACTGAAGCGTCGGGCGCGGGCCGAGTTCCAGCGCGAGCTGGTGGGCTGTGCCGGGACAGGTCGAGGCGATCGTGCCGCCGAAGCGCTGGAAGATCGTGCGGTGCAGGTGGCCGCACAGCACGCGCTCCACGTTGGGATACCGCGCGATGATGCGCTCCAGTTCCGGCCCGCCGGCCAGCAGGCCGATGTCGTCCATGTGTTCGATGCCGGTCAGGAACGGCGGATGGTGCATCAGCACGAGCGTGGGGCGGCCGGGCTGCTCGGCCAGGCGCGCGGCCAGCCAGTCCAGGCGTTCCTGGCAGAGCTCACCGTGGCTCTTCATCGGCACCACGGTGTCCAGCGCCAGGATGCGCAAGGGGTAGGTCTCGATCGCGTACTGGATGAACGGTCCGCCTTCCTGCAGGTATGCATGGTCGGGGAAGGCGGCGCGCAGCTCGGCGCGGTCGTCGTGGTTGCCGGGCAGCAGAAAGTATGGGATCTGCAGCGCTTGCAGGTGATCGCGCAGCGCCTGGTATTCCACCGGCTTGCCCAGGTCGGTCAGGTCGCCCGTGATCAGCACGCAGTCGGGGCGCGGCGTCAGGGCATTGAGCGCCTGCACCGCCGGAGTCATGAAGGCCGCCGGGTCGATGATGCCGTAGGCTTTGTCGCCAGGGGTGCGCATATGCAGGTCGGTGATTTGTGCGATGAGCATGACGCGTAAGAATCGAGGAGTGGTCGGATTGATGAGAGGCGTTGGCTAGCGGCGCACGGACGCCGCGGTGCCGCCCACGACGATGCAATGCGGCAGGCGGTTCGATTGCGGCGGCTGTCCGTGGATCTGCGCCAGCAGGTTGGAGCAGGCCGTCTGGCCGATGCCGTCGCTGGGCTGCGCGACGGTGGTGAGCGGTGGGGTCAGCAAGGCGCCAAAGCGCATGCCGTCGAACCCGCAGACCGAGATGTCGGCCGGCACGGACAGGCCCAGCCCCACCAGGTCGGCGATGACGGCGGTGGCCAGCAGGTCGTTGGAGCAAAAGAGCGCCGTGGGCGCCTGCTTGCCCCGCAGCGCGGCCTTCAGCGCGTCCACGTCGCTGCCGGTGTGCGAGCCCATGGCGATGTGCTGGATGGCGTCCAGGCCCAGCTTCTTGGCGCAGGCACGCGCGCCCATCAAGCGCCGGCGGGCCCGGTCGGACGCGGTCAGCGGGCCGGTCACCAGCGCGATACGCTTGTGCCCCATCGCGGCCAGGTGGGCCACCATGTCGCTGGCGGCCGCGCGATTGTCGACCGACGCGAACGGGTGATCGGCGGACTCGTTGTAGACCAGCACATAGGGAATGCCGCTGCGGTCCAGGTCGTCCAGCGTGGCGCTCTTGCTTACGTCGGCCACCGTCAGGATCAGGCCGTCGACCTGATGATCGATCAGCCCCTGCACGGCGGCCGATTCCACGGCCGGGTCGTAGCCCGTGGCGGTCAGCATGACGCTGTAGCCCGATTCGCGGGCGCGGCGTTCCGCGCCTTCAAAGCACTCCGCGAATACGGGATTGGACAGCGTGGGCAGGATCAGCCCGATGGTGCGCGTGCTGCCCGAACGCAGGCTGCGGCCGACGCGGTTGGGCCGAAAGCCCGCGCGCTTGGCGACGTTGCGGATGTGCGCCAGCGTATCCGGGTGCACGATCTCCGGCTGGTTGAACGCGCGCGACACCGTCGCCGGCGATACGCCGGCCTTGCGAGCCACTTCGATAATGGAAAAGCGGGACGAGGGGCGCGTAGCCATTGGTGAGCCGCTGCAAGTTTGCTGAAAACGATTTCATCTTACTTGAGGAATATGACCTTTGTATTGCACGGGTTTGCGCTATGCTGGTGGCGAAGCAACAACACAAAGCCACGGCGTACTGCGTTTTCCGCGGAAAAACCCGGCAATTTCGGTGTTTTTCCCAATTGACGCGATGCGCACAGTGGCAAGGGTCGGCTCATTCCGGCGCGCCAGGCGGGCCACGCCATGCAGCGCCGGACGGGCCCCCCGGTCAAGGGGACCGGGTGCGAATATGTTCCCGCGCATTGCGCGCGGCACCGGCAAAGAGGAAAGCTACATGTCTACTGCCTTGAACAGACTTGGCGCGGTCGAAGCCGCGCACAAGCTGCAACGGCGCGAATTGACCGCAGTGCAACTGGTGCGGGCCTGCTTCGCGCGCATCGAGCAGCGCGAAAATGCCGTTCATGCCTGGACCGCCCTGCAGAAGCAGGCCGCGATCGAACGGGCCGAAGAACTCGACCGCGGCCCGGTGCGCGGCCCGCTGCATGGCCTGCCCATCGGCGTGAAAGACCTGTTCGACACCGTCGACCTTCCCACCCGCTACGGATCGCCCATCTACGATCGCCATCGTCCCGGCCTGGACGCCGCCTCGGTGGCGCTGTGCCGCGGCGCGGGCGCCATCGTCATCGGCAAGACGGTCACCACCGAATTCGCGACCTACCAGGCGGGGCCCACCCGCAACCCGCGCAACGAGGCCTACACGCCCGGCGGCTCGTCCAGCGGCTCCGCGGCCGCGGTGGCCGACGACATGGTGCCCTTCGCGCTGGGCTCGCAGACCGCGGGCTCCATCATCCGGCCGGCCTCGTATTGCGGCATCGTGGGCTACAAGCCCACCTTCGGCGGGATTTCCCGCGCCGGCGTCAAAAGCCTCGCCGAGTCCCTGGACACCGTGGGCGGCTTCACCCGATCGGTGCCGGACATGGCGTTGTTCGCCTCGGTCCTGATGCGCGATCCGCGCATGCTCGACCTGTCCTACCACGACAAGCCGCGCGTCGGCATGTATCGCAGCCTGCAGTGGCGCCATGCGCAGCCCGAAACCAAGGAAGCCTTCGCGCAGGCCGCCGCGATCCTGTCGCGCGCGGGCGCCAAAGTCGAAGAGGTGCCGCTGCCGCCCGAGCATTGCGTGCTGGTGCAGCTCCATGCGGACATCATGGCGTTCGAGGCCTCGCAGGCGCTCGCCTATGAACGCCTGGAACACGCCGCGCATCTCAGTCCCAAGCTGCAGGCCATTCTTGAAGCCGGCGCGCAGATCAGCGCCGAGCAGCACATCAAGAACCTCGCCCGCGCCGCCGAGGCGCGCGCGCGCGTGGACGGTTGGTTCCAGAATTACGACGTGCTGCTCGCGCCCAGCGCCAGCGGCGAAGCGCCCTTTGCCGACCTGGGCACGGGCGATCCGCAGTTCTCGCGCGCCTGGACGATGTTCGGCGTGCCGTGCCTGAACCTGCCGTTTGCCACCGGGCCGCAAGGCCTGCCGGTGGGCCTGCAACTGGTCGGCGCGCGCCATGAAGACCATCGCGTGCTTGCCATCGGCGCGTGGATCCACGCGCGCCTGCTGGAAGCGCATGCGCCGGACATCGGCGCCTCTGATATGTGGCCGCGCGGCTGAATCCACGGCTGCAATGAAAAAGCCCGCCGGGGTAAGGCGGGCTTTGTCGTTGGCCCCCCTTTGTCGGGGGGCTCCAGCTTTGCCGTGGATCACACGGTTTCGGCGGCTTCCTGTTCGGTGGTGGCGATGGCGCCCGAATTGATGTGGCGGTTCACGGCGCTCAGCACGGCCTGGAACGAGGCCGTCACGATGTCGCGGTCGATGCCCACGCCAAAGCCCGTGCTGGACTCGCCCACGCGCAGCTCGACATACGAAGCGGCGCGCGTGCCGGTGCCGGTGCCGATGGCGTGCTCGTGGTAGTCCATGATGCGCACGGGCACGTCCAGCGCGGCCACGAAGGCGGAAATCGCGCCGTCGCCCTTGCCGCGCACGATGCGCCGTTCGCCGTTGAATTCGAGCTCGGCTTCGATGCTGAAGTGCTGGCCTTCGCCGGCCGACGGATCGCCGTCGATACGATGGCGGATGAGCGTCCAGGGCGACTTCTGTTCGAGGTATTCGCTGCTGAAGATCGTGTGCACGTCGTCCGCGGTGACTTCGCGGCCCGTTTCGTCGGTGACGCGCTGGATGGCGCGGCTGAACTCGATCTGCAGGCGGCGCGGCAACACCAGGCCGTGTTCCTGTTCAAGCAGGTACGACACGCCGCCCTTGCCCGACTGGCTGTTCACGCGGATCACGGCGTCGTAGCTGCGGCCGAGGTCGGCCGGGTCGATCGGCAGGTACGGCACTTCCCAGACGGCGTCCGGCTGTTGCAGCGCAAAGCCCTTCTTGATCGCGTCCTGGTGCGAACCGGAAAACGCCGTGAAGACCAGGTCGCCCGCGTACGGATGGCGCGGATGCACCGGCAATTGGTTGCAGTATTCAGCGCAGCGGCGCACTTCGTCGATGTCCGAGAAGTCCAGGCCCGGATGCACGCCCTGCGTGTAGAGGTTCAGGGCCAGCGTGACGAGGTCGACGTTGCCGGTGCGTTCGCCGCTGCCGAAGAGGCAGCCTTCAATGCGGTCGGCGCCGGCCATCACCGCGAATTCGGCGGCGGCAACGGCGGTGCCGCGGTCATTGTGCGGGTGGACGCTGAGCACGATGCTGTCGCGGCGGGCCAGGTTCTTGTGCATCCACTCGATCTGGTCGGCGTACAGGTTGGGGGTGGTGGCCTCGATGGTGGCGGGCAGGTTCAACACCATCTTGTTGTCAGGCGTGGGCTGCCAGACGTCCGCCACGGCGTCCGAGACTTCCAGCGCAAACTCGGGTTCGGTCGTGCTGAAGACTTCGGGCGAGTACTCGTAGCGCCACTGGGTCTCGGGGCGCTGCGAGGTGTATTGCTTGATCAGGCGCGTGCCGGTGGTGGCGATGTTCTTGATCTCGTCCTTGGACATGTTGAACACGACCTTGCGGAAGGCCGGCGCGCAGGCGTTGTACATGTGGACGATGGCCTGTTTGGCGCCCGCGGCTGCTTCCACGGTGCGGCTGATCAGGTCTTCGCGCGACTGCGTCAGCACGATGATGGTCACGTCGTCGGGGATGCGCTTTTCGTCGATGAGCTTGCGCACGAAGTCGAAGTCGGTCTGCGACGCCGACGGGAAGCCGACCTCGATTTCCTTGAAGCCGATCTTCACGAGCTGTTCGAAGAAGCGGACCTTGCGTTCCACGCTCATCGGCTCGATCAACGCCTGGTTGCCATCGCGCAGGTCCGTGCTCATCCAGATCGGCGCCTTCGTGATGCGGCGGCTGGGCCAGGTGCGTTCGGAGAAATCGCGGGCAAAGGGCGCGAAGGGGACGTATTTGGTGGCGGGGTTGGCAAGCATCATCACTACACCTCGATCGGTTTCTTATGAATCCCGGCGCCTTAGGCGCTCGACGGCATCGCGACCGGATGGCGGTCTTGTGCCAGGGTTTGCCGGGGTTGTCCGGCTGGATTCAGGAATAAAAGGGGAAAATCGCGTGTGGCAAGCGTGGCTGCCGAGCTACCACGGGGACACTAGGCCCGGCAACCGATCGGTAGCAGTAGCGATAGCGCGATGAAGGAGGAACGAGCGCGCAGGCCGGCAACCGGGGCGTCGAAGCGTCCGGTGTCAATCGCGGAGAAGGTGCGGTAAGCGGCCATAGGTTGCTAGTCAAACACACTTTTTCGGAAAGCGCAAACGTAAACTGCCGGGGACGGATCAAGGACTGGGGGGCTCAGAAAGCCGGCCAACGGGAGCGGGCCAGGCAAGCAGGCCGGGCAAGTCTGGCCCCGGAGGCAGTCCATGGAAGCAGGCCGCGGAAGCAGCAAGGCCGCCTTGCGGCGGCCTTGTGCGGGCGTGGGTTGATCTAGCGGGCCGGGCCGATGCGGGGTTCGATGTAGCGGTCCGCGCGGGGTTCGCGGCGGCCATCGTCGCGCGGATCGCGGGAGGGGCGATTGGCGTTTCCTTCCAGGATCCTGGCTTGCTCGGCGACCATGTCGATCTTGCCGACGCGGTTGTGGCGCAATTCGGACAGGGAGCGGCGCAGGTCGCCCACCGTGAAGGGTTCCTGGCGGTCGCCCCAGGTCCAGCGCAGGACGCCCAGCGATTCCTCGGACAGGTTCGGCGCCAGTTCAGCGAGCACGTCCGTGCCGACGGGCGTTGCGGCGCCGGCGGCCAGGCTGGCGTAGAACCAGGCGCGCACCAGGAAAAACACGATCAGGGACCAGATGCCGGCGACCACCCACCAGAGGTAGGGGTTGATCCGCTGCGCCATGTCCATGGTCGGCTGGCCCAGGGTGTGCAGGAAGTCGTAGTTCATGCGCTTGCCGAAATCCAGTATCCAGGTGGCAACGAGATACCAGACAACGAGGGCGACGGCGATGACAATCGCGCGCAAAACGAGTCGGGGAAGCGCCAGTTTGAGCAGGGTCTGGCCGATCAGTCGGCAGTCCTGGCGAACGCTTGCGGGCGAAGTCAGATTCATCATGCAAAATATTGTACCTATGACCCGTCCAATTTTAGAACTGCGGCCTGGCCAGCACCTGACGCTGACCCCACAACTCCAGCAATCGATCCGATTGTTGCAGTTGTCTACGCTCGATCTTGAAGCGGAGATCTCGCAGGTGCTGGCCGAGAATCCGCTGCTGGACCGCGAGGATGAGCCGTCGACGGCGGAGGCGCGGGCCGAATCCGAGCGCGAGTCCTCCGTGCAGGACGACGAGCCGGCGGCTGAACGCGAGTCCCCGGTCGATGAGATGCCGGGCTCCGGCGGCGTCTACCCCGACGATGACTCCAGCCTGCCCGAGGCGGCCCGGCCGGATACCTTGCGCGAGCACCTGCTGGGTCAGCTGGCCCTGACCCGCGCGGCGCCGCGCGACGCGGCATTGACGTCCCTGCTGATCGACGAACTGGACGAAAACGGCTATTTGGGATCGCCGCTGGATGAGATCCTGGGCTGGCTTCCGGCCGAAATGGAGCCCGACATTGACGAGCTGCGCGCCGCGCTGTCGCTGCTGCAGTCGTTCGACCCGGTCGGCATTGGGGCGCGCGACATGGCCGAATGCCTGCAGCTTCAATTGCGCAATCCGGACCTCACGCGGCAGCCGGAAGCGGCCGACCCCGTCGTGCTGGCATGTGCCCGGCGGATCTGCGCCGAACACCTGCCGCTGCTGGCCACCGGCAACGCCGCGCGCCTGTGCGCGGCGGCCGGATGCGACGAGCCGACGTTCCGCGCGGCCCATTCGCTGATCCTGCGCCTGGAGCCCCGCCCGGGGCGCGCCTGGACCGTGCCGGCCGCCGAATATGCCGTGCCGGACGTCATCGTGCGCAAGACCCGGCGCGGCTGGCAGGCCACCCTCAACAGCGCCGCGGTGCCCCGCCTGCAGATCAACGGGCTGTACGCGCAGATGCTGGGCAACCAGAAAGAGTCCGCGCACGCGGGGCTGCAGGCTCAGCTCCAGCAGGCCAAATGGATGATCCGCAACGTCGAGCAGCGTTTTGACACCATCCTGCGCGTGTCGCAGGCCATCGTCGAACGCCAGACCGCCTTTTTCAGCCAAGGCCCCGCGGCCATGCGGCCGCTCATCCTGAAGGACATCGCCGGGGAACTGGGTCTGCACGAATCGACGATTTCGCGCGCCACAACACAGAAGTACATGCTCACTCCGTTCGGCACGTTGGAACTCAAACGCTTCTTTGGAACGGGGGTGTCGACCGAAGGCGGCGATGCGACGTCGGCCACGGCCGTGCAGACGTACATCCGCCAGATGGTGGCTGACGAGAACCGCGCCAAGCCCTTGTCGGATAGCCAGATCATGCAAAAACTGGCCGATCAGGGGATAGTGATTGCGCGGCGGACGGTGGCAAAGTACCGCGAAGCGCTACGGATTGCCCCCGCGGCGCTGCGCAAGGCGCAGGCATCGGCACGCTGAAATAAGGGACGCGTTTCCGGGAAATTCGTCCCTGTTTTCAATGGCTTGCGTGACATTGCTGTTGCAAATTTATTTGCGCGCGGGGCTTGCCAGGGTCCGAATATTTTTCGATAATCATTCGCATGTACATTTGCGTATGTAATGCCATCACCGAACGCCAAGTCCGCGCTACCGTGGACGCCGGCGCGACGACGCTTTCCGACCTGCAGTTCGAGCTGGGCGTGGCCACGTGCTGCGGCTGCTGCGCGGCAACCGCCGCCGAATACTTGCCGGGCGGCCGCTGCTCCAGCGTTTGCGACGTGCGCTCCATCGCCGTTCCGGTCAATGCGCCCGCCGCCCTGGTGGAATCGGACACGCCGGCTGCCAACAGCAGCTTCCCGATCCCCCTGGTTGCCATCGTCTGAGCATTGGCCTGCGTTACCGGCTCGCTGCCTTCATGCGGCGAGCCGCGTCATTTCCTTCTCGCAAAAATCCCTGATATTCATCGCAAGCTGACGCGCGGGTTCGCGCGCGGATCCGGCTACGCATAACGCCAGTTCAGATGGCGGCACGGCCGGCAGACCCACGTCCAGGATCCGATGGCCCGCCGCGACGCAGCGCCTCTCCAGCAAGGCGATTCCCAGGCCGCCCGCGAGCGCGGCCTGCACGCCGGACAGGTTCGGGCTTTCGTAGGCGATGCGCCAGCGCCGTCCGGCGGACTCCAGGGCATGGATCGCGCGGTTGCGGTAGATGCAGCCTTGGGGGAAGGCCACCAGGGGCACGGGCGCGTCAGGCGGCAGCGGCACCGGGGCCGACGCGCTGCCCAGCCAGTGCAGCCGTTCCGGCCAGGCGGCCAGGGACGCCCCGGCGCCAGGCTCGCGCTTGAGCAGCGCCACGTCCAGATCCCCGCGCTCCAGGCCTCGGGTGAGCACGGCGGTCAGGTCGCAGCGCACCGACAACTGCACCGCCGGCCTGGCCCGGGCGAAGGCGGCCACCACGCCCGTCAGCGCGTCCACCGCAAAATCGTCCGGAATGCCAAGGCGGATCACGTCCACGCGCTTGCGGCCGCTAACGGCTTCGCGCACTTCGGTGGACAGCGCAAGCATTCTGCGCGCGTAGCCAAGCAGGCGCTCGCCCTCTTCGGTGAGCTGAACCTGGCGTCCTTCGCGCACGAAGAGCGGGCACTCCAGCGTCTCCTCTAGCTTGCGGATCTGCTGGCTGACGGTGGACTGGCTGCGGTGCACGCGTTCGCCCGCAGCGGTAAAACCGCCGGCTTCCACCACCGACACAAAGCTGTGCAAAAGATCGAGATCGAGCATGGCGGCCTCTGCATCCATTTGATTTTCAAATACTTTCGATCTGAATAAAGAGTTTGTCAATGGATCGGGCGGCGCGGAGAATGCCTTCATCCCGCCGCGCCTGCGGCTTAAGACTCTTGCCGGATCTTGCATGAAGGCTCTTTCAACCCCTGCCGGCGCCCTGCCCGCGACCGGCGGTCCGGGCGTCAGCCTGGCGCCCATCGCCGCGTTCTGCTTCCTGTGGAGTTCGGCGTTCGCGGCCGCCAAGATCGCGGTGCGCGACTGCCCGCCGCTCACGCTTCTGACTGTCCGCTTTCTGATAGCCGGCGCGCTGATGCTGGGCCTGGCGGCGGCCAGCGGACGCTGGAAGCTGCCCGCCGGCCGCGACCTTGCCTCCCTCATCCTGCTGGGCGTCTTGAACAACGCGCTGTACCTGGGCTTGAGCTGGTCGGGCATGATTACCGTGTCGTCGGCCTTCACGGCGGTGCTGATCAGCACCAATCCACTGCTCATCGGGGTGCTGGCCGGTCCGCTGCTGGGCGAGCGCCTGGGCTGGCGCAAGCTGCTGGGGTTGAGTCTGGGGCTGGCGGGCGTGGCGCTGGTGCTGCGATCGCGGCTGACCGGCATGCAGGAAGACGTGCACGGCACGTTGCTCGTGACGGGCGGGCTGGTGGCGCTGGTGGCGGGCACCTTGCTCTACAAGCGTCTCAAACCGACGTCGGGACTGTGGACCTCGACCGGCATCCAGTCCTTGGCCGGCGCCGCGGCGCTGCTGCCGTTTGCGCTGGCCAGCGAGAACATCGGCGATGCGCGCCTGACCGCGAGCCTCTTCTGGAGCATGGCCTACATGATCGTCGCCGTGTCGATGGGGGGCTATTACCTGTGGTTCATGATTCTTGGCCGTGCCAGCGCCACGTCGGCCAGCGCGCTGCATTTCCTGATGCCGCCCCTGGGCCTGTTGTTCGGCTGGCTGGTGCTGAGCGAACCCGTCTCGTGGCTGGACTTGCTGGGCATCATTCCCATCGCGTTCGGCATCTGGCTCGCCACGCGGCTAGCGCCGTGAGCCTGACGGGCGAGCGGGGTGGGCGAGCGTGTTGGGGAACGCAGGACGCGAGGGGCCCTGATCCGGTTGCCGATATGCAACGCGCCGCCCGTCTGCGTTCCATGTCCATGGCGGCGTTGTCAGGGACCGCGGGCGGCGTGCGCATCCAGCGCATGGGCGGCGCTTTTGGCGCGGGATGTCCGGCGCAGCCCGCTTGAATGCGTCGTCCAGTGTGCAAGGCATCAAGCATGCATACTCATTCTCATTGGCGTGTCGCTTTCTTGTTGCGCTCGTAAAGCCGTTTACCAAATGCAGCCCAAAGCTAGTCGCGGGACCGCGCCAAATGGTAGTCTGCACGGGTTGCGTACGCGCGGCATCGTGCGCTCCTTTGTCGCGATGCGCTCGCGTCGCGCCTGACTGCAAGGAGTCCATCATGAAAGGCGACAAAACCGTCATCCAGTTTCTCAACAAGCAACTGACCAACGAGCTGACGGCCATCAACCAGTATTTCCTGCATGCCCGCATGCTGAACCATTGGGGCTTCGACAAGCTGGGCAAGCACGAGTACGAAGAATCCATCGGCGAAATGAAGCATGCCGATCGTCTGATTGCCCGCATCTTCATGCTGGACGGCCTGCCCAACCTGCAGGACCTGCACAAGCTGCTGATCGGCGAAGACGTGCCCGAGCTGCTGGCCTGTGACCTCAAGCTCGAGCAAGGCGCCCAGGCGACCGTCAAGGAAGCCATTGCCTACTGCGAATCGGTGCGCGACTACGTTTCGCGCGATCTGTTCCAGGACATCCTGGACGACACCGAAGAACACATCGATTACCTGGAAACGCAGATCGACCTGATCGACAAGGTCGGCATCCAGAACTACCTGCAAAGCCAGATGTCCGTGCCCGAATAAGGCGGCTGGCTGCAAAAAGAATGGCGCCCCACGGGGCGCCATTTTTCATGCCGCGCGCCTGCGCCTGCAGGCTGCGAGCGTTGGGACTATTGCGGACGGGCCGGGCATTCGGCCATGGTGCCCCAGGCGCGGTTGGGCGCGCAGTACTTGTTGCGCGCGTTCCAGGAGCACGAGGGGCGCTCAAAGAAGCCTTGCGTGGCGCATTGGGCCAGCTCGCGCTTGAGCGCATCCTGCCAGCCTTGCGCTCCAGCCGCCGGGGCGGTGTTGGGCGGCGGCGGAGGCGCCTGCACCATCTGCGGCGTGCCGTAGCTGCCGCCGGCGGCCACGCCGCCGTTGATGGCAGTGGACGTGCCGGGAACCAGCAGATCCATCGTGCTGACGTCCGAGGTGCCCGAAGGCAGCGGCACTTGCGACGCAGCCGCGATTTCGCGCGCCTGTTCGGGGCTGATGCGTTCGCGGGAGATCTGCACGGCGGGATCGCTGACCGTGTCGAACAGCGACACGGTGTTGACCTGCCATTCGCGGTCGGCCGGCTTGTCCGGCACGCCCAGCGTGCCGTCGATGCGCGGCTGGGGCGGCTGCGCGACATACGGGCGACCGTTGGCATCCAGCACCGGTTGCTGGGAGGCGGACGCATCCTGCCCGGGAGCGGGTGACGCCGCGGGCGCATGCGCCACAAGCCAATCACCCAGTTGAAGCCCGCCCCAAGCCGACGCGCCGAGCGCGATCAGGAGCGTTGCGAATAAAAAACGCCAAGACATTGCTACCCTCAATCTGCCGTGCGGAACCCGAACGGGTTTACGCTTTGTCTCCGAAAACCTTGCCGCCGTGCTCGCGCATGGCGTGGAATTTCACATCGGGATACAGTTCCTCGGCGACGCGCAACTGCGCGGGAGAACCGATCAAAAACGCCGCAGCATCCACCACATCATAGGCGATATGGGCGGCATTGGCATCCATGAACTTGCGCAGCGCCTTGGGGTTTTCAGACGTAATCCAACGTGCCATTGTGTAGCGCGACGGCAGCATCCGGGCATCCACGCCGTACTCCGTCTTGAGACGATGGGCGACCACTTCGAACTGCAGTTGGCCGACCGCGCCCAGCAGCAGCGAGCCGCCGGCGGCCTCGGGACGGAACACCTGGATCGCGCCTTCCTCGCCCAGCTGGGTCAGTCCGGTGCGCAGTTGCTTCGTGCGCAGCGGGTCTTTCACTTCGACCGCCTGGAACAGTTCGGGCGCGAAGAACGGCAGGCCGGTGAACTGCAGGGTTTCCCCCTCGGTCAGCACGTCGCCCAGTTGCAGCACGCCATGGTTGGGAATGCCGATCACGTCGCCGGCATACGCCTCGTCCAGCAATTCGCGGCGCTGCGACAGAAAGGACACGACGTTGTTCGGGCGCATTTCCTTGTTGGTGCGCGCCACCTTCAGGCGCATGCCGCGCTCGAAGCGGCCGGAGCTCACGCGCACGAACGCGACGCGGTCGCGGTGCGCGGGGTCCATGTTGGCTTGCACCTTGAACACCACGCCGGTGAACTTGGGCTCTTCGGGCTGCACCTCGCGTTGCAGGGCGACGCGCGCGCCGGGAGGCGGGGCCTGGTCAACCAGGGCGTCCAGCACTTCCTGCACGCCGAAGTTGTTGATGGCCGATCCGAAGAACACGGGCGTCTGCTTGCCGGCCAGGAACTGGTCGCGATCAAAGGCGGGGGCGGCTTCGTTGATGAGTTCGATCTCGCCGCTGGCCTGGTCGAATGCCGAGCCGAAGCGCTTGGCGATTTCGGGGTTGGTCAGGCCTTCGATGAAGTCGTCGTTGTCGGAACGGCGCTCCTGGCCGGGGCGGAAGACGCGCATGCGGTCGCGGCGGATGTCGAACACGCCGCCGAACGACTTGCCCATGCCCACCGGCCACGAGAACGGCACCGCGTCCATGCCCAGATGGCCTTCGATCTCGGACAGCAGTTCCAGGGGTTCGCGCACTTCACGGTCCATCTTGTTGATGAACGTGATGATGGGCGTGTTGCGCGCGCGGCAGACCTGCAGCAGGCGGATGGTCTGCGGCTCGACGCCGTTGGCGGCGTCGATGACCATCAGCGCGGCATCGACCGCCGTCAGCACCCGATAGGTGTCTTCGGAGAAGTCCTGGTGGCCCGGGGTGTCGAGCAGGTTGATGACGCAGTCGCGGTACTCCATCTGCATCACCGAGGACGCCACGGAAATGCCGCGCTGCTTTTCGATCTCCATCCAGTCGGACGAGGCGTGGCGCGACGCCTTGCGCGCCTTGACGCTGCCCGCGATCTGGATCGCGCCTGCGAACAGCAGCAGCTTTTCCGTCAGCGTGGTCTTGCCCGCGTCAGGGTGGGAAATGATGGCGAACGTACGGCGCCGTGCGACTTCGTTGGAAATGCTCATGATCGGAGGATTCTACTTAACGCGGCATTTTCAGGCCGGCGCGGTCCGGTGTCGTGCATGAAAACATGTGGGGCACGCGCCGCTGTCGGCGCGTGCCCCACGCTTCAAATTCAGGAATGGCGGCGGAACGTCGCCAAAAACACGCCGGCCAGGATGAAGAGCGACCCGAAGGTCCGGTTCATCCAGCGGATGTGCTTGGCGTCGCGCAAGAGGCGCAGCACGCGCGCCGCCAGCAGCGTGTACACGCCCATCGCCACCAGGTCGGTGAAGGCCAGCGTGGCCGCCAGCGCCGCGTACTGCGGGGTCAGCGAAAGCGCGGGGTCCACGAACTGCGGCACCACCGCCAGCAGGAACACCGTGCCCTTGGGGTTCATGGTGTTGATCAGGAACCCGCGCATGACGAGTTCGCGAATGGACGCCTTCTTGGGATCGCCCGCGTCCACCGCGACCGGCGCGGCGTCCGTGCGGATCTGGCGCACGCCCAGGTAGATCAGGTAGGCCACGCCCAGGTACTTGACCACGTTGAAGGCCATTTCGGACGTGGCCAGCACGGCGCCCAATCCCACGGCCACCACGACGAACTGGAACAGGATGCCCAGGATCAGGCCCGCCGTGTTCCAGTAGCCGCGCGCAAAGCCGTATTTCAGGCCGGACGACATGGCCGAGATCGCGCCCGCGCCCGGTGAGAACGAAATGGCCCAGGAGGCCAGGAAGAACGTCAACCAGGTGGATAAGGGCATGATGGCGCGGGGTCGTGGATCGCAGGATTGGGATTGCCGGTGATATTACCTGCTTGCTGTTACTTGCTCAGCAGCGCGGCGCGGGGAGCGCCGGAACGCCCCTGCGCCGGACGTCCTTCGGACGGGCGGCCTGTCGCGGCATTGCCGGCCGGACGCGCCGAGCCTTCGGGGCGGCGGTGGTTCTGCTGCGGACGGGCCTCGGCGCGGCCAGCGTGAGCCGGACGGTCGGTGGGCTTGCCGTCACGCGGACCGGCGTTGGCGCGGCCTTCGCCGGCGCGGGCCGGCGCGGGCGCGCGGCCGCCAGCCGCTGCGCGCGGCTGGCCCTGGCCGGGACGCGAACGCCCCGCCCCGCCGTTGCCGCCGCGGCCGCCGCCGCCATTGCGCGGGCCGCCGCGCTGGTTGCGGGAGTCCTCGTCGCGTTCCTGGCGTTCGAAGGCGGCCGCGCTGGTGGCCGGAGGCGTCCAGCCTTCGACCGGCTTGCGTTCGATCGTCTTCTTGATCAGGCGCTCGATATCCTTGAGCAGCTTGATCTCGCTGTTGTCGACCAGCGAGACCGCGGCGCCGGTGGCGCCGGCGCGGCCCGTGCGGCCGATGCGGTGCACGTAGTCTTCCGGCACGTTGGGCAGCTCGAAGTTCACCACCTGGGGCAACTGGTCGATGTCCAGGCCGCGGGCCGCGATGTCGGTCGCGACCAGCACGGTCACGGTGCTGTCCTTGAAGCCGGCCAGCGCGCGCGTGCGGGCCGATTGGCTCTTGTTGCCGTGGATGGCCGCGGCGGTCAGGCCGTCCTTGACCAGCTTTTCGGCCAGGCGGTTGGCGCCGTGCTTGGTGCGCGTGAACACCAGCACCTGGTGCCAGCCGCTTTCACGGATGATGTGGCTGATCAGGTCGCGCTTGTGATGCTGTTCCACCATGTGCACCGTCTGGGTGACCAGCTCGGTGGCGGTGTTGCGCGGGGTGACGGACACTTCGCCCGGGTTGTTCAGGACGCCGCGCGCGAGCGTGCGGATCTCGTCCGAGAACGTGGCCGAGAACAGCAGGTTCTGGCGCTGCTTGGGAAGCAGCGCGAGAATCTTGCGGATGTCGCGGATGAAGCCCATGTCCAGCATGCGGTCGGCTTCGTCCAGCACCAGGATTTCCACGCCCGACAGGTCGATCGTCTTCTGGCCGCAGTGATCCAGCAGGCGGCCCGGGGTGGCCACCAGGATGTCCAGCGGCTTGCGCAGTGCGGAAATCTGGGGGTTGATGTTGACGCCGCCGAACATCACCATGGAGGTCAGCGCGGTGTACTTGCCATAGGTCTGCACCGATTCGGCGACCTGCGCGGTCAATTCACGCGTGGGGGTCAGGATCAGGCAGCGGGGGCGGCCGGGCTTACGGGCCTCAAGCTTTTTCTGCGACAGCAGATGCAAAATGGGCAAGGTGAAGCCGGCGGTCTTGCCGGTGCCCGTCTGGGCGGCCGCGAGCAGGTCGCCGCCTTTGAGCACTTGCGGAATGGCCTGGGCCTGGATGGGCGTGGGCGCGGTGTAGCCGGTGTCGGCGATGGCGCGCAATAGCGAATCAGCCAGCCCGAGGTCGGCAAAAGGGGAAGAGGTAGTCAAAACAACTCCAGCGGCAGCCTGTCGCTCTAGTCGAGAGACTCCAATCCAGGCGGTCGAATAAGGAGAAAAGGGAAGCGCCCTGTTGGGCGAAGCTTGGCAGCGAAGGGCCTAGCGGACGTGCGCAGATTGGCATAGCGCACGAAAGGATTGTAGCTGATGTGGCGGTGCGGCATACGGCGCGGGGTGTTATTCGTATTGTTCAGCAACAATTCGCATCAAATCAGAACGAAATAAGTGTTTTCCCTAGGCGACCCTCCCTATAATCCGTCCGCTTTCACCTATCGAACCTAAAGGGATGCAATGAAGAAATCGGCAATAGTTGGCATCGTCGTCGCGCTTGGCGCGGTCTGGACCGGCACGGCCTGGTACACGGGCCAAAAGGCCGAAGCCTTCGTCAAGCAGGCCATCGAGGACTCGAACGTCGAGCTCAAAAAGGCGGGCGACAAGTGGGGCATCAATGCGGTCGCCGAGCTGGCGTCGTTCGAGCGCGGCGTGTTCTCCTCCGTGGCGCGCTACCGCATCAAGTTCACCGATCCCGCGACCGGCGGTGCGCCCGCGAAGGAACATGAGGTCCTGTTCGTCGAACACCTGAGCCACGGCCCCCTGCCGCTGTCCAACCTGAAGTCGGGCAAGTTCGTGCCGGCCATGGTCGCCAGCGACTTCGCGCTGGAAGAGACGCCGACCGTCAAGGAATGGTTCGCCGCCGCCAAGGGCGCGGTGCCGCTGTCGGGCCACTACAGCGTCAGCTACGGCAAAGACATCACCGGCAACTTCGACATGGCGCCCGTGGAAATCGCCAAGGACGCCTCGAAGCTCGCCTTCTCGGGCATGAAGGGCGACTTCGAGTACGCCACGTCCACCAAGCGCGGCGTGTTCAACGTGGCCGCCGACAGCCTGGTGTTGTCCGGTCCGTCCGAGGACAGCGACATCACCGCCATGGCGGTCAAGGGCATCACCCTGACCAGCGACATGAAGCCGGCTGCCAACGACATGTACGTGGGCAGCCAGAAGGTGACGTTCAAGGATTGGACGATCACGTCCAAGGAAAAGCCTCCGGTCCAGTTCAAGGACACGAGCATTGCCGTGGACCTGACGGAAGCCGGCCCGGCCATGGGCGCCAAGATGGCCGTTGATTTCGGCATGATCAACGTGCAGGCCAAGGACATGGCCGGCATGAAGCTCGTCATCGACGCGCAGAACCTGGATTCCAAGGCGCTGAAGGCGTTGAACGACGTCTACGAGGCCGCCTCGCGCCGCATGCTGCAAAGCCAGGGCGAACAGACGACGCCGGAATTCACGGACGAAGAGCGCGCCGTGCTCAAGACCAACCTGGAGCAACTGCTGGCCGGCAATCCGACGCTGGCCGTGGCGCCGCTTGAAGTGCGCACCGCCAACGGCACGTCCATGTTCAACCTGAACCTGGCGCTGGCCAAGCCGGCCGCGCTGGACGGCGAGTTTTCCGACATGCTGGTGCAGGCCCTGCGCAAGCTGGACGCCAAGCTGGTGCTGTCCAAGGCCAACCTGGCCGACCTGATGGCCATCGAGCCGCAGACGCGTGGCGTGCCGGCCGACCAGGCCGCGCAGACCGCCAAGGGTCAGGCTGAAATGGTGGGCACCATGGCCATCGCGATGGGCCTGGGCAAGCTGGAGAACGACAGCATCGTGACCTACCTGAACTACGCTGACGGCCAGGTGGACTTCAACGGCAAGAAGATGCCGCTGGAACAGTTCATGATGATGGTCATGGGCGGAGTCCTGGGCGGCGCGCGCTAAACCGGCTGGAACTTCGTACCGGTGCGCCGCAAGACTGGGCGCACCCGCGGCGGGCTGTCATGACGACAGCCCGTTTTCATTTCCCGCCGCGTTCAGGACGGCAAGGCCCCCGCCGCGAGTTCGCCGTTGCGCAGCACGGCCACATGGAAGCGCTTGTCGGCTGCCTGCATGATGTCTTCGGTGGGATCGCCCTTCACCAGCAGCAGGTCGGCCACCTTGCCGTCGGCGACGACGCCGTGGTCAACCAGGCCCATCAGGTCGTGCCCGCGCGACGTGCCGGCGATCAGGGCGTCCACCGGCGTCATGCCGAACTCCACCATGTAAGCCAGCTCCATGGCGTTTTCGCCATGCAGGTTGAAGGGCGTGCCCGCGTCCGTGCCCAGCGCGATGCGCCCGCCGGCCTTGTAGTACATCTGGAAGGACTCGCGATGGCGCTGTTCCACCGCGCGAGCCTTTTCCACTGCGTAGGCGGGAATGCCGTTGTCGGCGTTGGCGATGATGTTGCGCACGGCGGCGATGGTGGGCACCAGATAGGTCTGGGCCTCCAGCATCTCGCGCAGGCAGTCGTCGTCCATGAAGATGCCGTGCTCGATGGAATCGATGCCGGCGCGCACGGCATTCAGGATGCCCTGCGTGCCTTGCGCGTGGCTGGCCGTGCTCTTGCGAAAGCGCTTGGCCTCGTGCACGCCCGCCTTCATCTCGTCAAAGCTGTAGTGTGCGTCCATCGGGCTGACGCCGGGCGTCATGACCCCGCCCGTCGCCATGATCTTCACGAGGTCGCAGCCCGCGTGAACCTGTTCGCGCACCGCCTTGACCACTTCCTCGCAGCCATCGGCCACGCGGCCGATCCGGTTGCCGTGGCCGCCCGTCATGCAGATGATGCGGCCCGACGCCTTAATGGTGGGGCCGGGAAAAACGCCGCGCGCGATGGCGTCGCGCACGCCGAATTCCAGGTAGTCCTTGCCCCCGCAGTCGCGCAGCGCGGTGACGCCGCCGCGCAGGCTGGCCTGCGCATTCTCCAGCGCGGTCAGCGTGATCTGTGCCGGGCCCTGCTTGCTCAATTGCGCGTTGGGATCCGCGCCACCCGTGTAGACCAGGTGCACGTGGCAGTCCGCCAGGCTGGGCATGAGCGTCATGCCCGTGGTGTCCACGCGCGCGCCCGCGTAGCCGGAGAACTCGCCGGCTGGCGCCACCCGCGCCACGCGGGCGCCCTCGACCAGCACGCCGTGTCCGGGCAGCATCCGCCCCATTCCGTCGAATACCTTGCCGCCGATGAAGAGGGTCTGTCGTGTCGCGGTCATGTCAGGAGGGCTCCGGTTGCGCGGGGTCTCAGCCCACCACGTCCAGCCCTTCGCGGGACATGGACTGCAGGCGGGGCATGAGGCCAAGCAGATGTTGGCTGTAGGGGTGCTGCGGGTGTTCGAACAGGGCTTCCGTTTCGGCCACTTCCAGCAGTTCGCCATGGCGCATGACGCCGACGCGATCGCACATCTGGCGGATCACCGGCAAGTCGTGGCTGATGAAGAGCATGGTCAGGCCCAGCTCTTCCTGCAGGTCCTTGAGCAGGTTCAGGATCTGCGCCTGGATGGACACGTCCAGCGCCGAGGTGGGCTCGTCGCAGATCAGGAAACGCGGCCGCGTGGCCAGCGCGCGCGCGATGCAGATGCGCTGGCGCTGGCCGCCGGAGAATTCGTGCGGGAAGCGTTCCGCGGCGCGGTCGGCCAGGCCCACCACGTCCAATAGGTCGGCCACGATGCGGCGCGTTTCCGCCTCGCTGGCCGCGAGCTTGTGGAAGCGGATGGGCTCGGCCACGATGTCCAGCACGCGCATGCGCGGGTTCAGCGACGAAAAGGGATCCTGGAAGATCATCTGGATCTGCCGCCGGAAGGGATTGAGTTCCTTCTCGCCCTTGAGCGCCGTGAGGTCGGTCCCGCCGAACGTGACCGAGCCTTCGCTGGGCGTGTAGAGGCCCGAGATCAGCCGCGCGACGGTGGATTTGCCCGATCCCGATTCGCCGACCAGGCCAAAGACCTCGCCCTCGCCGATCGACAGATTGATGCGCTTGACCGCGTCCAGCGTGCGCTGGTTGCGCTTGAAAAAGGCGCTCTTGAGCACGAAGCGCATGGAAAGGTCGCGCACCTGGACCAGCGGGCCGTCCGTGCGCTTGCCGAAGTCGCGGCGCTGCCCCAGCCAGTGCGTGGCCAGGTCCAGCGGCTGCGCGGGCGTCCTCACGGATTCGATGTAGGTCACCAGCGGAAAACGCTTGAGCTTGATGTCGGGCCGCGGCACGGCCGAGATGAGGCTGCGCGTGTAGGCATGGTCGGGGTCGCCCAGGATCTTGGCGGTGGGACCCTGCTCCACCAGCTTGCCGCGGTACAGCACCGCCACGCGGTCCGTCACGTCCGCGATCACGCCCATGTCGTGCGTGATGATGATCATGCCGACCTGCTCTTCGCGGCACAGCTTCTTGAGCAGGTCCAGGATCTGCGCCTGGATCGACACGTCCAGCGCGGTGGTGGGCTCGTCGGCGATGATGACCTCGGGCTTGCAACATAGCGCCAGCGCGATCACCACGCGCTGCCGCATGCCGCCCGAGAATTGATGCGGGTACTGCTGGACGCGCAGCTCGGGCTGGTCGATGCCGACCTGCGCCAGGAGCTGCACGGCGCGCTTCTTTGCCGCGTCGTGCGACAGGTCCAGGTGGACCAGCATCGTTTCGACGAGCTGGCTTTCCACGGTCTGCAGCGGGTCGAGCGAGGTCAGCGGATCCTGGAAGATCATGCCGATGCGCCGGCCCCGGACCTTGCGCTGTTGCGCCGGCGTGAGCGTGTCGATGCGTTCGCCGTTCAGCAGCACCGACCCGCCGGCCAGGCGTCCCGGCGCTTCGAGCAGGCCGATGACGGCATTGCCGATGGTGGACTTGCCCGCGCCGGATTCGCCCACCACGCCCAGGATCTCGCCTTTTTCCAGGGACAGCGATACGCCGTCCACCGCCACCATCGTGCCGCGGCGGCTGGGAAATTCGATACGGATGTCTTCGATGTTCAACAAGGCCATGGCAATCTCAGCGCAGCTTGGGGTTGAGCGCGTCGCGCAGCCAGTCGCCCAGCAGGTTGACCGACAGCACCAGCGCAACCAGCGCGATGCCGGGGAAGATGGAGATCCACCACATGCCCGAGAACAGGTAACTGTTGCCGATGCGGATCAACGTGCCCAGCGACGGCGCGGTGGGCGGCACGCCCACGCCCAGGAACGACAGGGTGGCTTCGGTGATGATGGCGATCGCGAGGTGGATGGTGGCGATCACCAGCACCGGTCCCATGACGTTGGGCAGGATGTGGCGGCGCAGGATGGTGATGGGTCCGATGCCGATCAGCTTGGCCGCCTGGACGTATTCCTTGTTGCGCTCGACCAGCGTGGAGCCGCGCACGGTGCGCGCGTACTGCACCCAGCCCGAAATCCCGATGGCGAAGATCAGCACATAGAGCGCAAGCTGGTCGTGCATGTCGCGCGGCAGCAGTCCGCGCGCCACGCCGTCGATCAGCAGCGCGACCAGGATCGCGGGAAACGAGAGCTGCACGTCGGCGATGCGCATGATGAAGCTGTCGACGCGCCCGCCTGCGTAGCCGCTGATGAGGCCGAGCGTCACGCCCAGCACCATCGAGAACAGCACCGAGGCAAAGCCGACCAGCAGCGACACGCGAGAGCCGTACATGACTGCCGACAGGATGTCGCGGCCCTGGTCGTCCGTGCCCAGCAGGAAGTCGGGGCTGCCGCCCTCTTCCCAGGCCGGGGGCGTGTTGGCGTCCATGATGCTCAGGGACGCGAGATCGAAGGGATTGTGGGGCGCGACGACCGGCGCGAACAACGCGCCGAGCACGATGACCAGCGTGACGATCGCGGCGACGATGGCGCCGGGCGAACGCTTGAAGCTGTGCCACAGGTCGCTGTCGGCGGCGCGCGTGAAGAAGGGGGCGATGCGAGCGATCATGCGATTTCCTTTTTTACCGCCATTCACTTGCTCTGCACGCGCAGGCGCGGGTCGACGACGAAGTACAGCAGGTCGACAATCAGATTGATGACCACGAACATGAAGGCGATCAGCACCAGATAGGCGGCCATGACCGGGATGTCCACCATGCTGATGGCCTGGATGAACAGGAGCCCCATGCCGGGCCACTGGAACACCGTCTCGGTGATGATGGCGAAGGCGATGATGGAACCCAGCTGAAGGCCGGTGATGGTGATGACGGGCACCATCGTGTTCTTGAGCGCATGGCGGAAGTTGATCAGCCTTTCCGGCAGGCCGCGCGCCCGCGCGAACTTGATGAAGTCGGCGCGCAGCACCTCCAGCATCTCGGCGCGCACCAGGCGCATGATGAGCGTCATCTGGAAGAGCGCCAGCGTGATGGCGGGCATGATGAGCGCCAGCCAGCCGGACTTGGTGAGAAAGCCGGTGGTCCACCATCCCAGGCTCACGACGTCGCCCCGCCCGAAACTGGGCAGCCAGCGCAGCTGCACGCCGAAGAACAGGATGAGCAGGATGCCGATCAGAAAGGTGGGCAGGGAAATGCCCGCCAGCGAGATCGCCATGAAGGCCTTGGACAGCACGCCGTGGCGCTTGAGCGCGGTGTAGATGCCCATGGGAATGCCCAGCGCCAGCGCCATGACGGCGGACACGAATGACAATTCCAGCGTGGCGGGCATGCGCTCTTCGAGCAATTCGCTGACCGGCCGGCGATGGCGGTAGGACATGCCGAAGTCGCCCTGCACCGCGTTGGCGACGAAGTGGGCGTACTGCACGATGAAGGGATCGTCCAGGCCGAGCTGTTCGCGCAACTGGGCGCGCTGCTCGGGCGTCGTGTCCTGGCCGACCATGCTGGCGACCGGGTCGCCCACGTAGCGGAACATGGCGAACGCGATCAGCGCCACCGTCAGCATCACCAGCACCGACTGGAACAGCCGCTGCGCAATAAAGGAAAGCATCTCAGGAAGCCCTCTTGTTCGGATGGCACCGGGCCGCGTTCCGCACGCGAGGCGGGAATGGGGGCTGGGCCGGGTGCGTCCGGGCGGCGCGAGCCGCCCGGGGTTGCATCAAGCGCCGCGCTACGGCAGCACGACGTTGCGCAGATCGAGCACGTCGTCGGCACGCTGCGTGACGGTGACGTTTTCCTTCACGCCCCAGGACATGGGTTGCTGGTGCAGCGGCAGGTAGCCGAAGTCGGTGCGCACGATGCCGAAGGCTTCCTTGATCATCGCGTTGCGCTTGGCCTGATCGGTTTCGACGCCGATCTTGTTGGTCAGCTCGTCGACCTTCTTGTTGCAGTAGCCGCCCAGGTTGAACTGGCCCGCGGCCGTCTTGGCGTCGCGGCACGAGGTCAGGTTCAGCAGGGTGTTGTGCGCGTCGGTCGAGCTGGGCGTCCATCCCAGCATGTACATGCTGGTCTGGTTGCCGGCCTGCAGCAGGATCTTGCCGAAGTACTTGGACTTGGTCTGCGCCAGCAGGTTGATCTTGATGCCGACGCGCGCCAGCATGCCGGCCACGGCCTGGCAGACCTTTTCGTCATTGACGTAGCGGTCGTTCGGGCAGTCCATGGTGACGGTGAAGCCCTTGGGATAGCCGGCTTCGGCCAGCAGCTTCTTGGCGCGTTCAGGATCGGGCTTGTACGGCGCGCCGAAGGATTCGTCGTAGCCGTTGATGGACGTGGCGATGAGCGAGCCCAGCGGCTTGGCCGCGCCGCGCATGATCTTTTCGTTGATGGCCTTGGTGTCGACGGCCAGCACGACGGCCTCGCGCACGCGGATATCCTTGAACGGGTTCTTGCCCTTCACGTCGGAGAACAGGAGCTCATCGCGGTCCTGGTCCATGCCGATGAAGATGGCGCGGGCTTCGGGCGCGGTCAGCGGCTTGACGCCCTTGGCGTCTTCCAGGCGCTTCCAGTCCTGTACCGGCACGGGCTGCACGACGTCCATTTCACCCGAGATCAGCGCGGCGACACGCGTGGCTTCCTGCGTGATCGGCTGGAAGATGACCTCGTCGATGTTGGTCTTGATGTTCTTGTTCCAGTAGCCGTCGTAGCGCTTGAGCACGGTCTTCACGTCGGGCTGGCGTTCGGTCAGCATGAACGGGCCGGTGCCGTTGGCGTGCAGGTTGGCGTAGTTGCCCTGGTTGTCGCCCTTGACGTTGGTCGCCTCGGTGGTCTTGTTCTTCTCCGCCCAGTTCTTGCTCATGATGTACAGGAACACCCATTCGCGCGGCAGGATGGGGTTGGGCGTGGGCGTGGTGACTTCGATGGTGTAGTCATCCACCTTCTTGATGTCGGTGGCCTTGGCGCCGTAGCCCTTCATGTCGGAGCCCGGCGTCAGGCTGCGCTTCCACGAGAAGATCACGTCGTCGGCGGTGAAGGGCGAGCCGTCATGGAACTTCACGCCTTTGCGCAGCTTGAAGACCCATTTGGTGGGTTCCGGGTTTTCCCAGCTTTCGGCCAGCAGCGGCGTGAGTTTCAGGTCGCCGTCGTAGCCGGCCAGCGTTTCGTAGATGTTGCCCTGGAAGCCCAGCGTGAAGGTTTCGTTCAGGGCCATCGGATCCATCGACGTGGCGTCGCCCTGGTACGACCAATGCAGGGTCTTGGCAGCCGCGCCGGCGCTGAATGCCAGCGAGGCGGCCACGGCAGCGGCAAGCGCCGCCTGCTTGAAGTGGTGAAAAGTACGCATAGCCCTCATGCTCCGTGTGGTGCGCGGATAGCGCGACAGAAGTGACAGGGCCCCGGCCCCATGGGGATCCGGGGCATGGCGTTGCTGCTTAAGACGAAGGAAGGGGGGGAGCCGGGCGGCGCGCGGCGCAAACTGCGCACGGGCCGGGGACGGCGACGCCGGGAATCACTGCGCAGGACTTCGACTTCACGATAGATCCAACCCCTTGTGATTGACATGACGGGGACGGACCCGCGTCGATGCAGATCGAATCTTATCGACGCATTCGTTTAAGCGTCAATCGGTTTGGATTGGGGTTATTACGCGCTTGCCGTATGCGTTGAATGGTGCGTTCGGCGAGGCATGCGGGCTGCCGGTCAATCGGCCGGCAGCGGCGTGGATGCGAGGGTTTTCGCCAATTCATGCAGCACGCGCTTGCGGCGGTCGCTGTCTTCATAGTGTTTACCCAGGGCCGACCATTCGGGCCGGCTGCGCGCTTCCTTCAGGGCTTCCGGCAAAGGGCCCTTGCGCCATGCGTCATCGGCCGGGAGGTCTAGCCGCAATGGCTCGCGCGCGGCGTGGCCGCGTCGTTCCAGCGCTTCGATCAACTGCCGCTGGCGCAACGCAAGCAGGCGCAACACGGCATCGTCCACGCTGATTTCGCGCCAGCCGCGCAGCTTGCCCGCGACGCGCTTGCCGAGCTTTTCCACGCCCTGCCACAGCCCGCCCGCGGCGGCGCCGATCAGCATGCCGGTTCCCAGGCTCAAGCCCGCGCTCATCAGATCAACCGCGGCGCCGGCCATGGCGCCCGCGGCGGCGCCCATGCCGACCTGCACACCCATGTCCTTGAGCGCCTGCGGATGGAAGAGATCCATGCCCCAGCGTTCGCCTTGCAGCGGCAGCGCTTCGTCGGCGTAATCCGCCGCGCGGAAGTTGTAGAGCGCCAGCAGCGCGTTCACGCAGGTCTGTTCGCGCTGGCGCACCTGGTCGCGCAGCAGGCCAGAAGCGGCGGCGAGCGCGCCGTCGTCGCTGGGGCTGGACAGATGGAGCGCGGCGACGTCGATCAGCAGGTCCGCGAGCAGTTCGTAGGCCGCGGCGTGGCGCTCGCGTCGCTGCGCGGCCAGGCTGTCGGACAGCCGCGCCAGCGCGCCGGCGTGGCGGTCCAGCAGCACGCCGAGCTTGGCGTACAACTGCTGTTCGCCATCGAGCGGCGGCGCCACGGTGTCGAATTCCACCACCGCATGCAGGCCCAGCCGCGCCATGGCGTCGCGCCATTCGTCGGCGCGGTGCGCCGGCGCGTTCACGAAGTTGAGCACCGGAAGCAGGGGCCGTCCGCAAGCGGCCAGGATGGCGAGTTCATCGCGATGCTTGCCCAGCACCGGATCGCGCGCGTCGATGACGTACAGCGCCGCATCGCAGTCCAGCATCTTGGTCAGGACGCGCGCTTCCTGCTCGTAGCGGCCGTGCGCTTCGGGCGTGTCCAAAAAGCGGCGGATGCGCGCGGGACCGTCGAGCCGTTCGCCGGGACGGTCCAGGCGCTCCAGGTACTCCAGCAAGGCAATGCTGTCTTCCATGCCCGGCGTATCGAACCATTCGAGCACGGGCCGTCCATCCAGGCGCAGGCGCGCGCCTTCGACGTGGCGTGTGGTGCCGGGGCGGTCGGCCACTTCGCCGAAGCTGGTGTCGCGCGTCAGCGTGCGCAGGAGCGAGGTCTTGCCGGTGTTGGTGTGGCCGACGAGGGCGATCTTGATGAGGGGGTCAGCCATGGCCGGTCTCCAGCCAGTCCAGCGGCGCGACGGGCGTCTGCAGGATGGCGGCGGCGGGCAGGCCCAGCGCCAGCAGCCGGTCGCGCCAGAGGTCGGCGCGCGTGTCGGCGCCGGCGTGAGGCAGGATCAGCCAGACTCGGGTCTGCCCCGCATGCGCGGACAGGTCCGCAATGAGCGACAGGGTGCCGCGGTCGGGAGTCTGGCGCGCGTCGCAGGCGATCAGGAGGCGCGAGGCGGCGGACTGGGCCAGCGCATCGAGCACCCGGTTGCGCTCGACGCGCGTATCCAGGTTGCCTGCCTGGCGGATGCCGTCAGGCAGGTCCGCGGGGGGCCAGGCCAGGTCCGCGGGCAATTCCAGTCCCAGCAGCACGGGCTGGCCGCCCAGCCCCTCCAGCGCTGGCGCGTGCACGCGCGGTTCGTGCAGAGGATCGACCGGACGGTCGATGCCGGTGGACAGGGCGGGCGGTTCGAGCCTGTCGCGCAGCGTCGAGAAGCCGGCGAGTGCGGGATCGATGCGCACGCGTCGCAGCGCGCGCAGCGTGGCCGCCGCGCACAGCGCGCCGGCGATCAGGCGCGGCACGATGCCGTAGACCACCACGACGCCGATCAGCCACAGCGACCATTGCGCCTGCGCGGCGGCGGGCAGGACTTGCGTGCCGTCGCTGGCGCGGATGGTGGCGGCGTCGGGCATGGGAAAGCCCAGATGGGCCGGCAGCCAGCCGATGGCCTGCGTGAGCCAGACGAAGGTGTCGGGCGCCAGCAGCGTGGTGGCCCAGACGAAGCGGTAGCTGGCGGTGGACAGCACCACGAGCAGGGTCGCCAGCGCGGCGCACAGCGCCGTCAGCCACAGCAGATGGCTGATGCTGCCGAAGAGGCCGCGCAAGGCGCCCGCGCGCGTCAGCAGATTCAGGAAGGCCTGCGGCACCAGCGCGCCGTCCGGGCCGCGCGCCAGCTTGCGCGTGGCCCAGAGCCAGAGGCGGCCAAGCCCGGTCACGGCCGAGGGCCGCAGCAGGAAGCTCGCCAGCCAGACCAGGAAGGTCAGCGCATGCAGGCCCAGGAGCGCGCCCATGGCCCAGAGCACATTGACCGGGCGCGTGCCGTCGCCCAGCGCGCCCAGGGCGGCGCCCGCGCCGGAGACCAGCGCCAGCAGGAAGAGAACGACCAGCATGGCCGTGGCGCTGCGGCGCCAGGCTTCGACGAGGGGGATCAGGTTTTCCCGTTGGGCCAGCAGCGTGGCGCGGGCCAGGATGCGCGATGGCAAGTCGGCATCGAGCTGGCGCACCTGCCGCACCGCCTGCGCGTCCTCCAGCGGGCCCCAGTGCGCTTCGCGCAACCGGATCAGTTCGGCCAGCCAGTGCGCGCCCAGGCGGCGCTGGCTGGCGCTATCGGCGAGGGGGGAAGGTTCGCGAGAGGTCGGGGACGGCATCGCGTCGGTGCAGGCAGGATCAGGCCGAGTGAGGCCGCTAGGGCGATGCGCCATTGTAGACCGCGCGGTGCGGCACACGGCCTGCCAGCGCGCCGTATCAGTGGCCGGCGCGCGCGCTGCGGTACTGGCCTGGGGTGACGCCGATGGCGTCGCGAAAGACGCGCGCGAGGTGGCTGGCGCTGCCGAAGCCGCAGGCTTGCGCGATCCCTGCCAGGTCGCCCTTGCCCGTCGCCAGCAGGCTTCTGGCGCGGGCGAGGCGCCGGCCGCGCACCCAGGCGTGAGGCGGCTCGCCAAACGAGGCGTGGAACATGCGGGCGAAATGATAGGTGGACAGCGCCGCGACGCCGGCGAGTTCGTCCAGCGTCAGGGGCTCGGCCAGATGGGCGTCCACGTAGTCCATGACGCGGCGGCGCACGCCGGGGGCGAGTCCGCCGCGTGCGGGCTGCGGCGTCTTGCGCGCGACGCCCTGCCCCAGCAGGTGGTGCAGCACGGTCTCGGCCGCGCTGCTCGCGGCCAGGCGGTCCGCCGGCTGGCTCCAGTCGGTACCCAGCAGCCGGCGGCAGACGTCGATCAGCGAGTCGTCGTGGATGTAGGTGCGGTCGCGCAGCTCCAGCGTGCGCGGTTCGCAGTCCAGCCGCATGACGGCTTCGCGCGCCAGGCGCTGCGGCGCGATGTACAGGTGCAGGAAATGCACGTTGTCGTTCATGCACCAGCGCGAATGGTGCTCGGCGGGCAGCACGCAGAACTTGTCCGCGCCGCCATGCAGCGCGTCCTGGCCGACCCGGAACGACTTGTCGCCGCCTTGCAGGTAGAGCGACAGCGTGTGATGGCCGGGCGTGTCGTAGGCCAGCGTTTCGCGGGCGGTGCGCGACCATTGCGAGATCGCCATGCCTTCGCCCAGCGACGCGGCGCGCTGCAGCGTCGCGGTGGAGCGCGACAGGGTGCGAAAGACGGAGAAATCGGCCGGGGCCGTAGCGGTGTTGCCCATGGGAAGGAATGCTACTGCGATCCCGCGCGCGCGACGCGCCCGATTCGGACAAAAGCGCAAGAACCGGCAATCGCGGCGCGGCGGCCCGGCGCACACTGGATGCCCGGCGACCGGGGCGGCCGCCGGCGTCCGTATTCGACCTTTGCGCAGCAGCCCGGCGCGCGCCGCATCATGAATCTCTCCCTCTACCTGCTCACCGTCCTGATCTGGGGCACGACCTGGATCGCCATCAAGCTGCAGCTCGGCGTGGTCGCCATTCCCGTGTCGATCTTCTACCGCTTCGCGCTGGCGGGGCTGCTGCTGTTCGCGGCGCTGCGGCTGATGCGCAAACTGCAGAAGCTGGACCGGCGCGGCCATTGGCTGTGCGTGGGCCAGGGCCTGTGCCTGTTCTGCCTGAATTTCCTGTGCTTCTATTCGGCCACGCAGTGGATTCCCAGCGGCCTGGTGTCGGTGGTGTTTTCCGCCGCGACGCTCTGGAACGCCGTCAATGCGCGGCTGTGGTTCGGCACCCGCATCACGGCGCGCGTCATGGCGGCGGGGGCGCTGGGCTTTTGCGGCCTGGCGCTGCTGTTCTGGCCGGAGCTGGCGAGCCAGGAGGCCAGCCATGAAACCCTGCTGGGCCTGGGGTTTGCGCTGCTGGGCACGCTGTGCTTTTCGACGGGCAACATGCTGTCGTCGTTGCAACAGCGCGCCGGCATCCGGCCGCTCACCGGCAACGCCTACAGCATGCTCTACGGCGCGGCGATCCTGCTGGCCGGCTGCGTGGCCACGGGGCTGCCGTTCGACTTCGATCCTTCGCCGGCCTACGTGGGCGCGCTGCTGTACCTGGCCGTGGCGGGGTCCATCGTCGGTTTCACCGCTTATCTGACGCTGGTGGGCCGCATGGGACCCGCCCGGGCGGCGTACTGCACGGTGTTGTTCCCGGTCGTCGCGCTGAGCGTGTCCACCGTCGTCGAGGGATACCGGTGGACGCCCCAGGCGCTGTCGGGGCTGGCATTGGTGATGCTGGGCAACCTGCTCGTCTTCACGAAGTGGTCGCCGTTTGCCAGGCGCGGCGCGATGGCGGGGCGGGCCTAGCCCGCTGCACCGCGCCCAGCGCAGGTTTGGCCGGCCAGCGCGCGCAAGGCTTCCAGCAAGCGGTCGATCTCTGCGCTGCTCGTCAGGTAACTGACCGAGGCGCGCGCGATCCGGTCCAGGCCGCGGGCCTGCATGTCCAGCGGCGTGTAGGGCACGCCGTTGCTGCCGATCGTGATGCCCTGCGCCGCCAGCCTGCGCTGCACGTCCGCGGCGTCCTGGCCTGCCACGTTGAACGCGACCAGCCCGGATTTTTCGCGGCCCTGGTCCAGCACGGTGACGCCGGGAATCGCCGCCAGTTCGGCGCGCAGCGCCTGGGCGTTGGCGTCGATGCTGGCACGGATCGTGTCCAGCCCCAGATCCAGCGCCTCGCGCAAGGCGTTGGCAAGGCCACAGCGCAGCGCCAGCGAGTTCTCGGCGGACTCCAGGCGCGCGGCGTCCGGGCGCAGGACGGGCTGGCCGTCCGCGTCGAGCGGCGCGGAATGCGTATCGACGAAGGCGGGCGTGAGGCGGTCCAGGAAGGCGCGCCGCACGTACAGGATTCCGGTTCCGCGCGGCCCGCGCAAGGCCTTGCGGCCCGGGCCGCTGAGCACGTCGCAGCCGACCTGCTCCACATCGATGGGGATCTGCCCGATTGCCTGCGCGGCATCGACGAAATAGGGAATGCCGTGCCGGCGCGCGACCTGTCCGATGGCGGCGGCCGGGTTGATGAGACCGCCGTTGGCGGGCAGCCAGGTCAGCGCGATCAGCCGCACGCGATCGTCCAGCATGGCCTCCAGCGCCTGCGCGTCCACGCATCCGCTGTCGTCCGACGCAATGGTCTCAAGCGTGGCGCCGGCACGCGCCGCATGGAGCCGCATGGTGGCCAGGTTGCCGCCCCATTCGTGGCGGCCGACCAGGATGCGGTCGCCGGGCCGCCACGCCGGCAGCGCCGCGAAAGCCGCGCCCCACCCGGCCGAATTGCCTCCCGTCAGCGCGATTTCATCGACCTGGGCGTTGAGCAGTTGCGCCGCCAGCGTGCGCGCCGCTTCGGTCAGATCGCGCGCCGCGACGCCGGCCTCCATCGGACCTTGCGCCGCTTCGCGCTTCAGATGCGCATGGATCGCCTGCAGCGTGGCGGTGGACGGCAACGACGCGCCGGCATGGTTGAAGTGCACCGAGCTTTGCGTGCCGGGCGCCATGGCGCGCAGCGCCTGCACGGTGCTCGGCGGGAGGGGGGCAGTCATGGCGGGTCCTTTCAGGCGGCCGGGATCAGGCCTGGGTCAGCGCGATGACGGCTTCGACCTCCACCGCCACGCCTTGCGGCAGGGACGCCACGCCGACGGCGCTGCGCGCATGGCGGCCGGCGTCGCCGAACACGTCGACCATCAGGTCCGAGGCGCCGTTCGCGATCGCGCTGTGGCGGTTGAAGTCGGGGGCGCTGGCCACGAACACGCCCAACCGGACCACGCGGGCCACGCGGTCCAGGCGGTCGCCCGTGGCGGCGGCGATCTGCGCCAGGATGCCCAGCGCCGAGGCGCGCGCGGCCGCCACGCCGTCGGCATCCGACACCTGGTCGCCCAGCCGGCCCAGGTACGCCGCCTTGCCGTCCTTGCGGGAAATCTGGCCGGAGATATAAAGCAGGTTGCCTTCCAGGACGAAGGGCACGTAATTGGCGGCCGGCGCGGCGGCGGCGTCCAGGGTCAAGCCAAGTTCGGCAACGCGGGCGGAAATGCTGCGGGTCATATCGGATCACCTGAGAGTTGATGAGAAGCGATTCGGGAAGCTACCCCGATGCTATCGATGGTATCGGTCGCGGCGTCGCGTGACCAATCAATTCTTGCATTGCACGTATGAGTAAAACTAATGCGTGTCGACGGGGCGGCGGGACGCCTGGGCCGCCGTTTCCGCCAGCCAGTCGCGCAAGGCCTGGACAGGCTCGCTGGACACGCCGCGCGGCGTGACGAACCACCAGCCGATGCGTGGATCCTCCAGCACGGCGCCCGGCAGCGCCTGCACCAGCGCGCCGCTGGCCAGATGGGCGGCGATCAGGCGCTCGCGGCCCATGGCAAGCCCCTGCACCGCGAGCGCGGCTTCCACGACGATGTTGTAGTCGTGCAGGCGCACCGTCCCTGCGCGGCTCAAGTCCAGGCCCTGCAGGCGCGCCCACGCGTCCCATTCAAAGGGTTGCCTGGCGTGCGAGACCAGGAGCGGGTGACGCAGCAGATCGGCCGCCGACCTCGGCCGCTTCCGGCCGGCGACCAGCGCGGGCGCGCATACGACGGACAGGCGCTCTGTCATCAGCAGCGTGGACCGCACGCCGGGCCAGCCGCCGCGCCCATAGCGGATCGCGGCGTCGACCTCGCCGCCCGCCACGTCCGCCAACGCGATATCGGGCTGCAGCTGCAGATCGATGCCGGGATGCGCGGCGGCAAAGGCCGGCAGGCGCGGGGCGAGCCAACGCGTGGCAAACGACGCCAGCAATCCGATCCGCAGCGGTTTCTGAAGCGTTTTGCGGGCCGGATCATGCGCGCGAGCTTCGTCCGTGCCTAGGCGCAGCAGTTCGAACGCCGCATGCACGCGTTCGTAATAGGCCTGGCCCTGGGCGGTGAGCGCAATGGCGCGCGTGCGCCGCTCAAAGAGCGCGATGCCCAGTTCCGATTCCAGGCGCTGGATGTGATGGCTGACGGCGCTCTGCGTGACGTGGAGCTCCTCAGCAGCCTGCGAGAAGCTCAGGCGCCGCGCGGTCGCCTCGAAGGCACGCAGGGAGATCAGGGGCGGCAGGGATCGGGTGGAACGCATGGCGGGCATCGGGTTGAAGCGGACCTGGCCATGCTACGCCATGCGGGCGAACGCCCATCCGGCTGCGCGGGCGCCAATGCAAAAAGCCCGCAAACACGTTGCGGGCTTTTTTAAGGGTACTGCGGTACTGCAAATTCTTGGCTCCCCGAGCTGGGCTCGAACCAGCGACCTGCGGATTAACAGTCCGTCGCTCTACCGACTGAGCTATCGGGGAACAGGTAGAGGGGCCGAATTATGCACAAAAAATCGAAAGAATGCAAAACGGGTCGATAAATTGCGCGGTCACCCGTGCTGGATCGCATGGGCGGTGCGGAACAGCTGCGGCACGATGTCGCGCAGCAGGCGGTCGGCGGGATAGTCGTGGCGTGGGGCGCTGACGCTGATGGCGGCCAGGGGCACGTCCCGCGCGTCGCGCAGCAGCACGGCGGCGCCGACCTGGTTCTGCAGCACCTGGTCCTCGGTCAGCGCGTAGCCCTCGTCGCGAGCCTGCTGAATCAGGGCCAGCAGCGCCTGTGGCTCGATCACGGTGCGCGGGGTGAAGGCGCGCGGGGGCGCGCGCAACAGCGTCTGGCGAACCGCGTCGTCGTCGAGCTGGCTCAGCAGCATGCGGCCGCCGCTGTTGCACCAGGCCGGCATGCGGCGGCCCGGCAGCATTTCGGCCAGCGTGAGCTGCCGGCTGGGCAGGCGCAGCAGGTAGATCATGTCGCCGCCCTCCAGCACGCTCATGTGCACCGCCAGGCCGCAGCGGTCGCGCAGCGCGACCAGATGCGGGGCGGCCATGGACACCAGGCGGTCGGTGCGCAGGAAGAAATAACCCAGCTCGACGACGCGCGGACCGAGCCGGTAGCGGCGCGAGGCGGCGTCCTTGCTCAGGTAGCCCAGCCGTTCCCAGGTGTGCACGAAGCGCTGCGCGGCGCTCTTGCCCAGGCGGGTCAGCGCGGCGATCTCCGTCAGCCCGAGCGTGTCGGTGGCGTCGCGGAACGCCTCCAGCACGCGCATGCCCTTCTCCAGCGATGCGACGAACAGCGGGTCGTCCGCGGGGTCGGGGGCGTCCTGCGATGAGGCGGCTGGATTGTCTGGCGAGGGCGTTGTCATGGCGGCTCGTGGCGAGGAATCAGGCGGCCGGCGATGCCACCGGCCCACGGGGAAGCGCTAGTTTCCCCGGATTGTTGGCGCGGGGAATACCAACTATAAAGTTGATTATTCAATACTTTGTATCGTATGGCAATACACATGGAATTTTCGACCCCCACCCGGCCCGCGACGTCGACGCTTTGCGACCTCAGCGCTGTCGCGCTGCGCGATGACATCGCCGCCGGCCGCGTCAGTGCCCGCGACGTGATGGCCGCGCACCTGGACCGCATCGCGGCCTGGAATCCCGCGGTGAACGCCGTGGTCACGCTGGACGCCGAAGGCGCCATGGCACGCGCCGCGCAGGCCGATGCGCACCAGGCCGCCGGCCGTCCGCTGGGCCTGCTGCACGGCCTGCCCATCGTCCACAAGGATTCGTTCCTGACCGCCGGCATGCGCACCACCTATGGGTCGCCGCTCTACCGCGATTTCGTGCCGGACCGCGACAGCCTCATCGTGAGCCGTGAGCGCGCGGCTGGCGCGATCACGCTGGGCAAGACCAACCTGCCGGAATTCGGGGCCGGTTCGCAAACCTTCAACACGGTCTTCGGGCCCACGCGCAACCCCTACGATCCGCGCATGACCGCCGGCGGCAGCAGCGGCGGCGCGGCTGCCGCCCTGGCCGCACGCATGGCGCCGCTGGCCGACGGAACGGACATGGGCGGGTCCCTGCGCAATCCGGCCTCGTTCTGCAACGTGGTGGGCCTGCGCCCGTCTCCGGGACGCGTGCCGCAATGGCCCACCGCCAGCCCGTACAACACCCTGACGGTCGCCGGGCCGATGGCGCGTACCGTTGCCGATGTGGCGCTCCTGCTCGCCGCCACGGCCGGTGTCGACGCGCGCGACCCGCTGGCCATCGACCAGGACCCAAATCGCTTCCTGGACAGCCTGGCGCGCGATTTCAAGGGCGTGCGCATCGCCTATGCGCCGACATGGGGCGGCCTGCCCGTCGAGCCCGCCGTCGAGCGCGCATTGGAGCGCCATCTGCCGGTCTTTGCCGACCTGGGCGCCGTGGTGGAACCCGCCTGCCCCGACTTCACCGGCGCGGACGCGTCGTTCCAGGCGCTGCGCGCGCAGACCTTCGCCGTGGGCTACGAGGCCGCGCTGCGCGAGCATCGTCATCTGCTCAAGGACTCGGTGATCTGGAACATCGAACTGGGGCTCACGCAGCCGGCAACCGCCGTCGTGCAGGCCGAGCGCGACCGCGCCGCCCTGTTCGCCCGCATGCATGCGTTCATGCAGACGTATGAGTTCATGATCGGGCCGGTCAGCCAGGTGCTGCCCTTCCCGGTGGAGCAGGAAACCGTGCAGCGCATCGAAGACACGCCGATGCAGAACTACATCGACTGGATGCGCTCGGGCTATTACCTGTCGTTGACGGGCCACCCCGCGATCTCGGTGCCCTGTGGCTTTACCGAGACCGGCCTGCCCGTCGGCATCCAGATTGTCGGGCGCTATCGGCAAGAGCGCGCCCTGCTGCAACTGGCCCACGCATTCGAACAGGCCACGCAGTACTGGCGCCAGGCGCCTGTGCTGCCCAACTGAACACCTGACAAACCACACAAGGGGAATTTCAATGAGCAAACCCATCGCTCGCGCGATCGCGCTGTGCGTACTGGCCGCCGCGCCGGTGCTGGCCCTGGCGCAGGACTATCCCAGCAAGCCGATCACCATGGTCGTGCCCTTCCCGCCGGGCGGATCGACGGACGTCATCGGCCGCCTGTTCGCCGCCAAGCTGGGCGCGCGAATGGGCCAGACCGTGGTGGTCGAGAACAAGCCGGGCGCCAACACCAGCATCGGCGCAACGGCCGTCGCACGGGCCGCACCCGATGGCTATACGTTCATGATCACGGGCGCGCCCACCTTCACGCTGAACCCGCTGCTCTATTCCAACCTCAACTACAACCCGCTCAAGAGCTACGAGTATGTCGCGATTGCGGGCAGCACGCCGTTCGTGATCCTGACCAATCCGCAGACCGGCATCGGCACCGTGGCCGACATCACCAGCAAATCGGCGTCGCAGCCGCTCAGCTTTGGGTCCTTCGGCAACGGATCCACGCCGCACATCGCGGGCGAATCCCTGGCCCAGCGCACGGGCGCCAAGCTGCTGCACGTGCCCTACCGCGGCAGCGCACCCGCCATGACGGACCTGATCGGCAACCAGATTCCGTTGTCGATCGACACGCTGGTGGCCAGTCTTCCGCAGATCAAGGCAGGCAAGGCGCGCGCGGTGGCGCTGACGGGCAACGTGCGTTCGTCCTTGGTGCCGGACGTGCCCACGGTCGCCGAAAGCGGCGTCGCGGGCTACGACTTCGAGACGTGGTTCGGGGTGGTCATGCCGCACGGCACGCCGGCGCCCGTCGTGGCGCGGCTGTCCAAGGAGATCGAAGCGGTCATGGCCGAACCCGACACGCGCGCCAAGCTGCGGGAACTGGGCTTTGACGCCACCTTTTCCGACCCGGCGACGTTCCGCCGCAAGGTGGAATCCGAGCTCGAGCGCAACGTGGCGATCATCAAGGCCGCCGGGATCAAGCCGGACTGAGGCGCGCGAATAGGCAAACCGCGCACGCGACGACCCGCGAACGACGGCGTCGCGTTCAGTTGTCTGTAGGGAACAGGCGCGATGCGCCTGCGCAGACCCCGCCCCGATGCTTCGGCCCCCGCGCTTGCCAGCCGGGCGTCAAGCTGATCCCGTATCATGGCCCCGGAAAGGCTCGCGACCTCTCTCGATTTTTCTGGGTTCAACCATGTCTTCGTTCGACATTCAATTGCTGCTCACCGCCTTGGTGAGCGTTCTGGTCCTGGTCGGGCTGATCGTCTCCCGTATCCGCATGCATCCTTTGCTGGCGCTGCTGATCGTGTCCATCGGCGTCGGCTTCGCAACCGGGATGGCTCCGGTTGCCATCGTCAAGAATCTGACGGACGGCGCCGGTAAGACGCTGGGCGCCGTCGGCGTGGTGATTGCGTTGGGCGCCATGCTGGGCAAGATCCTGGCGGATTCAGGCACGACCGAGCGCCTGGCCAATGCGATCCTGCGCCACACCTCGCCCCGCATGATTCCCTGGGCGATGACGCTGGTGGCATTCGTCATCGGCATTCCGATGTTCTTCGAAGTGGGCCTGGTGGTGATGCTGCCGCTGATCTTCAGCGTGGCGCGCAAGCTGGAAAGCCAGGAACGCTTCAAGGGGTCCGCCTATGTCTACGTGGGCGTGCCGGTGATCTCGGCCTTGGCCGCGATGCACGGCATGGTGCCGCCGCATCCCGGTCCGCTGACCGCGATCGCCACGCTGAAGACCACCGTCGGGCCGACCATGATCTACGGCTTCATCGCCGCCCTGCCCGCCATGATCTTCGGCGGACCGCTGTATGGCGCGTTCATCGCGCCGCGCATGACCACGCGCCCGGACGAGGCGCTGCTGGAACAGTTCACCTCCGGCACTGAACGCGGCGCGGGCCAGGACGCGCCCAGCGTGGACCTGGGCGTCCTGGCGGCCCTGCTGCCTGCCTTGCTGATGCTGGTGCACGCGCTGGCCGAGATGCTGCTGCCCAAGGATTCCAGCGTGACGCACGTGGCCGCCTTCCTGGGCAACCCGGTGGTCGCGATGCTGCTTGGCGTGCTGTTCGCAGCCGTCACCCTGGTCTTCCTGCGCGGCGGCGACGCCGAAAAGCTGCGCGGCGCGCTGGGCCAGAGCCTCAAGCCGATCGCAGGCATCATGCTCATCATCGCGGGCGGCGGCGCATTCCAGCAGGTATTGACGAGCGCCAAGGTCGGCGATGCCATCGTGCACCTGACCCATCAGTTTGCGTTCCCGCCGCTGATCCTGGGCTGGCTGATCGCAATGCTGCTGTCCGTGTCCACCGGCTCGGCCACCGTCGGCATCGTCGGCGCCGCGGGCCTGCTGGCGCCGCTGGCGGGCGCCGACCCCAGCCTGAACCTGCCGCTGCTCGCCCTGTCGATCGGCTGCGGATCGCTCTTCTTCAACTACGCCAACCACGCGGGCTTCTGGATGGTGAAGGAATCGTTCGGCATGACCATGGGCGAGGCCACGAAGACGATCTCGGTGGTGCAGTCGATCGTGTCGGTGGTGGGGCTGGTGATGGTGCTGGGGTTTGATATGTTGCCGCCGCTGGGGTGATGGGCGAGCGGGCGTGGGGCAAGACACGCACGTCTGATTTGCTCAGCGGAACGAAAAAGGGAAGTCCGAGGACTTCCCATTTTCAATTTCCCGCCGGAACCATTCTTTTCAGCGGTGAAGGCGGACCCGCATCTTCGCGCGCCCCTTGCCTGATGCCGGCGCTACCGGTAGTAATCGCCTGCAGGCCGAATTCGGTAAGCGTAAGCTCCCTGACCTTCATAAACGCGCCCGGTTTGGATACGAGCTTGGACTCTTTGACGAAGGCGTCGGCGGGGCGCTTGGTGACAGTCTTCATATCAATACCTTTTCGTGACGAAGTCGCTGATAGCTTTGGTGCCCGCACCAACAATTTCCACCACATCGTCGCGTTCAAAAAACTCTTTATTGCGGCTGAGCCTGCCACGATTATCGGGGGACCATTGAATAGCATTTCGCGCGGCCACTTCTTTTGCCAGAAGCGCTTTCGTCGTGCGCCAGGAAGATGAGAGGAATTCATGCCGCCCGGCCTCCACAGGTCTGAGAAGGCAGGATTCTAGCTCGCGGCCGTGCAAACGAAGGCGGCTCGAACGCTTGGTGATCTCCAAATCAGACGGTGGAGCGCCCCGTTGCCACCTGTCCATCGCAGCACGGAAAGGCGCGATGCGGCAATGATGAAAAAAAAAGGCCGATTCACGCGGAATCGGCCTTTTCATGGGTATTTCATTGGTGCCGGTGAAAGGAATCGAACCCTCGACCTTCTCATTACAAGTGAGCTGCTCTACCAACTGAGCTACACCGGCGCGGCGTGCCGGGGCACGCGCAGGGACTGCATTGTAATGAAAAAAATGCAGGCCCTCTTGTGGGGACGTTATTTGACGATGGTCAGGCGCGGACGCTTGGGTTCATCGTCGTCGCCGTCGTCGCCACCCGGGGCGGGATTGGCGTCGGAGCCCTCGGGGGCGGCGGTGTCCGGCGTGACGCCCTGGGCGCCCGCTTCCGGAGGCTCGTAGGGCTGGACCTCGAAGCCCATGCCGGCGCCGGTTTCGCGCGCGTAGATGGCGCTGACGGCGCCCACGGGAACGTAGACGTTTTCGGTCACGCCGCTGAAGCGGGCCTGGAATTCGATGAATTCGTTGCCCAGCACCAGGCGGTTGGTGGCCAGCGTGCCCACGTTCAGCGTGATCTGGCCGTCGCGCACGTGGGCGACGGGCACCATGGTGTGCTCGTCGACCTGCACGGTGATGTACGGCGTGTAGCCGTTATCGGTGCACCATTCGTGCAGTGCGCGGATCAGATACGGTTTGGTCGAAGTTTCACCCATCACACAGCCAGCCTCAACGACGCATCACTTTTTCCGAAGGCGTCAGCGCTTCGATGTAGGCCGGGCGCGAGAAGATGCGTTCGGCGTACTTTTGCAGCGGGGCCGCATTCTTGGGCAGTTCGATGCCGTAGTGGTCCAGGCGCCAGAGCAGCGGGGCGACGGCCACGTCGAGCATGGAGAATTCCTCGCCCAGCATGTACTTGTTCTTGAGCAGCATGGGCGCCAGCTGGGCCAGGCGGTCACGGATGTTCTGGCGGGCGTTGGCGAGCTTCTTTTCGTCCGGCTTGGCGCTGCGGTCTTCCAGCGTCGAGACGTGGACGAAGAGTTCCTTCTCGAAGTTGTAGAGGAACAGGCGCGTGCGGGCGCGCATGACCGGGTCGGCGGGCATGAGCTGCGGGTGCGGGAAGCGTTCGTCGATGTACTCGTTGATGATGTTCGATTCGTACAGCACCAGGTCGCGTTCGACCAGAATGGGCACTTGACCGTACGGGTTCATCACCGAGATGTCTTCGGGCTTGTTGTACAGGTCGATGTCGCGGATCTCGAAATCCATACCCTTTTCGAACAACACGAAGCGGCAGCGTTGCGAAAACGGACACGTGGTTCCGGAATAGAGCACCATCATGGCGGTAAGTCCTTTATGAAAAACGAAAGGCCAGCGCCTAAATCTAGCAGGCGCTGGCCCCAATTGCCAGGCGGGATAGGCGTACAGCCCTATCCGCCTCTTCCGTCCCCGATAGAAAAAGGGAGGCGGCTGGGGAACCTGGCGGGGCGTTGCGGTTAGCGCACGTGTTTCCAGTACGAGGCGTTCAAGCGCCACGTTACAAAGAAGAACAGGAGCAGGAACAACATGACGCCGACGCCGATGCGGACACGCAGTGTCTGGACGGGTTCAGCCATCCAGGACATGAATGCGGTCAGGTCAGCGACGTCGTTGTCGTATGTTGCGGTTTGGGCCGGGTTGGCGGCCTTGAATTTGGCATCGAAGGTGGCATGGCCGTGGTAGTTGGCTACCGGTTCGGCCTTGACCGTGGCAAAACCCTGCGAATCGTACACCGTCGTGACGCGTTCCCAGGTTTTGGGGGCGCCGTTCTTGCCTTCGACCTCGTGCATGGCGACGGTGGTCAGCTCGCGCGGACCTTGTTCCTGCCAGAGGGCGTGGGGCATGCCGACCGACGGGAAAACCAGGTTGTTCCAGCCCGTGGCGCGCGAGGTGTCGCGATAGAAGGTGCGCAGGTACGTGTACAGGTAGTCCGAGCCCGAGGGGCCGGCGTTCACGGATTTGGCGCGGGCGATCACGGACAGGTCCGGCGGCGTCGTGCCGAACCAAGCCTTGGCGTCCTTGGGCGTCATGGCGACGTGCATCATGTCGCCGATCTTGTCGCCCGTGAACAGCAGGCTTTCCTTGATTTGCTGGTCGGTCAGCCCGATGTCCTTGAGCTTGTTGTAGCGCATCGAGGATGCGCTATGGCAGTTCAGGCAGTAGTTGACGAACAGCTTGGCGCCGTTTTGCAGCGATGCCATGTCGTTGACGCGGTAAGGCGCCTTGTCCAGCGGGAATCCGCCTCCGGCGGCAAATGTAGCGGTACACGTGAGCATCAAGGCCACGGCACCAATCAGCTTCTTGATCATGGTTAGTCCGTTATTCTCGTGGGCTCAGTGGGCGTGGAACGTGACGCGGTCGGGCACTTGCTTGAAGGTGCCCAGGCGGCTCCATACCGGCATCAGGAAGAAGAAGGCCAGGTACAGCAGCGTGCCGATCTGCGAGGTCAGGTTCAACGGCGGACTGGGCGGCTGCGTACCGATGTAGCCGAGCACCAGGAAGTTGACCATGAAGATGCCGTAGATCCACTTGTGCCACGTGGGGCGGTAGCGGATCGACTTGACCGGCGAATGGTCGAGCCAGGGCAGGAAGAACAGGATCACGACCGTGCCGCCCATGGCCACCACGCCCCAGAACTTGGCGTCGATGACGCGCAGCAGCACCGCGACGACGATCAGGATGCCGGGGACGGCGACGCGCAGGAAGCCCTTGAGGTTGCTCTTGGCGAACAGCACGATGGCGCCCAGCACCGCCGCGCCCGCCAGCACCCAGGTGAATTCGTCGGTGGTGGCGCGCAGCATCGAGTAGAACGGCGTGAAGTACCAGACCGGCGCGATGTGCGGGGGCGTCTTCAGCGAATCGGCGGGAATGAAGTTGTTGAACTCCAGGAAGTAGCCGCCCATTTCCGGCGCGAAGAACACGATGGCCGCGAACACCAGCAGGAAGCCCGCCACGCCCACCAGGTCATGCACCGAGTAGAAGGGATGGAACGGGATGCCGTCTTTGGGGCGGCCGTACTTGTCCTTGGGGCCCTGCTTGATCTCGATGCCGTCCGGGTTGTTCGAGCCGACTTCGTGCAGCGCCACCAGGTGCGCCGCCACCAGGCCGATCAGCACCAGCGGAATGGCGATGACGTGGAAGGCGAAGAAGCGGTTCAGGGTGGCGTCGGACACGACGTAGTCGCCGCGGATCCAGATCGACAGTTCAGGGCCGATGAACGGGATGGCCGCGAACAGGTTGACGATCACCTGGGCGCCCCAGTACGACATCTGGCCCCAGGGAAGCAGGTAGCCGAAGAACGCTTCGGCCATCAGACAGAGGAAGATCGCCACGCCGAAGATCCACACCAGTTCGCGCGGCTTGCGGTAGGAACCGTAAAGCAGGCCGCGCAGCATGTGCAGGTACACGACGACGAAGAACATGGACGCGCCGGTCGAGTGCATGTAGCGCACCAGCCAGCCCCACGGGACCTCGCGCATGATGTATTCGACCGATTGGAACGCGCGCTCGGCGTCCGGCTTGTAGTGCATGACCAGGAAGATGCCGGTCACGATCTGCAGCACCAGCACCAGTAGCGCCAGCGAGCCAAAGAAATACCAGAAGTTGAAATTCTTGGGTGCGTAGTACTCGGACAGATGGGCTTTCCAGGTGGAGGTCACCGGAAAGCGCCGGTCCAGCCAGCCCAACAGGCCTGTCGTCTCGACGGTTTTCTCGCCAGCCATGTAACGGCTCCTTCTCTAATACGTGGCGTATTGTTTTTACTTACGTAGATCGGGAAAAAAGCGCGACGCGAGCGTCAGGCCTTGTTGTCTTCATCAACGCCCACGATGATGCGGGTATCGGTGAGGTACTGGTACGGCGGGACTTCGAGATTATCGGGAGCGGGCTTGTTCTTGAAGACCCGGCCAGCCAGGTCGAACGTGGAGCCGTGGCAGGGACAGAGGAATCCGCCTTGCCAATCCGCGCCCAGGCCGCCGCCGCCACCCGTTTCGAAGTGCGCGGTGGGCGAGCAGCCCAGGTGGGTACAGATGCCGACGCAAACGAAGAGCTCGGGCTTGCGCGAGCGGCCTTCGTTTTCGGCATAGGGAGGAGTGAAGCCGGGCCGCTTGGATTGCGGGTCGGCGAGCAGGGGGTCCAGCGTCTTCAGGCTGGCGAGCTGCTCGGGGGAGCGGTGCATGATCCACACCGGCTTGCCGCGCCATTCGACCGTTTTCATGGAGCCGACAGGAATGTCGCCGACATCCACTTCAACGGGCGCCCCGGCCGCGCGGGCTTTTTCGGAGGGGGAAAACGTGCTCACAAGCGGTACTGCGGTTGCGACTCCTGCTACGCCACCCACAGCACAGGCGGTGGTAACCCAGAAACGTCGCGAAGGATCAGGTGGCAGGTTGGGATCAACCGCACCGTCATCATCATGCACCAGCGTATCCTGACTCATCTTCCTATCCTTGTTGATGCGCCCGCTCTACGAGTAGCATCACTTCTGCGGCATCGGGTTCGCGGGAATATGTAACAACATAGCAACCGCGTATTATAGGCCAGCCTACCCTCAGGCGTATCACGAATGGAGTGCTTTTATGAGCAAAGCGACTGGTTTCGTCAAAGAATTTCGAGATTTCGCAGTCAAGGGCAACGCGGTTGATCTGGCCGTCGGCGTCATCATTGGCGCCGCTTTCGGCAGGATAGTCGACTCGCTGGTCCGCGACATCATCATGCCTCTCGTCAATTTCCTGCTTGGCGGATCGGTCGACTTTTCAAACAAGTTCCTCGTGCTGTCGATGCCCGAAGGCTATGCCGGACCGATGACCTACGCGGATCTGACCAAGGCCGGCGCCAACGTGTTCGCCTGGGGCAACTTCGTCACCATCATCATCAATTTCGTGCTGCTGGCCTTTGTGATCTTCTGGATGGTCAAGGCCATCTACAAGGCCCGCAACAAGGCGGAGGAAGCGCCGGCGCCGGCCAAGACGCCGGAAGACGTGGCCCTGCTGCGTGAGATCCGCGACCTGCTCAAGCGGCCGCAGCCGTAAAACAGCAAAGCGCCCGTCGGGCGCTTTGTTTATTGCGTGGGCCGGATTTGGGCCGGGTCAACGCCCGCTTCAGGCCGGATTGTCGATATCCACGAATTCGACCTTGATGCCGAACTGTTCGGCCACCGCCTGCCCCAAGGCTTGCACGCCGTAGCGCTCGGTGGCGTGGTGGCCGGCCGCGATGAAGCCCACGCCCGTCTCGCGCGCCAGATGCACGGTGGATTCCGAGACTTCGCCGGTGATGTATGCGCTGGCGCCCGCGTCGACGGCGTCGCCCATCATGCCCTGCGCACCGCCGGTGCACCAGGCGATCTGCTCCAGCGGCAGGTCCGGGTCTCCCACGACGAGCGGCTGGCGGCCCAGGGATTGCGCGACGCGCTCGCCAAGCTGGCCCAGCGTCTGCACGCCGGTCGCCTGGCCCAGCCAGATCAGTCCATCCTGCCCGCAGGTCAGCGGCGCGCCGTCGTCGCGCCGCGCGGGCGCCAGGCCCAGCACGCGCGCGAGCTGGGCATTGTTGCCCAGGGTGGGATGCGCATCCAGGGGCAAATGGTAGGCGTACAGGTTCAGGTCGTTCTTCAGGGTCAGGGCCATGCGCGTGCGGCGCGTTCCGATGACGCGGCGGTCTTCGTTGCGCCACATCCAGCCATGGTGCACCAGCACCGCATCCGCGCCGCGTTCGACGGCGGCGCGCAGCAATGCTTCGCTGGCCGTGACACCGGTGATAATGTGTCCGACCTCGGATCGGCCTTCCACCTGCATCCCGTTGGGACAGTAGTCCTTGAAACGGGCCGCCTGCAGGGTGTCGTCCAGCCAGTTGGCCAGGACGCGGGAGTCCACTTTATTCATTGCTAGTCCTATCAGAATCATGCGCCGATATTGGCTGATCTTTGCTCAGGCCGTCACGGTCTGCCTGGCTATTCTATTCGTGGTGACGACGTTGCGGCCCGACCTGCTGCGGGTGAACGGACCGGGCGCGGTCCAGCAGGCCGCGGCGGCGGGCGGGCGGCCGCCTGCGGGTGACGTGGGCGCGGTGTCCTACGCCGACGGCGTGGCGAAGGCGGCGCCCTCGGTCGTCAATGTCTTTACCACCAAGCATGTGAACGTGCCGCTGATTCCGCTGCCCGACGATCCGGTGCTGCGCCAGCTTTTCGGGCAGGTGCCGGGGGTAAGCCGCCGCGAGGCCTCGACCAGCCTGGGTTCCGGCGTGATCGTGAACCAGGACGGCTACGTGCTGACCAACTACCACGTGGTGCAGGCCGCGGACGCCATCGAGGTGGCGCTGCGCGACGGGCGGCGCGACACCGCCAAGGTGGTGGGCGCGGACCCGGACACCGACCTGGCGGTTCTCAAGCTGGAAAAGCTGCGGTCCCTGCCGGCCGCGACGCTGGCGCCGGACAAGGGCTTGCGCGTGGGCGACGTGGTGCTGGCGATCGGCAACCCGTTCGGCGTCGGACAGACCACCACGCAGGGCATCGTCTCGGCGCTGGGCCGCAATGGCCTGGGCCTGAACACCTACGAGAACTTCATCCAGACCGACGCGGCGATCAATCCCGGCAACTCGGGCGGCGCGCTGGTCGATGCCTACGGCAACCTGGTGGGGATCAACACCGCGATCTATTCGGAATCGGGCGGATCGATGGGCATCGGCTTTGCAACGCCCATTGAGATCGCCCGCAAGGTCATGGATGACATCGTCAAGACCGGCTCGGTCAAGCGCGGGTGGCTCGGCGTCGAGCCACAGGACGTGACGCCGGAACTGGCGCGGGCCTTTGAGCTGTCGCGCGACACCACGGGCGTGATCATTGCCGGCATCATGCGCGACGGTCCGGCCGCGCGCGCCGGCTTGCGGGTGGGCGATATCGTCCAGTCGGTCAATGGCAAGCGGGTAACGGACACCACGGCGCTGTTGTCGGAAATTGCGCAACTGCCGCCGGGTCAGCGCGCCACGCTGGGCGTGCTGCGGGCCGGCAAGCCGGCGGAGCTGGCGGTCGTGGTGGGCACGCGGCCGGGCAAGCCGCGCTAGAGACGCTTGCGCAGCGGCGGGGGCGCGGCGCGGCCGTCCTGCTTGTCGGAGATTTCGCGCACCAGGGCCAGGATCAGCTTTTTGGTGCTGTCGGGCTGTGGGCCCAGCCGCGCGCAGATTTCTGCGCAATAGCCGTCGAGGCGGGCGGTGGCGGCGTCCTGCAGCCGGGGCGTTGAAGCGGACCCGGGCGCGGCGGCGGGCACGACGCCGTCCGTCAGCCAGGGCACGCTGGTGTCCAGGGCCTGCGCCAGGCGTACGACCGTGTGACGGGACGGCGAATAGCGGTCTTCTCGGGTGAGGATGCGATGGATGCAGGACTGCGGCACGCCGGACAGGCGCGCGAGCTGGTTCTGGCTATGGATGCCGCGCCACCGCATGAGGGTGCGCAGTCTTTGGGAGAGCGACATGACTGCAATGTAGGATTGCAGCCATGGGTCGACAAGGGTGAAACGGTCTGATTTTGCGCAGACCGTCCAGGCCGTCCAACCGCTTCCCGGGTGGCGTCAGTGACGTTCGGTCAGGGAGCCGGAGGCGGCGTCCTCTTCGGGCGCGCTCGCTTTCGGGGTGACCATGCGGGCGCAGATCAGCCCGACCTCATACAGCAGGCACAGCGGCACCGCCAGCATGAACTGGCTGACCACGTCCGGTGGCGTGACCACGGCGGCGATGACGAAGGCGCCCACCACCACGTAGCCGCGCGCGGACTTGAGCTTGGAGAGTTCGACCACGCCCATCTTCACCAGCAGCACCACGGCAACGGGGACTTCGAACGTGATGCCGAACGCCAGGAACATCGTCATGACGAAGCTCAGGTAGGCCTCGATGTCCGGCGCCGGGGTGATGGACTGCGGCGCGAACGTCGCGATGAAGTGGAACACCGTGCGGAACACCACGAAATAGCAGAACGCCATGCCCGCGATGAAGAGGAAGGTGCTGGAAACGATGAGCGGCAGCGCGAGGCGCTTTTCATGCCGGTACAGACCGGGCGCCACGAAGGCCCAGGCCTGGTACAGCACCACGGGCAGCGCCAGGATGAACGCGGCCATCATCGTGACTTTGACCGGCACCATGAACGGCGTGATGACGCCCGTGGCGATCATGCGCGTGCCTTCCGGCAGCGAGGCCAGCATGGGCGCGGCCAGCACGTCATAGATGGCGGAGGCGCCGGGATAGATGAAGAGCACGATGAACACGGCCACCACCGCGCCGACGGCGCGCAGCAGGCGGGTGCGCAGCTCGACCAGATGGGAGATGAACGTCTCCTGCTGGCCTTCTTCTTGGGATGCGTCCTGGGTCACGACGGGGTTCCGGAGGGCGAGACGGGCTTGGCGGCGGGCGCGGCGTCGTCAGCCTTGGGCGCTAGGGGCGCCGGGGCGGGTTGTTGGGGGGCGGCTGCCGGAACGGGCGCGGGTTCCGTGGCGGGCAGGTCCAGGTCCAGATTCTGATTCTGGCCCGGCGGGGCGATGGTGCGCGTGGCGTCGGCGGGCGTGGCGGCCGCGGCGGCCGGCGCGGCCTTGCCGCTGGCTTCACGGGCGACTTCGTCGAGTTCCGCGCGGAACTGCTGCACGGGTTCCTGCAGCGAGGCCTGCGTTTCGTTCAGCGATTGCTGCACGCCTTGGGCGGCGTCTTCCATCTCGGACTTGAACTTGCGAAGTTCGTCGATCTCGATTTCGCGCTGGATATCGGATTTGACGTCATTGACGTAACGCTGCGCGCGCCCCAGCAGATGGCCGACAGTGCGGGCCACCTTGGGCAGGCGTTCGGGGCCGATGACGATCAGGGCGACGACGCCGACCACCATCAGTTCAGTGAGGCTGACATCAAACATTCGACGGCCGCTCGGGAATTGAAGCAATGAGGGCCGGCCCGTTCAGGGCTGGCCCGGAGGGAGGCTGGCTGGCGCTCAGGAGTTGGATTTTTCCTTGGCCTGCACGTCGATGGTATCGCCGCTCACGCGCTGTTGCGCGATGGGTTCGGAGGGCTTGTCGCTGTTGGCGTCCTTCATGCCTTCCTTGAAGCCCTTGACCGCGCCGCCCAGGTCGCCGCCAATGTTGCGCAGCTTCTTGGTGCCGAAAATCAGCGCAACGATGACCAGAACGACCAACCAGTGCCAAATGCTGAAACTACCCATGATGTTTCTCCGAATTACGCAGTGGGAGCCACGCGCCCTTTCCAGGGACGCGAGCCGCCGATGATGTGGAAATGCAGATGCGGGACTTCCTGGCCGCCTTCGACGCCAGAATTGATCATGATGCGAAATCCGCCATCAGGGCCCGGACGGCAACCGTTCTCGGCGGCAAGCCGCGGCGCCAACGACATCATTCTACCCAACCAATCTGCGTCCTCGCCCGTAATATCCTGCATGGATGTGACATGACGTCGAGGGATCAGCAGTAAATGTACCGGCGCGGCGGGATTGATATCGTGAAATGCAACAAAGTCCTCGTCTTCATAGACCTTCTTGGACGGGATGTCGCCAGCGGCGATCTTGCAAAACAGGCAGTTGTCGCTCATGAGTTCGGGGTCCGGGGTCAGTCTTGCGGGCGGCTGGCCTTTTCGGCCAGACCCGACAGGCCTTCGCGGCGTGCCAGTTCGGCCAGCACGTCTTCGGGTCGCAGGTTGAAATGCGTCAGCGCCACCATGCAATGGAACCACAGATCGGCGGTTTCGCTGACGATGCGTTCTGGCACGCCGTCCTTGGCGGCCATCACCAGTTCCGTGGCTTCTTCGCCGATTTTCTTCAGGAAGGCATCGGGGCCCTTGGCCAGCAGCTTGGCCGTGTAGGAGGCCTGGGGGTCGCCGCCGTTCTGGGGGCGGCGGGATTCCAGGGTGTCTGCAATGCGGGCCAGCACCTCGGCCGCGCTCAGGGTTTGATCGGTCATTTGTAGATGAGTTCCGGGTCTTTGAGCACCGGATCCACCGTGACCCAGGAAGCGTGGTCCGTCTGCCCTTCCAGGCGGCGGAAGAAGCAGCTCGCGCGGCCGGTGTGGCAGGCGATGCCGCCTTCCTGGTGGACCTTCAGCAGGACCACGTCGCCGTCGCAATCCAGGCGCAGTTCATGCACTTCCTGGACGTGGCCGGACTCTTCGCCCTTGCGCCACAGGCGCTGGCGCGAGCGCGACCAGTAGACCGCGCGGCCGGTGGCGGCCGTCTCGGCGAGGGATTCGCGATTCATCCAGGCCACCATCATGATCTGGCCGTTTTCGGCGTCTTGGGCGATGGCGGGGATCAGGCCGTTTTCGTCGAAGACGACATCGGCCATCCAGGCGGGTTCGTTGCTCATAATCAGTCCAATCGTACTGCGATACCTTGTTCGGCCATGAAGCGTTTGCACTCGCCGACGGTATGCTGGCCGAAGTGGAAGATGCTGGCGGCCAGCACCGCGCTGGCGCGGCCGGTGGTGACGCCGTCGGCCAGATGCTGCAGGTTGCCCACGCCGCCGGAGGCGATGACGGGCACCGGCACGGCGTCCGAGACGGTGCGGGTCAGTTCCAGGTCGAAGCCCGACTTGGTGCCGTCGCGGTCCATGCTGGTGAGCAGGATTTCGCCGGCGCCATAGGCGGCCATGCGGCGCGCCCAGGCCACGGCATCCAGGCCGGTGGCCTTGCGGCCGCCATGGGTGAAGACTTCCCAGCGTGCCGGTTCGCCGGGCGCGGAGACGCGACGCGCGTCGATGGCCACCACCACGCATTGCGAGCCGTGGTAGTCGGAGGCGGCGCGGACGAGGTCGGGATTGGCCACCGCGGCGCTATTGATGCTGATCTTGTCGGCGCCGGCATTGAGCAGGCGCTGGATGTCGGACACCTGGCGCACGCCGCCACCCACCGTCAGTGGAATGAACACCTGCGAGGCGACCTGCTCGATGATGGGCAGGATCAGGTCGCGGCCGTCGCTGGTGGCCGTGATGTCCAGGAACGTGAGTTCGTCGGCGCCCTGCTCGTTGTAGCGGCGGGCGATCTCGACGGGGTCGCCCGCGTCGAGCAGGTTGACGAAGTTCACGCCCTTGACGACGCGGCCGGCCGTGACGTCCAGGCAGGGAATGATGCGGCGGGTCAGCGCGTTCTGCACAGGTGCGCCGGCCCCGGGGGTGCTGCTTGATGTGGTCATTTTGCCAGTTCGTCGGCGCGCGCCTGCGCGGCCTGGAAGTCGAGCGTGCCTTCGTAGATGCTGCGGCCCAGGATGGCGCCTTCGACGCCTTCTTCTTCGACGGCGCACAGGGCTTCGATGTCCTGGATGCCGGCGATGCCGCCCGATGCGTACACGGGGATGCGCACGTGCTGGGCCAGGCGGACCGTGGCTTCGACGTTGACGCCCGACAGCATGCCATCGCGGCCGATGTCGGTGTAGATGATGGCTTCGCAGCCGTAGTCTTCGAACTTTTTGGCCAGATCCAGCACGTCGTGGCGGGTCAGCTTGCTCCAGCCGTCGGTGGCGATCTTGCCGTCGCGCGCGTCCAGGCCGACGATGATCTGGCCGGGGAAGGCGCCGCAGGCGTCCTGCAGGAAGCCCGGGTTCTTGACCGCGGCGGTGCCGATGATCACGTAGGAGATGCCGGCGTCGAGATAGCGTTCGATGGTGTCGAGGTCGCGGATGCCGCCGCCGATCTGGACGGGGATGTCGTCGCCGACGGCCTCCAGGATCGCCTTGATGGGGGCTTCGTTCTTGGGTTTGCCGGCGACGGCGCCGTTCAGGTCGACCAGGTGCAGGCGACGCGCGCCCTGGTCCAGCCAGCGGTTGGCCATGGCGGCGGGGTCTTCGGAGAACACCGTTGCATCGTCCAGGTCACCCTGGCGCAGGCGCACGCAACGCCCGTCTTTGAGATCGATGGCGGGGATCAGCAGCATGGTTGGCAGCAAGAAAAATAATGGGGTTGAACGGGCTGGCGCACGCGGGCTCGGGGCCTACGGCTGCCAGTCTACAAAATTGCGATACAGGCGCAAACCGTGCTCGGCGCTCTTTTCGGGGTGGAACTGCACCGCGAAAATGTTAGCTGCCGCCACCGCGCAGGTAAAGGTGACGCCGTAATCGGTTTCACCAACTGTCAGGCCGGAATCGGCCGGATCGGCGTAATAACTATGGACGAAGTAGAAGTGCGAGTCGTCCGGAATGCCGTCCCAGATGGGATGAGAACGCGTGTGGCGGACTTTGTTCCAGCCCATGTGCGGCACCTTCAGGCGCTCGGGGCGGGTGTCGGCCAGGCCCGCGGCGCCGGTGTCGGCCAGGCAGGCCTCGTCGTCGGCGGGGATCAGGTCCGCGAAGCGCGGGCCGGAAAAGCGGCGCACGACGCCCGGGAACAGGCCCAGGCAGGTCGTGGCGCCTTCTTCGCTGGCCTCGAACAGCATCTGTTCGCCGACGCAGACGCCCAGGAGGGGCTTTTCGCGGGCGGCGCGCACGACGGCGTCGCGCAGGCCGGATTCGTTCAGCGTGCGCATGCAGTCCGCCATGGCGCCCTGGCCCGGGAACACCACGCGGTCGGCCGCGGCGATCTCCTGGGGCTGGTTGCAGATGCGGATGTCGGCGTCAGGCGCGGCGTATTTCAGGGCGCGTGCGACGGAGTGGAAATTGCCCATTCCGTAATCGACGATGGCGATAGTGGTCACTTCGGTCTGCCTGGTGCGGTGCGGAGTTGATTGCGTACCTGGGGGGCGTACCTTACAGCACGCCCTTGGTGGAGGGCACGACGTCGCCCATGCGGGGGTCGACTTCCAGGGCCATGCGCAGCGCGCGGCCACAGGCCTTGAAGACGGTTTCCGCCTGGTGGTGGGCATTGAAGCCGCGCAGGTTGTCGATGTGCAGCGTGATGAGCGCGTGGTTGACCAGGCCCTGGAAGAATTCGCGGGTGAGGTCCACGTCGAAGCTGCCGATGTGCGAGCGCGTGAAGGGGATGTGGTATTCCAGGCCGGGACGGCCGGAAAAGTCCACCACGACGCGCGACAGCGCTTCGTCCAGCGGCACGTAGGCGTGGCCGTAGCGGCGCAGGCCGGCCTTGGTGCCCGCCGCCTTGGCGATGGCCATGCCCAGCGTGATGCCCACGTCTTCCACCGTGTGATGCGCGTCGATGTGCAGGTCGCCCTCGGCCTTGATGTCCAGGTCGATCAGGCCGTGGCGCGCGATCTGGTCCAGCATGTGGTCCAGGAAGGGCACGCCCGTGTCGATCGTCTGCTTGCCGGTGCCATCCAGATTGATGGCCACGCGGATGCGGGTTTCGTTGGTGTTGCGGGTGATTTCTGCGGTACGCATGTTAAGCACTCAAGATCTCTTGCAGGGCGGATAGCAAGGCGGCGTTCTCGGCCGGGGCGCCCACCGAGATGCGCAGGCAGTCGGCCAGCAGCGGGTGGGCGTTGGAGAAGTTGCGAATCAATATTTTGCGCGCTTTCAGCGCCAGATGCACGGCGTTGCCGTCCAGCTTGCCGGAAAAGCGAACAAGTATGAAGTTGGCGGCGGAAGGGAATACCCTGACGCCGGGCAGTTGCGCGAGGGCCGCGGCCAGCGGTTCGCGGTCGGCGCGGAGCCGGGCAGCCTGCTCGTCCAGCACCGGCTTGTGGCGCAGCACGGCTTGCAGGGTGGCCTGGGTCAGCACGTTCAGGTTGTAGGGCGGGCGCACCTTGTTCAGCTCGGCGATCCAGGCGGGATGGCCGGCCAGGTAGCCGAACCGCAGGCCCGCCAGGCCGATCTTGGACACGGTGCGCATGACCACCACGTTGGGCGCGTCCAGCACCTGCGGCATCCAGGTGTAGCCGGCGAACGGCTGGTAGGCCTCGTCGATCACCACCAGCCCCGGCGCGGCGTCGATGATGGCGTCCACGTCCTCGGGCGACCACAGGCCGCCGGTGGGATTGTTGGGCGTGGCCAGGAACACGAGCTTGGGCTGGTGTTCGCGGATGGCCGCCAGCATGGCCGGCAGATCCAGGGTCAGATCATCGGTCAGCGGGACGCCCACGAAGCGGGCGTGATCGAAGCGCGCCGCCATGTCGAAATACACGAACGACGGCCAGGGCGACAGGACCACATCTCCGGGGTTGCAGCAGGCCTGCACCATGATGTGGATGAGCTCGTCCGAGCCGTTGCCGAACAGCACGTCCGCCGCATCGGGTATGCCGAAGGCCGTCTTGACGGCGGCCTGCAGCCCGGACAGGTCGGCGGAGGGATAGCGGTTCAGCGGGGTGTCGCGGACGGCGCGCGCGATCTCGTCGCGCACGGCCTCGGGCAGCTCGTACGGGCATTCCATCGCGTCCAGCTTGATGCAGCCTTCGGCGTGGGCGACGGGATACGCCGCCAGTTCGAGGATGTCGGCCCGGACGGTGCCTTTGACGCGGCCGGCGACGCCCGCCGCCGGAACCGCGCGCACTGGACCGCCTTCGTGCTGCGCACTCCGGTATTCGCCCTTGGGGCGGCCCGGCAGGCTCATGGTTTGTCGACCCGGTACTGGGCGCTGGCGGCGTGCGCCTGCAGGCCCTCGCCCAGCGCCAGTTCGGCGGCGATGCGGCCCAGCGTCTGGGCGCCGGCGTGCGAGACCTGGATCAGGCTGGAACGCTTCTGGAAGTCATAGACTCCCAGCGGCGACGAGAACCGCGCCGTGCGCGAGGTGGGCAGCACGTGGTTCGGGCCGGCGCAGTAGTCGCCCAGGGCTTCGGAGCTGAAGCGGCCCATGAAGATGGCGCCGGCGTGGCGGATGCGGGCGGTCCAGACCTCGGGCTGCTCGGTGGAGATCTCCAGGTGCTCGGGGGCGATGTCGTTGGCGATCTGGCAGGCCTCGTCCAGGTCGCGGACCTGGATCAGCGCGCCGCGGTTGGCCAGGCTGACGCGCAGGATGTCGGCGCGCGGCATGGTGGGCAGGAGGCGCGCGATGGACGCTTCGACCTCTTCGATGAAGGCGGCGTCGGGGCACAGCAGGATGGATTGCGCGAGTTCGTCGTGCTCGGCCTGCGAGAACAGGTCCATGGCGATCCAGTCGGCCGGCGTCTTGCCGTCGCAGATGACCAGGATTTCGCTGGGGCCGGCGATCATGTCGATGCCGACCACGCCGAAGACGCGGCGCTTGGCGGCGGCGACATAAGCGTTGCCCGGTCCGACGATCTTGTCCACGGCCGGTACGGTGTCGGTGCCGTAGGCCAGCGCGCCCACGGCCTGCGCGCCGCCGATGGCGAAGACGCGGTCCACGCCGCTGATGGCGGCGGCGGCCAGCACGATGGGATTGCGCACGCCGTCGGGCGTGGGCGTGACCATGATCAGTTCCTGCACGCCCGCGACCTTGGCCGGGATGGCGTTCATCAGCACCGATGACGGGTAGGCCGCCTTGCCGCCGGGCACGTAAAGGCCCACGCGGTCCAGGGGCGTGACCTGCTGGCCCAGCAGGGTGCCGTCGGCTTCGGTGTAGGTCCAGGTCTCGGCGCGCTGGCGCTCGTGGTAGGCGCGCACGCGGTCGGCGGCGGCTTCCAGCGCGTTGCGCTGGGCGGCCGGCAGCGCGGCCAGGGCCGCATGCCAGTCGGCCTTGGGGATTTCCAGCGTATGGGCCGTCGCGTCCGGCATGCGGTCAAAGCGCTGCGTGTATTCCACCAGCGCGGCGTCGCCGCGCGCGCGCACGTCGGCCAGGATGCTGGCGGCGGCGCGGTCGATGGATTCGTCCTCGGTGGCCTCGAAGGCCAGCAGCTTGGACAGGGCGGATTTGAATCCGGGATCGCGGGAGTCGAGACGATTGATCAGGGCCATGGCGTCATGGAGCAAAGCAGGTAACGGTAACGGCCGCCGCGCCGGGCGCGGCGGGCGGGAGTCAGACGTTGCGGGAGGCGGCTCTTGCGAAGGCGTCCAGCAGCGGTTGCAGGCGGTCGCCGCGGGTCTTCAGGGCGGCCTGGTTGACGATCAGGCGCGAGGAGATCGGCATGACGTCCTCCACGGCGACCAGGTCGTTCGCGCGCAGCGTGCCGCCCGTGGACACCAGATCGACGATGCAGTCGGCCAGCCCGACCAGCGGCGCCAGTTCCATCGAACCATACAGCTTGATGATGTCGACGTACACACCCTTGGCCGCGAAGTGTTCACGGGCTGATTGCACGTACTTGGTAGCCACGCGCAGGCGCGCGCCCTGGTGGACGGCCGCCTCGTAGTCGAAGCCGTTGCGCACGGCCACGGCCAGCCGGCACTTGGCGATGTTCAGGTCGATGGGCTGGTACAGGCCGCCGGGCTGCTCTTTGGCGTGCTCGATGAGCACGTCCTTGCCCGCGATGCCCAGGTCCGCCGCGCCGTACTGCACGTACGTGGGCACGTCGGACGCGCGCACGATGATCAGGCGCAGGCCGGGATCGCTGGTGGGCAGGATGAGCTTGCGCGAGCTTTCCGGATTCTCGGGGACCTCGATGCCGGCTTCCGCCAGCAGCGGCATGGTTTCTTCGAAGATGCGGCCCTTGGACAGCGCCAGGGTCAGGGGGGTGACGGGGGCATTGCTCATCGAGCCTGTTCCTTGCCGGTAACGCGTTGGATATCCGCGCCCAGGGCGCGCAGTTTCACTTCCATCTGGTCGTAGCCGCGATCCAGGTGGTAGATGCGGTCGATCAGCGTGTCGCCGTCGGCGGCCAGGCCGGCGATGACCAGGCTGGCCGACGCGCGCAGGTCGGTGGCCATGACGCTGGCGCCCGACAGGCGCGGCACGCCGCGCACGATGGCGGTGTGGCCGTCGATGTCGATCTGGGCGCCCATGCGGCGCAGCTCCTGCACGTGCATGTAGCGGTTTTCGAAGATGGTTTCGACGATGACCGACGTGCCCTCGGCCACGGCGTCCAGCGCCATCAGCTGGGCCTGCATGTCGGTGGCGAAACCCGGGTACTCGTGCGTGCGAAAGCCCACGGCCTTGGGACGCTTGTCCATCGCGCCGCGGATCCAGTCGGGGCCGGTCTCGATGGTCAGGCCGGCTTCGGCCAGCTTGTCCAGGGTGGCGCCCAGGATGCCGGCGTCGGCGTTCTTGAGCAGGATGTCGCCGCCCGCCGCGCCGACCGCGCACAGGAACGTGCCGGCCTCGATGCGGTCCGAGATGACGCGGTGCTCGGCGCCATGCAGGCGGTCCACGCCGTCGATGACGATGCGGTCGGTGCCGTGGCCCTGGATGCGGGCGCCCATTTTGATGAGCAGCTCGGCCAGGTCGACGACTTCAGGTTCGCGCGCCGCATTTTCCAGGACGGTCCGGCCTTCGGCCAGCACGGCGGCCATCAGCAGGTTTTCTGTGCCGGTGACGGTGACCATGTCGGTGCGGATCGAGGCGCCCTTCAGGCGCTTGGCGCGCGCCACGACGAAGCCGTGCTCGATGCTGATTTCCGCGCCCAGCGCGGCCAGGCCCTTGATGTGCTGGTCGACCGGCCGCTGGCCGATGGTGCAGCCGCCCGGCAGGCTGACGCGGGCCTCGCCGAAGCGCGCGACCAGCGGGCCCAGCACCAGGATGGAGGCGCGCATCGTCTTGACCTGGTCGTAGGGCGCTTCCAGGTTGTCGACGTTGGCCGCCTGCAGCGTGACCACGCCGTCGTCGCCGCGCTCGGCGCGCACGCCCATGCGGGCGAGCAGGCGCAGCATGGTGCCGGTGTCGTTCAGGCGCGGCACGTTGGACAGGACCAGCGTGTCGGCGGTCAGCAGGCCCGCGCACAGGATCGGCAGAGCCGAGTTCTTGGCGCCGGAAATCGAGATCTCGCCGTGCAGCCGCGCGCCGCCGGTGATGCGTAGCTTGTCCATCATTCGCCCGCTTTCTGGTATTCGGCGGGGGTCAGGGTGCGCATCGACAGGGCGTGGATCTCGGCTTTCATGCGGTCGCCCAGCGCGGCGTAGACGAGCTGGTGGCGCTGGATCAGGCGTTTGCCTTCGAAGGCCGTGCTGACGATGACGGCGTCAAAGTGCGATCCGTCGCCCTGCACGTCGAGATGTTCACAGGGCAGGCCGTCCGCGATGTATTGGCGGACTTGCGCGGGAGTGGGAAGCATGGACGTCAGTTCCTGAGTTTGTAGCCGCTGGCCAGGAGCCGCAGCGCGTAAGTCGAGAGCGCAAGGAACACCCCCGTCACCACCGCCAGGCTGTGCCAGGGCGAGACGTCCGACACCGAGAAGAAGCCGTAGCGGAATCCGTCGATGGTGTAGAAGATGGGGTTCCAGTGCGAGACGCTTTGCCAGAACGGCGGCAGCGTATGGATGGAATAGAACACGCCGGACAGGAAGGTGGCCGGCATGATCAGGAAGTTCTGGAAGGCCGCGAGCTGGTCGAATTTCTCGGACCACAGGCCCGCGATCAGGCCCAGCGCGCCCATGATGCCGCAGGCCAGCACGGCAAAGACCAGGACCCACTGCGGATGGGCGGGCGCAAGCGGCACGAAGAACAGCGCCACGGCCCACACGCACAGCCCGACCGCGAGGCCGCGCGCGATGGCGGCCAGCACGTAGGCGCCGAAAATGTCCCGGTGCGACAGCGGCGGCAGCAGCATGAAGACGAGGTTGCCGGTGATGCGGCTCTGGATGAGCGACGAGGACGGGTTGGCGAACGCGTTCTGCAGCATGCTCATCATCATGAGCCCGGGGATCAGGAAGGACGTGTAGGGCACGGTGCCGTACACCGTGACTCGCCCTTCCAGGACGTGTGCGAAGACCAGCAGGTACAGCAGCGCCGTGATGACGGGCGCGGCGATGGTCTGGAAGCTGACCTTCCAGAAGCGCAGCAGTTCCTTGCGCAGCAGGGTCGGAAAGCCGGAACCGGCGTCCAGGCGGGGCTGCACCAGCGGCTGGCCGGCGGGCGTGGCGGGCTGGGTCATGAGGAGATCTCTTCGGGTTGCAGGGCGCGGGGGGCGGCATCGTCGTCCTGGTGCATGATGCGCACGAAGGCGTCTTCCAGGTCCACCCCGCCCACGCGCGCCAGCAGGGCCTGGGTGGTGTCCAGCGCCACGATGCGCCCGCCCTTGAGCATGGCGATGCGGTTGCAGAGGGCCTCGGCCTCTTCCAGGTAGTGGGTGGTGAGCATGATGGTGTGGCCGGCCTTGTTCAGGCGCGAGATGAACTCCCACAGCGTGCGGCGCAGGTCCACGTCCACGCCCGCGGTGGGCTCGTCCAGGACGATGACCGGCGGCCGGTGCACCAGCGCCTGCGCCACCAGCACGCGCCGCTTCATGCCGCCTGACAGGGCGCGCATGTTGGAATTGGCCTTGTCGGCCAGGCCCAGGTTGAACAGGATTTCGTCGATCCAGTCGTCGTTCTTGCGCAGGCCGAAATAGCCGGACTGGATGCGCAGCGTCTCGCGGACTGTGAAGAACGGGTCGTAGACCAGTTCCTGCGGCACCACGCCCAATGCGCGCCGTGCCGACTTGTAGTCGGCCACGACGTCGTAGCCACAGACCGTGGCGCGGCCCGCGGTGGCATGGGCCAGGCCGGCCAGGATGGAGATGAGCGTGGTCTTGCCTGCGCCGTTGGGCCCGAGCAGGCCGAAGAATTCGCCGTGCTCGATATTCAGGCTGACGTTGTCCAGCGCCTGGAAGCCGGGACGGGGCGTGCGCCCGAGCAGCTTCTGCCAGCCGCGCTGGCGCGGCGAGTAGATCTTTGAGACGTTTTCTAGGCTGACGGCGGACATGACGGGGGTAAGGGGCCCGAAAAGAGCGAATTGACCATTATATAAGCGCGAGGTGACAGCCACCCCGTAAGGCCCCAGGGGCGGTGTGGGCGGCGCATTGTTGCGTCCCCAAAACAATCGGCCCGGCGGCCCCCCGAAGGGGCGCGCCGGGCCGATGCAAGGCGGGACCGATCTTTACTTGTTGCGCTGGTTCAGCGCCTGGATCAGGCCGTCGATGCCGTTCTGGTTGATCTGCTGGGCGAACTGGTTGCGGTAGTTCTCGATCAGCCAGATGCCCTCGACGTTCATGTCATAGATCTTCCAGCCCTGGGGCGTCCTTTCCAGACGGTAGTCCACGCCGACGGGCTGGCTGTTGGACTGGCTGATCAGCGTGCGCACGACGACGTCGTCGGCCTTGGGGTCGCCCCGGAACGGCAGGCCGGTGATGCTGGTGCTGGACGTGACGCGAGTCAGCGCGCCGCTGTAGGTGCGAATCAGCGTGCCGCGGAAGGCCTCGGCCAGCGCCGTCTTCTGTTGGTCGCTGGCCTGGCGCCAGTAGCGGCCGGCGGCCAGGCGCGTGGTCTTCTGGAAGTTGACGTACGGCAGGATGTACTGGTCGACGACCTCGTTGACGCGGGCGATGTTGCCGGCACGCACCGCGCCGTCGGCCTTCAGGACATCCAGGGCCTGGGTGGCGGCGGCCAGCACGAACTGTTCGGGCGGGCCATTGGGGTCCGGCTTGGCCTGCGCGGCCGTGGCGGTCGCCAGGCCGAGCAGGCCCGTGAACACCAGTCGCTGCAGCAGGGAGGGAACGGAAAATCGCATCAAAACTCCTTCAGTACCGTAAGCGCAATCCGACAGCTTACTTGGTCGCGGGGACCGGCGCAGGCGCTGGCGCGGCCGGCGCGGCGTCCTCGCCGTCGTCTTCGTAGTTGGGCAGGGCCGATTCTTCGTCCACGCGGTGGCCCAGCACCATTGCGGCGCGGCGCTGCAGGAAGGCGTCGCGCACGAAGCTGTACGGGTCCAGCGCCACGCGGTCGATCGTATCGGTGGTGTCGAGCAGGTTGGCGCGCGTATCGACGATGCGCAGGCCCCACAGCGAGTTGCGCAGGCGCACGTTGTCGATAGAGTCCACGCCCATGTAGCCGTAGGTCGTGCCGTAGAGGTCGCCCACCAGGCCGACGCCGTCGCGCACGCTGGACGCGCCGAAGAACGGCAGCACCAGGTACGGACCCTGGCTGAAGCCCCAGACGCCCAGCGTGGTGCCGAAGTCGTTGGGGATCTTGCGCGCGCCATTGGCCGAGGCGACGTCAAAGCAGCCGCCCACGCCCATGGTGGTGTTGAAGAGGAACCGGCCCAGCGTGTTGACGAAGTCGTGGCCGCGGCCCTGCAGGAAGCTGTTGGTGCCGGACCAGAGGTCGCCGACGTTGCTGAAGATGTTGTGGATGCAGCTGCGAACCGGCTGCGGCGTCACGAACGTGTAGGCCTGGGCGACCGGCTTGAACACCGCGCGGTCCACCGTGTCGTTGAACTGGTAGACGCCGCGGTTGAAGCCTTCCCAGGGGTCGCGCGGATCCGGATTCTTCGGGGCGGCGCAACCGGCCATCAGCGCGCCCGCCGCTGCGACGGTGGCAATGCGGGAAATTGCTTTCTTGTTCATGATCCGGGTATCCCTATCAACATTTCTTATGTTATTGCGACGGCAAGGCACAGCGTTGTCGTTGTAACGGCCTGCGTTGTAACGGCCTGAATAAGCCGCGTCTTAATCCTGCGCCTTGGGGGCAGGTTCCGGCGCGGCGGTCGAGCCTTGCTTTTCCGCCGACCCGTACAGGAACTGGCTGATCAGTTGTTCCAGGACCACGGCGCTTTGTGTATAGCGGATTTTTCCGCCGTCGGTAAAGTTCTCTTCTTCGCTGCCGGCGGTCAGGCCCAGATACTGCTCGCCCAGGAGGCCCGAGGTCAGGATGGCGGCCGAGGAGTCCTTCGGAAACTGGTAGGCCGTCTCCAGGTTGACCGAGACGATCGCCTGGTAGGTCTTGTCGTCAAAGGAGATGCCCGCGACCCGTCCCACCACCACGCCGGCGCTCTTGACCGGCGCGCGCACCTTGAGGCCGCCTACGTTATCGAAGTTGGCTGTCACCGTATAGGTCGGGGCAAAGGAAAACGTGCTCAAGTTGCCGGCGCGCAACGCCAGGAATGCCAGCGCGATCGCGCCCAGCAATACGAACAGGCCTACCCAGAAGTCGGTTTTTTCGCGAGACATGATCGATCCGTATCAATTTCCAAACATCAGGGCGGTGAGCAGGAAGTCCAGCCCGAGCACCGCCAGGGAGCCCATGACCACGGTGCGCGTGGTGGCGCGGGCGACGCCTTCGGGGGTGGGCTTGGCCTGCCAGCCCTCGTAGAGCGCGACCAGCGTCACCGTGACGCCGAAGACCACGCTCTTGATGACGCCATTGGCGACGTCTTTCCAGACGTCGACGCCGTTTTGCATTTGCGACCAGAAGGCGCCGGCGTCCACGCCGATGAGCAGCACGCCCACGACCCAGCCGCCCAGGATGCCCACCATGGAGAACACCGCCGCCAGGATGGGCATGGCGATGATGCCGCCCCACAGGCGCGGCACCAGCACGCGGCGGATGGGGTCCACGGCCATGACTTCCATGGCCGACAATTGTTCGCCCGCCTTCATCAGGCCGATCTCGGCCGTGAGCGAGGTGCCGGCGCGGCCCGCAAAGAGGAGCGCGGTGACCACCGGTCCCAGCTCGCGCACCAGCGACAGGGCGACCAGCAGGCCCAGCGCCTCTTCGGAGCCGTAGCGGTTCAGCGTGTAATAGCCCTGCAGTCCCAGCACGAAGCCGACGAACATGCCGGAAACGGCGATGATCAGCAGCGAATAATTGCCGATGAAATGGACCTGCTGCGACACCAGGCGCGGCCGCGACAGCGCGATGCCGCTGCGCGCCAGCATGGCGCCGAAGAACCGGGTGAAATAGCCGATGGCCGCGACGCGGGAGCGTACCCAGTGACCCAGCACGGCGATGGCGTTGTTGGAGCCGCTCATGCTTTGCGCCCTTTCTGTTGGGACAGCCACTTCTGGAAGGCGGGCGTTTCGGGATACTGGAACGCGACGGGACCGTCGGGTTGGCCCTTGAGGAATTGCTGCACGTAGGGGTCCTGCGAGGCCGCCAGCGTCTGCGGCGTGCCGGCGGCGGCGAGCGTGCCGCGGCCCACCAGATAGACCTGGTCCGCGATGGCGAAGGATTCCTGCACGTCGTGCGTGATCAGCACCGAGGCGCAGCCCAGGCGGTCGGCCAGGTTGCGGATCAGGCGGGCGGTGATGCCCAGCGAGATCGGGTCCAGCCCGGCGAAGGGCTCGTCGTACAGGATGAGCTCGGGTTCGAGCACCACGGCGCGCGCCAGCGCCACGCGCCGGGCCATGCCGCCGGAAATCTCGGACACCTTCAGGTGGGCGGCGGCGCGCAGGCCGACGGCGTCCAGCTTGTCCAGCACACGGTCGGTGAGCTCGGCTTCGTCGATTTTGGTGTGCTCACGCAGCGGGAAGGCCACGTTTTCAAATACGTTCAGGTCGGTGAACAGCGCGCCCTGCTGGAACAGCACGCCCATGCGCTTGCGCAGGGACTGCAGGCCGGTGCTCGAGGTCTGGCCGATGTCCTGGTCGAATGCCAGCACCCGGCCTTGCTGGGCGGTGATCTGGCCGGTCGCCGCGCGCAGCAGCGTGGTCTTGCCGGAACCCGAACCGCCCATGACCGCCACCACCTGGCCTGCCCGGACGTCCATGGAAATGTCGCGCAAGACGGTGAAATCACCGTAGCCTAGCGCCACACCTTCCAGGCGCAGGGCGAATTCCGGGGTGCTGCTTGATTGAGCGGGCATGGGCAACGAAAGGGAGTTTCGGCGGCGGAGCTTGCCCCGCTGTCCTGTCGACACGCTGGGCAGAGAACCTGGCCGGCGCGGGCAAGACAGGCTGCGTCGGGAAGCGCCCTGTTACTCAGATGCCGGGGACGAGCTCGAGCATCGGCTCCCGGCGGCGAGGCGCCATTGTAGCCCGACGCTGTGCAATCACAATTCGAGTGGCTGTGCGTGGAACAGTGTTTTCGGTTCCAGGAACAATCCCCGGACCGCTCCCTGTGCGATGCCGCCGCCGGTCCGGTGTCTGACACCCCCGGAACACTGGCGCATGCATAGGCGACCTCACCCGGGTATCAGACACCCATTCAGTTGCGCCGCGTCCGCGCGGCCTCGGTTTCCCGGGCCAGGCGCTGGATCAGGTTGGCCGTGGTTTCCCGCCGCGCCAGCGGCGCGCCCTGGCCCGCCCACAGGGACAGGACGTTGATGTTGCCGCTTTTGCCGCCCGCAGTCCGCATGGGGCGCGTCAGCGCGTTTTGCAGCGGATACGGCAGGATGTCCGCGGCGATCGCATCCGCGTCCCGCATGAAGGCGTTGGCGATGCCGCGGGCCGGGCGGCCGGAAAAGGCCCGGGTCACGCGGGACTGTTCGGAGCGGGAGGCGGGCAGGACTGCCTTGTAGGCGTCGCTGATGCCGCATTCGTCCGTGGTCAGGAAGGCCGTCCCCATTTGCGCCAGGTCGGCGCCCAGCGCCAGGGCGGCGGCAATGCCGCGCCCGTCCATGATGCCGCCCGACGCGATGACCGGGATCGAGACGGCGTCCGCCACCTGCGGCACCAGGGCCAGGGTCCCGATCATGGACGTTTCGAAGGCGTCGAGGAACGTGCTGCGGTGGCCGCCGGCCTCGGCGCCCTGCGCGACGACCGCGTCCACGCCGTCCTGCTCCAGCGCCTGGGCCTCGCGGACGGTGGTGGCCGTGCCGATGGTCAGGATGCCCAGTTCACGGCAGCGGGCCAGCGTCGCGGCCGGCAGGCGGCCGAAGGCGAAGCTCAGGACGGCTGGCCGCGCCCGCAGCGTGGCCTCCAGTTGTTCCGGCAGCAGATCGGCCTGCGGACCGGGGGCTTGCGGCGCGGGCAGGCCCAGTTGCGCGTGGTAGCGCGCCATCAGGGCGAGCATCCGCGCGCCGTCGCCGGTCGCGGCTTCCTGCGGCACGGGGGCGAACAGATTGATGGCAAACGGGCGGTCCGTGCGCGCGCGGATCGCGCTGGCCGCCGCCTCGATCTGTTCGCCACTCAGGTAGGCCGCGCCCAGCGATCCCAGGGCGCCCGCCTTCGATGCCTCGGACACCAGTTCCACCGTGGTCGCGCCGCCCGCCATGGGCGCCTGGATGATGGGGTGGTCCAGCTTGAGCAATTCAATCAAAGGGGTAGCCATGGGAAAACTCCTGGGAGGTTATTGAAGCTGGATGTTTCCAGCCTTGATGACGTGCGCCCACTTTTCGCTTTCGTTCTTGATGAACGCGGCGAACTCCTCGGGCGTGCCGCCGCCGGCCTGGCTGCCCGTGTCGGCAATGGCCTTCTGCACATCCGGATCCTTCAGGATGCGGTTGAACTCGGCGTTGAGCCTGGCGATGATCGGCGCGGGCGTGCCGGCGGGCGCGACGATGCCCTGCCAGTTGTACGACTCGAAACCCGGCAGGCCGGATTCGGCCATGGTCGGCACGTCGGGCAGCACGGCCAGGCGCTTGGCGGACGTGACGGCGATGGGGTGGATCTTCTTGCCCTGGATGGCGGGCAGCGCGGAATAGCCCATTTCGAACATCATGGCGATGTGGCCGCCCATCAGGTCGGTGGCGGCCAGGCTGCCGCCTTTATAGGGGACGTGGACGATGTCGATCTTGGCCTGCTCGCGGAACATCTCGCCCGACAGGTGGTGCGCGCCGCCCACGCCGGACGAACCGAAGGTCAGCTTGCCGGGTTCCTTCTTGGCCAGCGCGATCAGGTCGGCCAGCGTCTTGACCGGCAGTTCATTGTTCACGCTCAGGACCAGCGGGCTGTTTTCGATCAGGATGATCGGGGCCAGGTCCTTTTGCGGGTTGTAGGGCATTTCCTTCATCAAGGACGGGTTGACCGCCATGGGGGCCAGGTTGCCCGTGCCGATGGTGTAACCGTCCGGGGCCGCCTTGGCGATGAGGTTGGTGCCGACCACCCCGCCCGCGCCCGCCTTGTTTTCCACCACGATGGGCTGGCCCAGCGATTCGCCCAGTTTGCGCGCCAGGAGGCGCACGCGGGTGTCGGCAAAGCCGCCGGGCGCGTAGGGCACGATCATGGTTACGGGTTTGGCGGGCCAGTCGCCGGTCTGGGCCTGGGCGGCGCCTGCGAAGGCGGTGGCGGCCGCGAGGGCGGCGATCAGGGGGCGCAATGCTTTCATGCTGGGGACTCCTCTTCCTGCTTTCTAATTGCTGTGTGATGGGCCCGAAGGGCCGATGGCATTATGCCCAGCGCCATTGCCATCTGTCGTGACTTTTCCCAATCCCCAGGCCGACGCGGCCAGCAGCGCCGCGCTGCCCGCCAGCACCTGCGGCAGCCCCGCGCCCCAGTGCTCCGCCCACGACGCCAGCAGCGGTCCCAGGATCTGTCCCGCCGCGAATGCCGCCGTCATGATGGCGGCCGCGCGCGGGGCCGCCGCGCCCGACAGGCGCCGGGCGGTCAGCATGCCCGCCTGCGTGATCACCATGAACGTGCCCCCGACCAGGAGCGCCGCCAGGATCACGGCGGCAATGTGATGCCACAGGGCCACCGCCAGCATGCCGGCGGCCATCAGGGCCTGCGCGCCGCGCCAGACCTGCCGGTCGTCGCGGCCGCGCGCCAGGCGGGGCACCAGCAGGCAGGACAGCGCCGCCGCCAGGCCGAAGAGGGGCCAGGCCCAGCCGAAGATGGCCGGATCGGGCAGGACCTCCTTGGCCATCGCCGGCAGGAAGGTGGCGGGAATGATGTAACCGACGCCGAAGACGCCATAGTGCAGCGACAGCGCGGCGATGCCGCGCGGCAGTCCGGCGGACGGACCGCCCGCGGCGGCACGCCGGACCGGGGGCGACTGCCGGCTCAGGCCGGGCCAGGCCGCCGCCGACAGCGCCAAGGCCAGCGCACCCAGCACGATCCAGGTCAGGTTGGCGCTCGCGCCCCAGGCCATGAGGACCAGGCAGGCCAGCCCCGTCAGCGCGATCCCGGCGCCCACGCCTGCGTACGTCACCGCCGACGCGGAGGGCTCGCGCGGGTCTCCGGGAGGAACCGGGCGCCAGGCCGCCACGCAGATGAAGGCGCTGGCGCTGGCATAACCGGCGGCCAGCCGCAGCATCGACCAGCCCGCCACGCTGTCCAGCAGCGGCATGGCCAGCGTCAGCGCCGCGACGGCGGCCAGGCTGGCCGCCAGCGTCGCGCGCAACCGGCGCACGGGCCAGGCGATCGCGGCCAGCGCGCCGAGCAGGTAGCCGGCATAGTTGGCCGACGCCATCCAGCCGCCCTGCGCGAGCGACAGCCCGGACTCCTGCGCCATCAGCGGCCATACCGGCGTGAAGGCGAAACGGCCGATGCCCATGGCGGCCGCCAGCGCAAGGGCGGCGGGCCACGCCAGGCGCGCGGCGCTGGCGGTGGGGTCGAGGGAAGGGTAAGCAGGCGTTGACATGGCCCCACTCTACGGCTGTACTAATATCTTGAATAGTGAATTATTAAGAACGTGAGTTCCCTAAATGAGAAACTTGGACCTCGACGCGCTGCAGATATTCAAGACCGTGGCGGACCAGGGCGGCGTTGCGCGCGCCGCCGCGCACCTGAACCGGGTGCAGTCCAACGTGTCGACCCGGCTCAAGCAGTTGGAAACCTCGCTGGGAACGCCGCTTTTTCGGCGCCAGAACCGCCGCCTGGTGCTGTCGGACCAGGGGCGCGTGCTGCTGTCCTACGCGGACCGGCTGCTGCGCCTGTCCGACGAGGCCCAGTCCGCGGTGCGCGAAGGCGCGCTGCAGGGCGTCTTGCGCATCGGCACCATGGAAAGCACGGCCGCCGCCCGCCTGCCGCCCATCCTGGCGGCCTATCACGCGGCGTGGCCGCAGGTGCGCATCGAACTGGTTACCGGCACCTCGGGCGCCCTGGCCGCCAAGGTCCGCAATTACGAGATCGAGGCCGCCTTCGTCGCGCAGCCCTTTCCGGCGGACGGCCTGGCGACGATGGATGCCTTCAAGGAGGAACTCGCGCTGATCTCGCCGCTGGCCTGGGATCCGATCGGCGGCGCGAAGGACCTGGGCAGCCGCAGCGTCATCGCGTTCGCGGCGGGGTGCTCATACCGGCGCATCCTGGAATCGTGGCTGAACCAGGAGGGCATCGCGCCCGGCAAGGTGATGGAGTTTGCGTCGTATCACGCCATCGTGGCGTGCGTCGCTGCGGGAACGGGCGTGGCGATCGTGCCGCGGTCGGTGCTGGCGGTGCTGGGGGCGGAGAACACGGTGCGCGTGGGCGCCCTGTCCGGACCGCATGGGCAGGCCCTGACCCAGCTCGTGTGGCGCGCCGACGATGACACGCCTGCATTGCAGGCCCTGCGTAGCCGGCTTCAGGCGCCGCAGGAATGAATCGATGCGCGCGGTGTCCGCGCGCATCGTCCAGCGCCGCACTCAGAAGCGGTAGCCGACGCCCACCGTGGCCACCCAGGGGTCGATCCGCGCGGTGCCGACACGTTCGCCGTCCAGCTTCACCTTGGACTTGATGTCGATGTAGCGGATGTCGGCGTTCATGAACCAGCGGTCATTGATCTTGATGTCCGCGCCCAGTTGCGCCGCCACGCCCCAGGAGTCGCCCAGCTTCAGGTCCGAGCCCTTGAGCGCGCCTTCGGCCTTGGTGTCGAAGAAGTGCGTGTAGTTGATGCCGACGCCGATGTAGGGCTGGATCATGCTGTCGGGCAGGATGTGCCATTGCAGGCTCAGCGTGGGGGGAAGCTGCTTGGTGGAGCCGATCTTGCCCAGGCCGCCGCTGCCGCTGACGTCATGCTGGAAGGGCCAGGCGCCCAGCAGCTCGATACCGATGTTGCGGGTGGCCATGTAGGCCAGGGTGAAGCTGGGGCGCACGTTGTTGCTCACATCCAGCTTGACGGCGCCATCCAGCACCGAGCCATTGTTCTGCGAGGGGCGCACTTGCGTCACGCCGACGCGGAACAGCACGTCGCCGGCTTCGTGGGCATGGGCGGGGGCGGCAAATGCGCCGGCAGCGATCAAACCGGCAATGGCGGTGGCGCGGATACGCCCATTCAGCGAAAACATTTTCTTCTCCGATCTTTCCGTGGGGGTGAGCCGACAGATTCGCAGACCGCCCTGTCCCCGAACTTGACGTGTGTCAAATCTTGAAAAGACCGCTTTCAAAAAGTGGTTATGCCGCAACACGCGGGTCAGTCCAGCCGGCGCGCAAAAAAAACGCCGCCGGCGCGGGGCGCTCGGCGGCGTTGATGAAGCGGGGCGCTATCAGCGCGGCAGGTCGCTGCTGCCCATGAGGTAGGCGTCGACCGAACGCGCGCACTGGCGGCCTTCGCGGATGGCCCACACCACCAGGGACTGGCCGCGGCGCATGTCGCCGGCGGCAAAGACCTTTTCCACGTTGGTGCGGTAGTCGTCGGTGTTGGCGCGCACGTTGCCGCGGCCATCGCGATCCACGCCGAACGCGTCCAGCACGTTCTGCACCGGCGACACGAAGCCCATGGCCAGCAGCACCAGGTCCGCCTTGATCTCGAACTCGGAGCCTTCGACCTCGCGCATCTTCATCTGGCCGGTGGCCTCGTCCTTGAACCACTCGACGCGCGCGCCGACCAGTTTCTCGACCTTGCCGTTGGCGCCCTTGAGCAGCTTGGTGGTCACGGACCAGTCGCGGTCGCAGCCTTCCTCGTGCGAGGACGAGGTGCGCATCTTCAGCGGCCAGTAGGGCCAGGTCATGTCCTTGTTCTCGGACTCGGGCGGCTGGGGCATCAGTTCGAACTGCGTGACCGAGGCCGCGCCATGGCGGTTGCTGGTGCCGACGCAGTCGGAACCCGTGTCGCCGCCGCCGATGACCACGACATGCTTGCCCTTGGCCAGCGTCTGGTTGGCCAGGCGGTCGCCCGCCACGGCCTTGTTCTGCTGGCGCAGGAAGTCCATGGCGAAGTACACGCCTTCGAGCTCGCGGCCCGGCACCGGCAGGTCGCGCGGCGTTTCCGAACCGCCGCTCATCACGACGGCGTCGAACTCGGCCATCAGCGATTGCGGGGTGCGCACGGTCAGGCCATCGGCCACCGGATCCTTCGGATTGCCGACGTAGGTCGACGGTGCGAACTCCACGCCCTCGGCTTCCATCTGCGAGATGCGGCGGTCGATCTGGTGCTTTTCGAGCTTGAAATCGGGGATGCCGTAGCGCAGCAGGCCGCCGATGCGGTCGCTCTTTTCAAAGAGGGTCACGGAGTGGCCCGCGCGCGCCAATTGCTGCGCGCACGCCATGCCGGCGGGGCCGGAGCCCACGACGGCGACCTTCTTGCCCGTCTTGCGCGCCGGCACTTGGGGCGCGACCCAGCCTTCGGCCCAGCCCTTGTCGATGATCGCGTGCTCGATGGACTTGATGCCCACGGCGTCGCTGTTGATGTTCAAGGTACAGGCGGCTTCGCACGGCGCCGGGCAGATGCGGCCCGTGAACTCCGGGAAGTTGTTGGTGGAGTGCAGCACGTCCAGCGCGCGGCGCCAGTCCTGCTTGTACACCAGGTCATTCCAGTCCGGGATGATGTTGTTGACCGGGCAGCCGTTGTTGCAGAACGGGATGCCGCAGTCCATGCAGCGCGCCGCCTGCTGCTTGGCCTGGTCGTCGGTCAGGTGCAGCACGAATTCGCGCCAGTTCTTCAGCCGCTTCTGCGGGGCCTCGGAGGCCTCCTGCAGGCGCTGGTATTCCATAAAGCCAGTGATCTTTCCCATGGTATCCCTCACGCAGCCAGTTGTTGCGGGTTGGCTGCACGCCACATTTCACCCAATGCACGGCGGTAGTCCGTCGGCATGATCTTCACGAATTTGCCGCGCGAGGCTTCCCAGTCGCCCAGGATTTCGCGGGCGCGGTAGCTGCCGGTGTAGCGGAAGTGGTCTTCCACCAGGCGGCGCAGGATCGTCTCGTCCGTCTCGCGCTCGCCGCCGCGCTGTGCGCTGTGCCAGATGTCGATGTTGTTCTGCGACTGCTGTTCGGCATGCGGCACCACGGATTCCAGTTCCACCATGGACAGGTTCACGCGATGCTTGAGCGTGCGGTCCGGATCCCAGACGTAGGCCACGCCGCCGGACATGCCCGCCGCGAAGTTGCGGCCCGTGGCGCCCAGCACGACGACGGTGCCGCCGGTCATGTATTCGCAGCCATGGTCGCCCGTGCCTTCGACCACGGTCGCCGCGCCCGAGTTGCGCACCGCGAAGCGTTCGCCGGCCACGCCGTTGAAGAACGCTTCACCCGCCAGCGCGCCGTACAGCACGGTATTGCCGGCGATGATGTGGTCGGGGCCGAAGCCGCGGAAGTCGTTGGGCGAGCGCACGATGATGCGGCCGCCCGACAGGCCCTTGCCGACGTAGTCGTTGCCTTCGCCCACCAGGTCCATCGTGATGCCGTGCGCGAGGAACGCGCCGAAGCTCTGGCCGGCGGTGCCATTGCACTGGATGTGGATGGTGTCGTCGGGCAGGCCGTCGTGACCGTAGCGCGCGGCCACGGCGCCGGACAGCATGGCGCCGATGGTGCGGTTGCGGTTGCGCACCGGCACGATGAACGACACCTTCTCGCCGCGTTCCAGCGCGGGCTTGCTGCGCTCGATCAGCAGGTGGTCCAGCGCGCCCGCCAGGCCGTGGTCCTGCTCTTCGGTCTGGTGCACTTCGGCGTCCGACTGCGTCTGGTGGAACACGCGGGTGAAGTCCAGGCCCTGCGCCTTCCAGTGTTCGACGCCCGAGCGCATGTCGAGCAGGTCGGCGCGGCCGATCAGGTCGTCGAACTTGCGGATGCCCAGCTGGGCCATGATTTCGCGCACTTCCTCGGCGATGAAGAAGAAGAAGTTCACGACGTGTTCAGGCTTGCCCTGGAATTTCTTGCGCAGGACGGGGTCTTGCGTGGCCACGCCCACCGGGCAGGTGTTCAGGTGGCACTTGCGCATCATGATGCAGCCTTCGACGACCAGCGGAGCCGTCGCGAAGCCGAATTCGTCGGCGCCCAGCAGCGCGCCGATGACGACGTCGCGGCCGGTCTTCATCTGGCCGTCGGCCTGCACGCGGATGCGGCTGCGCAGGCGGTTCAGCACCAGCGTTTGCTGCGTTTCGGCCAGGCCCAGTTCCCAGGGCGTGCCCACGTGCTTGATGGACGACACCGGCGAGGCGCCCGTGCCGCCGTCATGGCCGGCGATCACGACGTGGTCGGCCTTGGCCTTGGCCACGCCCGCGGCCACCGTGCCCACGCCCACTTCGGACACCAGCTTGACCGAGATCGAGGCCTTGGAATTGACGTTCTTCAGGTCGTGGATGAGCTGCGCCAGGTCTTCGATCGAGTAGATGTCGTGGTGCGGCGGGGGCGAGATCAGGCCCACGCCCGGCACAGAGTAGCGCAGCTTGGCGATGTATTCCGACACCTTGTGGCCGGGCAGCTGGCCGCCTTCGCCGGGCTTGGCGCCCTGCGCCATCTTGATCTGGATCTGGTCGGCGGACGACAGGTATTCGGCGGTCACGCCAAAACGGCCCGACGCCACCTGCTTGATCTTCGAGCGCAGCGAGTCGCCCTTCTTCAGCGCGACGTCGGCTTCGATGCGGTCCGAACCCAGCACCGAGGCCAGCGTGTCGCCGTCCTTGATGGTGCTCTTGCCTTCGCGCATTTCGGCGCGGTAGCGCAGTTCGTCTTCGCCGCCTTCGCCCGTGTTGGACTTGCCGCCGATGCGGTTCATGGCGATGGCCAGCACCGAGTGGGCTTCGGTCGAGATCGACCCCAGCGACATGGCGCCGGTGGCAAAGCGCTTGACGATTTCCTTGGCGGGCTCGACGTCGTCCAGCGGAATGGCGCGCGACGGCTCGAAGCGGAATTCGAACAGGCCGCGCAGCGTCATGTGGCGGCGGCTCTGGTCGTTGATGATCTGCGCGTACTCCTTGTACGTGCGGTAGTTGTTGGCGCGCGAAGCATGCTGCAGCTTGGCGATCGAATCCGGCGTCCACATGTGCTCTTCGCCGCGGACGCGGTAGGCGTATTCGCCGCCGGCGTCCAGGTCGTTGGCCAGCACCGGGTCGGCGCTGAACGCGGCGCGATGCTGGCGCAGCGCTTCTTCGGCCACCTGGAAGATGCCGATGCCTTCGATGTTGGACGCGGTGCCGGTGAAGTACTTGTTCACCAGGGCGCTCTGCAGGCCCACGGCTTCGAAGATCTGCGCGCCGGTGTAGGACATGTACGTGGAAATGCCCATCTTGGACATGACCTTGTTCAGGCCCTTGCCGATCGCCTTGATGTAGTTCTTGACGGCCTTTTCGGGGTCATTCATCTTGCCCAGCGATTCGAGCGCCAGGTAGGGGTGAATGGCTTCGGCGCCGTAGCCGCCCAGCAGCGCGAAGTGGTGCACTTCACGGGCCGAGCCGGTTTCCACGACCAGGCCGGTATTGGTGCGCAGGCCGGCGCGGATCAGGTGCTGGTGCACGGCCGAGGTGGCCAGCAGCGCGGGGATGGCCACGCGCTCGCTGTCGACCAGGCGGTCCGACACGATCAGGATGTTGTAGCCGCTGCGCACCGCATCGACGGCGCGCGCGCACAGGGCCGCCACGCGGGCTTCGATGCCCTCGGGACCCCAGGCGGCGGGATACGTGATGTCCAGCTCGAAGCTGCGGAATTTCTTGCCCGTGACCTGGTCGATGTCGCGGATCTGCGCCATCGCGGCGAAATCCAGCACCGGCTGGGAGACTTCCAGGCGCAGCGGCGGGTTGACGTTGTTGATGTCCAGCAGGTTCGGCTTGGGGCCGATGAAGGACACCAGCGACATCACCAGCTGTTCGCGGATGGGGTCGATGGGCGGGTTCGTGACCTGCGCGAACAACTGGCGGAAGTAGTTGTAGAACGGCTTGGCGCGGTCCGACAGCACGGCCAGCGGCGCGTCGTTGCCCATCGAGCCGATGACTTCTTCACCGCTGGACGCCATGGGCTCCAGGATGAACTTGTAGTCTTCCTGGGTCCAGCCGAACGCCTGCTGGCGGTCCAGCAGCGACACGGCCGATTGCGTCGCCACGGCGACCTGGCGCGGGGCGGGCAGCGATTCCAGCTTGATCTGCAGGCGCTCGATCCACTGACGGTACGGGCGGCTGTTGGCCAGTTGCAGCTTGATTTCGGCGTCGTCGATGATGCGGCCCTGTTCCAGGTCGATCAGGAACATCTTGCCCGGCTGCAGGCGCCACTTCTTGACGATGCGGTTCTCGGGGATCGACAGCGTGCCGGCTTCGGAGGCCAGGATGACCATGTCGTCATCGGTGACCAAGTAGCGGGCGGGACGCAGGCCGTTGCGGTCCAGCGTGGCGCCGATCTGGCGGCCGTCGGTGAACGCGACCGCGGCGGGGCCGTCCCACGGCTCCATCATGGCGGCGTGATATTCGTAGAAAGCGCGACGGCTTTCGTCCATCTGCGTGTGCTGTTCCCAGGCTTCCGGGATCATCATCATCATGGCGTGGGCCAGCGAATAGCCCGAATTCACCAGCAGTTCCAGGCAGTTGTCGAACGTGGCGGTGTCCGACTGGCCTTCATAGACGATGGGATACAGCTTTTTCAGGTCCTCGCCCAGCACGGCCGACTGCATCATGCCTTCGCGGGCGCGCAGCCAGTTGAAGTTGCCCTTGACCGTGTTGATTTCGCCGTTGTGGGCGATCATGCGGTACGGGTGGGCGAGCGGCCAGGCGGGGAACGTGTTGGTCGAGAAACGCTGGTGGACCAGCGCCAACGCGGACACCGTGCGGGTATCGGCCAGGTCGCGGTAGTAGCGGCCGACCTGGTCGGCCAGCAGCAGGCCCTTGTAGACCACGGTGCGCACCGAGGCCGAGGGCACGAAGTATTCCTTGCCGTGCGCCAGGTGCATGTTCTGGATGGCGTGGCTGGCGGTCTTGCGGATGACGTACAGCTTGCGTTCCAGCGCGTCGGGCACCATCACGTCGGCGCCGCGGCCGATGAAAAGCTGGCGGATCACGGGTTCGCAGTCGCGCACGGTGGGCGACATGGGCATGTCGACGTCCACCGGCACGTCGCGCCAACCCAGGACGACCTGGCCTTCGGCGCGCACGGAGCGCTCGAGTTCCTGCTCACAGGCCAGGCGCGAGGCGGTTTCCTTGGGCAGGAACACCATGGCAACGCCGTACTCGCCGGGCGGGGGCAGGATGATGCCTTGCTGGCTCAGTTCGTCGCGGTAGAGCGTGTCGGGGATCTGGATCAGGATGCCCGCGCCGTCGCCCATGAGCTTGTCCGCGCCGACCGCGCCGCGGTGGTCCAGGTTTTCCAGGATCTTCAGGCCCTGCTGGATGATCGCGTGGCTTTTCTTGCCCTTGATGTGGGCCACAAAGCCGACGCCGCAGGCGTCATGTTCGTTCTTGGGGTTGTACAGGCCCTGGGCCGAAGGCAGGCCGATGCGCGTGGCATCGATCGGGGTCGCCTTGGGGGTGGGACAGGATTCGGTCGGGGTAATTTGGGGCATGGCGCGCTCCGCAGTGGGCCTGCGTCGTAATGTTGCAGTGCAGGAGACGGACAATACCCCCGCCGCGAGTAGGGCGCAACAGAAACAAACGGGGTGTGACCCTAATTATTTCAATGCGCTGTCATAGTGCATTAATATGGGGACATAACAAGATCCGCGCCAATTGTGGCCTCGCGAGGATGGGGTGTTTGGTTGCCAACCCCCGCGCACCAAAATCGCACAAAAGCCCGTTTATGCGTCCCCATTTAAATGCGGTGATTTGCAGCGTCAGATCAACCCGCCTTGTGGCGAAAACTGCACATCATGCGGCGCGGATCGGCTCCGACAGGCGCCAAGGCTTGAACCAGCCCAAAAACAAAACCCGCCATCGCGGCGGGTTGGAAGGATCAGGAATGGGTGGGCGGCGTGGAGGTCGTCGGCGTGGACGGGCCAGATTCGGTGTCCGCCGCTGGCGCGGCAGGCTTCTTGCGCGGCCTGCCGCGCTGTCCCGGCGCCACGCGCCGGCTGGCGGTATGGGCAAGGCTGGAGATGAAGCTCGGGCCGCCCAGCGCCCACTGGCCGGAAACCGCCTGGTCGATGCGCTGCGTTTCCTCGCGCGACAGCCCGTCCTGCAGCCGCTTGCGGTAATTGGCCTGGCGGTCGAACGGCGTGTTGCCGCAGGCCCAGTAATCGGCGTGATCGGACTGCCACTGCGCCGGCGCCGCCGAGGTATTGCCCGTATGGCTGGACGCGGACGACCACGGCCAAGAGTCGGGGTCCTGCGATGCGCCGCTGCGCACCGGATAGGTTTCCAGCCAGACCAGCGCCGGCAACACCCAGGCGCCCGGTTCCAGCAGCGCCGATCGGTAGCGGCCCGCGAACACCCGGCCGCCGCGCAGCCGCGCCGCCAGGTTGCGGCCCAGCGTCTGCATCAGGCGCGGCAGGCCTTCTTCGTCTGCCGGCGTGGCCAGAAGCAGGATGCGGTCGTTGGCAAGAAGCCAGCCGTGCACCGATACGCGGTGACGCTGGGCCGATTCGCCCAGCCACATGGCAAGCTGATTCAGGATATCGGCGGGCGCGGGTTGCGATGGCGCTGCCAATGGCTGAATAAAGTTGGCCTGCACCAGTTGGGGCAGCCCAGGGGCATACAGGCGGGGCAGACGGGCCATAGTGTCAGGGCTTGCGTATCAGGAAGAACGGTTTGTCTTCGCTCACGGTATATAAATAGTGCCACGGTGGGCGCTGGTCAAGTCCCGTGATCACAATCTGGGCGCGGTATGGCATTTTTTTTGTCGCAAGCGCTCATTGAGGGGCAGGTTAACATTCGGCGACGGAACGTCGCACCATGGATATCCCCTAACCCGCCGACGTTTTTTCCACCTCTACACCGGAGAAAGCCAATGGCCGTGTCCCTGGAACTCATCTCGCAGCATCGGTGCTTCGGCGGCACGCAGCGCTATTACCGCCACGATTCCACGGAAATCGGCCTGCCCATGCGGTTTTCCGTCTACCTGCCGCCGCAGGCCGAGAACGGGCCGGTCCCGGTGCTGTTCTACCTGGCGGGCCTGACCTGCACCGAAGAGACCTTCATGATCAAGGCGGGCGCCCAGCGCCTGGCCGCCGAGCTTGGCGTCATGCTGGTCGCGCCCGACACCAGCCCGCGCGGCGCGGGGGTGCCCGGCGAAGACGAAAGCTGGGACCTGGGCACGGGCGCCGGTTTCTACGTGGACGCCACCACGCCGGCGTGGCGCGAGCACTACCGCATGGACAGCTACGTGACCCGCGAACTGCACGGCATCGTGACGGGCGGCACGCTGCCGGGCGACACGTCGCGCACCGGCATCTTCGGCCACTCCATGGGCGGCCATGGCGCCCTCGTCCTGGCGCTGCGCAACCCGGACAAGTTCAAGTCCGTCTCCGCCTTCGCGCCGATCGCGGCGCCCAGCCAGTGCCCGTGGGGCAAGAAGGCGTTCGGCGCATACCTGGGCGCCGACGTCCAGGACTGGGCGGCCTATGACGCGTCGGCCCTGATGCGCGGAACGAAGCAGCCATTCCCCGGCGGCATCCTGATCGACCAGGGCGAAGCCGATCAATTCCTGGCCGAGCAGTTGTATCCCGAGGTGTTCGAGGCAGCCTGCGCCGCCGCCGGCCAGCCGCTCACACTGCGTCGCCAGTCCGGCTATGACCATGGCTATTACTTCATCTCGACGTTCATCGAGGATCACATCCGGTTTCACGTCGAGCGGCTTGGAAAACCGGCCGCCTGAGGGCGCGCTTCTATACTGGGGAGCCTGCCGCGGCGGGTGGCGGCTTCCTGCGCCCGCCGCGCCGCAAGCCCCTCGGCTTGAATAGGAACGCCTCATTTGATCAACGGAATCGCTCCCTTCGCCTGGATCCTGCTGGGCGCCGTCATCGTCTTGCTGCCCGGCATCGTCATGCTGCTGGGACGCGGGGGGCCACGCGACGAGCGCGGCCGCCGCATGTTCCAGTTCCGGCCCGTCCGCCGGGCGTGCGGCCTGCTGCTGGTGTGCCTGGGGTGCGTGTCCGGCCTGCTCGCGCTGTCGCTGGTGCAGTTCGTCCGACTCACGACAGACGAACCGGTGGCGCGAATCGACGTCCGCCAGCAGGCAGAGGGCCAATTCGAGGTCAATGCCAGCGCGCCGGCGATCGGCACCAGGCAATACGTTTTGTATGGCGATCAATGGCAGATCGACGCCCGCGTCGTGCGCTGGAAACTGCCAGCCCTGATGGCGGGCGTGCCGCCGCTGTACCGCTTGGAGCGCCTGTCCGGTCGCTACAGCGACGCGGCGCGTGAAGCCACAGCCACCCGCTCCGTGCATCCGCTCGACGATTGGCCCGCGCCGGATCTCGGTTCACTGAAGAAAAGTTTTCCGAACTGGTTCCCCTTCGTCGATGTCCAATTCGGCAGCGGCGCCTACATGCCGTTGTTCGACGGCGCCCGATACCAGGTGTTCATGGATCCCCGCGGCGCGCTTTTCATCCGCCCGGATGGCCAGGCCACCGTTGATGGTCTCAAGCAACTGGGCTGGTGACGGCACGCCGTAAAATAAATGGGGACGTGTTCTGTCAAAGGAAACTTTGACGCGCCGCAACAGTCGAATTAGCACTCCCAATACTTGAGTGCTAACATCGAATTCATGTCTTTATCTCTTCGCCATCCGGAGACCCCCGCTATGAAGCAACCCAGTACCTCGTTGACCGCTTCCGGCAACGCTCTGGCGTTGGCCATTGCCAATCCGGGCGCTCTGGGCACGATCGACGCGTACATTTCCGCGGTCAACCGCCTGCCGGTGCTGTCCGCGGAGCGCGAAACTGAGCTTGGCCGCCGCCTGCGCGACCAAGAGGACCTGGGCGCCGCCCGCGAGCTGATCCTGTCGCACCTGCGCCTCGTCGTCTCGGTGGCCCGGCAATACCTGGGTTATGGCCTGCCCCACGCCGACCTCATCCAGGAAGGCAACGTCGGCCTGATGAAGGCCGTCAAGCGCTTCGACCCCGAGCGCGGCGTGCGCCTGGTGTCCTTCGCCGTCCACTGGATCAAGGCCGAGATCCACGAGTACATCATCCGCAACTGGCGGTTGGTCAAGGTGGCCACCACCAAGGCCCAGCGCAAGCTGTTCTTCAACCTGCGCAGCATGCGTCCCGACGGCCAGACCCTGGATCCGGAACAGGTCGACCATATCGCCCGCGAGTTGAACGTGCGTCACGAAGACGTGAGCGAGATGGAAGTCCGCATGTCCGGCCGCGATATGTCGCTGGAAAACCAGGACGATGACGATGACAGCTACGCGCCCATCGCCTATCTGTCCGATGAAGGCCGCCAGGAACCCACGCGTGTGCTGGAACGCGCCGCGCGCGACCGCCTGCAAAGCGCGGGCCTGACCGGCGCGCTCGATGCGCTGGATGCCCGCTCGCGCCGGATCGTCGAAGCCCGCTGGCTGCAGGATGATGGCGGCGCGACGCTGCACGAGCTTGCGCAGGAATTCGGCGTCTCGGCGGAACGCATCCGCCAGATCGAAGCCGCCGCGCTCAAGAAGATGCGCGGCAACCTCGCTGCCTGATTGCGCATCACGCCCGCTATCGCCTCGGAAGGCCGCGAAGTTCGCGGCCTTTTCTTTTGCGGACGCGCGCTGGTGGGTCAATAAATTGATACAAATTCGCGGCGAATTTTCGGACTTCTTCGAAACTTAATGGGGATGGCGCCGCCTAACTTCATGTAGACCGCGAACTTAGGTTGGCAGTCTTGTCATCCGTCTCGGCTTCTCCTCTTTCCCCTCCCCTATGAGACGGATGCTTGCGGGGCACCTAGCATATCGGTGCCCCGTTTTTTATGCGCGCTCGGCGCGCATCGCGTCATGCGCATCGCTTCACACGCCGCGCTTCACACGCGACCCTTCATGGGAATTGCCTGGCGCAGGGATCACGCCGCGCGGGCGTTCTCCGGCGCGGCCAGCGCCGTGTGCCACAGCGCGTCCTGCACGCGGCGCACGCCCGTGGCCATAGAACCGTCCTGATAGAGCTTGATCCACCGGTAGCCCGGCGCCATGTTGTCCACGATGTGCTTGCCGTCGCGGATGCTGAACTGGAAGCAGGTCGACGGCGTGGCCAGCATGCGCAGGTTGTGCCGGCGGCGGTCGAACTCATGATGCACATGCCCCCACAGCAGCACCCGCACCTGCGGCCAGCGGGCCAGCAGCTTGAATAGCGCCTGCGGGTTGTCGATCATCATCGAGTCGTGCCAGTGGCTGTCGATCTGCATCGGGTTGTGGTGCATGGCCACCAGCGTGTGGCGATCGGGCGCCTGGGCCAGCGCGGCCTCCAGCATGTCGAGTTCGCTGGGCGGCAGGTGCCCCGCGTTCGAGCCGGGCACCGTGGTGTCCAGCGCAATGACGCGCCACGCGCCCACGTCGGTCACGGGCATCGACCAGTCGGACAGCTCCTGGCGCAGCACTGACGGCTGATCGTGATTGCCGGGCAGGCAGCGGATGGTGGCGCGCTCCAGCGCGCCGGATTCGGACAGGATGCGCGCAAAGCGCCGGTAGCTCGCGGCTTCGCCGTCCTGCGACAGGTCGCCCGTGGCAAGCAACAGGTCGGGATGCTTGCCGTCGGCCTCGATCTGGCGCAGGACCGCGCGCAGGCTGGCGTCGGTATCGACGCCCAGCATCGAGGTGTCGGGCTCGCCGAACAGATGGCTATCGGTCAATTGGACGAGCATCGCGGGCGCATCGTGGCGCCGGGACAAGGTATGGATGCGAGCCACGTGCGGCTCCTGCAAAGTTCGCGTGGTGCCACATTACCCAAAAAACATGACGTGGCGCGTTTCGCAAGCGTCCCTTGGGGTAACGAAACGTGCATTCTTCAGGATTCCCGCAGCGCCCGGGCGGCAGGCCTGGGAAAAAAGCCGCTATTCTTGCGGAACCTTCCACACGCTTTAAGAATGGGACGCGGCGTCACCCATGGATGTTGGTTTTCTCGTATTTGGTCTTGCGGGCCTGCTCACGCTGGTCTGCTTCATGCCGCCCCTGGCCGGCCGCGTCAAGCTGCCCTATTCCGTGCTGCTCGCGATTGTCGGCTGTCTGCTTGGCATCATCATTCACGTGCATGGCTGGGCGCCCGCCTGGATCCGCGACTTCCTCGATTCGCTGGAAAGCTTCGAGATCTCGTCCGAGACCTTCCTGATGGTGTTTCTGCCCGTGCTGCTCTTCGAGACCGCGCTGGCGATGAACGTGCGGCGATTGATGGACGATATCGGTCCCATCCTGATGATGGCCATCGTGGCCGTGGTGGTCTGCACGGTGGTGGTCGGCGTGACGCTCGATGCGGTCTCGCCCTACGGTCTGGTGGTGTGCCTGCTGCTGGGCGCCATCGTGGCGACGACGGACCCGGTGGCCGTGGTCGGCATTTTCCGCGAAGTGGGCGCGCCCAAGCGGCTGACCACCCTGGTCGAGGGCGAAAGCCTCTTCAACGACGCGGCCTCCATCGCGCTGTATTCCGTGCTGCTGGCCGTGCTGAGCGGCAGGGGCGAGTTGTCCGTCAGCGGCATTTTCAACGACTTCCTCGTGCACTTCATCGGCGGTGGCCTGGCGGGGTTTGCCATGGGGCGGCTGGCCTGCTTCCTGTTCGCCTGGTTACGCGGTTTTCCCACGGCCGAGATCACGCTGACCCTGACGCTGGCCTACCTGTCCTTCTTCATCTCCGAGCATTACCTGAACGTCTCGGGCGTGGTCGCCACGGTGATCGCGGGGCTGGTGGTGGGCTCGACCGGCCGCACGCGCATGTCGCCCACGACCTTCGAACATCTGGCCAGCGCCTGGGAGCAGTTCGGCTTCTGGGCCAATTCCCTCATTTTCCTGTTTGCCGCCATGCTGATTCCCAAGCTGATGGCAGCCGCCGATTGGCAGGAACTGGTGCTGGTCGGCGTGGTGTTCGTCGTGACCCTGGTCGCGCGCGGCATCGTGGTGTTCGGCTTGCTGCCGCTGCTGGGCCTGACCCGGTTGGGCACCAAGGTCAGCAACCCCTACAAGGTCGTGATGCTGTGGGGCGGCCTGCGCGGCGCCGTGTCGCTGGCGCTGGCGCTGGCGGTGACCGAGCAGACGGGCGTGCCCGAAGAGGCGCGCCAGTTTATCGCCGTCGCCACCACCGGGTTCGTGCTGATGACCCTGTTCGTCAACGGCATCAGCCTGCGGCCGCTCATCCGCATGCTGGGGCTGAACCAGCTATCGCCCGTGGAGCGCACCATCCGCAACCAGGTGATGGCCGTGGCGCTGGAGGACCTGCAGGACAAGACCGAGGAAGTCGCCAAGGCCGAGCACATCGGCAGCGAAGTGCGCGACCGCATTCGCGCCGTGTTCGACGCAAGCCTGGCCAGCGTGCATGATGGCCGGGTCAGCCAGATGACCGACGAGCAGCGCGTGGCGGTGGGCCTGACCATCGTCGCCCAGCGCGAAGAGGAAATGTTCTTCGACATCCTGAAGGCCCAGATCGTGGACTGGCGCATGGCCGAAACGCTGCTCGCGCGGGCGGAGCGCCTGGAAGACGCGATCCGGCTCGGCGGCGTCGCCGGCTTTGAGCGCGCCATCGTCGCCGACGTGCGCTATTCGACGGGTTTTCGCCTGGCGCTGCGGCTGCACTATGTCTTCGGTTTCCAGGGCTGGCTGGCGCGCGAACTCGGCCAGCGCTTTGCCAACCTGATGAGCAAGCGGTCGGTCGCGCAGCGCCTGATCGCCTTTGCCCGCGAGCAGATCACGCCATTGCTGGGCGAAGCGGCCACGCAGCGCATCGTGTCGTTGCACCAGCGCCGCCTGGACCTGATCGAGAACGCCATGCAGGCCCTGAACCTGCAATATCCGTCGTACGCCCAGTGGCTGCAGGAAAGCTACCTGGGCCGCGTGGCCCGCGAACTCGAGCGCATCCGCTATCGCGACATGCTTGAGCAGTTTCTGATCAGCGGCGAAGTCTATGCGGACCTGACCGAGCAATTGAAGAGCCGCTGGGCGCACATCGACAAGCATCCGCCGCTGGACATCGAAATGAGCGCGGCCGAACTCATCAAGCGCGTGCCGCTCTTCGAAGGGCTGTCGCCCGATTCCCTGCGCGCCATCAGCAAGCTGCTCAAGCCGCGCCTTGCCCTGCCCGACCAGCGGGTGCTGACCAAGGGCCGGCACGGCGAGGAAATGTGTTTCGTGGCGTCGGGCGCCGTGGCGGTCCACCTGCCCGACAACACCATGATCGAGCTGGGCAGCGGGGAGTTCTTCGGCGAACTGGGCCTGCTGGGCGAAGCGCAGCTCACGCCGGACGTGACGTCACTGGGCTACAGCAAGCTGCTGATGCTGTCTTCGCGCGACTTCCACGCGCTGCTCGCCCGCGACGAAAACCTGCGTGAACGCATCCAGGTCGTGGCCAAGCAGCGGTTGCGCGCCATCGAGGTCTGGAAGCAGTTTTCGCAGGCATCCGCGGCGGCGGCTCCCGCGGCCGCGGCTTCGGCCCCCAGTCCGGCACAGGCGGCCGAAGCCGCGGAAGCGGCCGGCGCCGCCATTGCGCCCGAAGGCGAGGATGTCCAGGCGGCCCGCGAACTGCGCGGCGAATCCGCGCGCGACGACGACGATGGGTTGGGCGGATCGGTGATGGCGACGCCGGAACCGTCGCCGCGCTAGTCGTCCCGAAAGTTGTCCTGAAAGTCGTCCGGGTCAGGCGTCCAGATCAGGCGCCCCACCCGGCGCCCGGCTAGACCGTGATCTCACCCGCGGCCTGGCGCCGCATGATGTCCTCGACCAGCACCAGGGCGGCTTCCAGCGTGAACTCGCCCTCGCGGATGCGGTCCAGCGCCGTGGCCACAGCGATGGTGGCGATCTCCATGACCTCGCCGTCGCGGTTGGCGGGGCGCGCGTCCGGCGCCAGGAGGCAGGTGCTGGTCAGCACGTCTTCGACCTGATAGCCCTCGGGCAGCCGGCGATGGATGCGCAGGATCGTGCGCAGCGGCGTGCGGCGCGCCAGGTCCGGTTCGTCCAGCCCGGCTTCTTCGCCGCATTCGCGCACCAGCGCCAGTTCCAGGTCTTCGCGGCTACCGGCCAGCCCACCCACCAGCGTGTCCCACATACCGGGATCCGTCGACTTGCTGAGCGAACGTCGCGCCACCCACAGCCTGCCGTCGGGCGTCCAGGCGTTCAGGTGCACGGCCTTGGTCAGCAGGCCCAACGGCCGCACGGCCGCGCGTTCGATCACGCCGAGCGGCTGCTCGCCATCCAATACGTCCAGCAATTCGTCGCGCCAGCCGCGCAGGCAGTTGGCTTGGCGCAACAGTTGCGCGGCCTGTTCCAGCACCGCATCCAGCGCATCGCCCGGAACGAGGCCGTCGCCGATGCGCAGCGCCGTGTCGTCCGCATGCGTTTGCGGCGCGTCGCGCAGCGCGTCGCAGGCCGCATGCGTGGCCCAGCCGCAGCGGCGCCCCGCTATATATAAAGCGCGCGCGCCTTCCGGGGCTGGCTCCTGCGCGCGGGCGCACAGGGCGGCATACAAATCGGACAACGGCTTTGGCATCGTGGCGTCATGGTGATGAGGATGCAGGCGATTTTAAGCCACCCGGTTTACGGGCCGCAGTCAAGGGGCGCGGCCACATGGGGGCGGGCTCCATGAATTCAAGAGCACAAACTTACATCTGTTTGCGCGTCCGCTATAATCCGCCAGTTTCTTTGTGATTTCGAGAGGGAACGACAGGGCCGCTCTATCTCCCTGCATCGCCCTGCCATCTAATAATTGCGCGTTGCCCGTATTCCGGTGACTTCCGCCACCAGCAAATGGGCCTTCGCGCCGTATTTCGAGGTAAGCATGAAGAAGTGGAGAGGGATACTGGGGGCTTGTGCGATGCTGGTTGGCAGCGTGGCCGGTGCCCAGGTGCAAAACATGCCCGGCGGTCCGAAGGTCAATCAGCTCAATCTGCATGAAGGCGTCACCGCGATCTCGCGCGACATCATGTGGCTGCATTGGTTGCTGCTCACCATCTGTATCGTGATCTTCATCGGCGTCTTCGGAGTGATGTTCTACTCCATCTGGGCGCACCGGAAGTCCCGCGGCCACAAGGCGGCGACCTTCCACGAACATCTCGGCGTCGAAGTCGCCTGGACCGTCATCCCCTTCATCATCGTCATCGCCATGGCGCTGCCGGCCACCAAGACGGTCGTCGCCATGAAGGACACTTCCAGCGCCGACCTCACCGTCAAGGTCACCGGCTATCAATGGAAATGGGGCTACGAGTACCTCGACGGCTCGGCCGCCGGCATCAAGTTCCTCTCCACGCTGTCCACGCCGCGCGCCCAGATCGAGAACCGCGAGCCCAAGGGCGAGTTCTACCTGATGGAAGTGGACAACCACCTGGTCGTCCCCGCGAACAAGAAAATCCGCATCGTCCTCACCGCCTCCGACGTCATCCACTCCTGGATGATTCCGGACTTCGGCGTGAAGCAGGACGCCATCCCCGGCTTCCTGCGCGACACCTGGTTCAACGCCGAAAAGCCTGGCATCTATCGCGGCCAGTGCGCGGAACTCTGCGGCAAGGACCACGCATTCATGCCCATCGTCGTGGAAGTCCTGGCGCAACCGGACTACGATAAGTGGGTTGAAGACCAAAAGAAGAAGATGGCGGCAAACGCCGACGATCCCAACAAAGAGTGGACGGAAGCCGAACTGGTTGCCCGCGGCGAAAAGGTTTTCGCGGCGAATTGCGTGGCCTGTCACCAGGCCAACGGCAAGGGCATTCCCGGTTCCTTCCCGCCGCTTGACGGAGACAAGGTCGTTCTGGGCCCCAAGGGGCCGCAGATCGACACCGTGCTGAAGGGCAAGCCCGGCACCGCCATGGCGGCGTTCGGCGGGCAGCTCAACGACGTCGAGATCGCAGCGGTCATCAGCTATACGCGCCATGCCTGGAGCAATGCCGGCAAGGGGCAGGACCCGACGGTTCCACCGAAGGACGTGGCGGCTGCGCGCTGATCGCGCGCGCCCATTTCCTCCACCGTAGAACCGGTTCCCTTTAGTCAGAGATACCCTGCCGCCCCGTCGAACGGGGCCGGCACTCAGCAGGAAGGAGTCCATCATGAGCAGCGTCACTGTAGACCACGTGTCGCCGGGCCACGGCCACGGTCACGATGACCACCACCACGGTGTCCCCACGGGCTGGCGCCGGTGGCTTTTTGCAACGAACCACAAAGACATCGGGACGATGTATCTCATCTTCTCGTTCGTCATGCTTCTGGAGGGCGGCACGCTGGCGCTGCTGCTGCGCACCGAGCTCTTCGAGCCGGGCCTGCAGTTCTTCCGCCCCGAGCTCTTCAACCAGTTCACCACGATGCACGGCCTGATCATGGTGTTCGGCGCCATCATGCCGGCGTTCGTGGGCTTTGCGAACTGGATGATTCCGATGCAGATCGGCGCGTCCGACATGGCGTTCGCCCGCATGAACAACTTCAGCTTCTGGCTGCTGCCGGTGGCCGCGATCATGCTGACCGCGTCGTTCTTCGTGCCGGGCGGCGCCACCGCCGCCGGCTGGACGCTGTACGCACCGCTGTCGCTGCAGATGGGCCCGGGCATGGACCTGGCGATCTTCGCCATCCACATCATGGGCGCCTCGTCCATCATGGGCGCCATCAACATCATCGTCACCATCCTGAACATGCGCGCGCCCGGCCTGACGCTGATGAAGATGCCGCTGTTCTGCTGGACCTGGCTGATCACCGCGTTCCTGCTGCTGGCCGTGATGCCGGTGCTGGCCGCCGCCATCACCATGGTGCTGACCGACCGCCACTTCGGCACGGGCTTCTTCAATGCCGCCGCGGGCGGTGACCCGGTCCTGTACCAGCACGTGTTCTGGTTCTTCGGGCACCCCGAGGTCTACATCATGATCCTGCCGGCGTTCGGCATCGTGTCGGCCATCGTGCCCGCGTTCGCCCGCAAGAAGCTGTTCGGCTACGCCTCCATGGTGTACGCCACCGCCTCCATTGCCGTGCTGTCGTTCATCGTGTGGGCGCACCACATGTTCACGACCGGCATGCCGGTGACCGGCCAGCTCTACTTCATGTACGCCACCATGCTCATCTCCATCCCCACCGGGGTGAAGGTGTTCAACTGGGTCGCCACGATGTGGCGCGGGTCCATGACGTTTGAAACCCCGATGCTGTTCTCCATCGGCTTCATCTTCGTGTTCACGATGGGCGGGTTCACCGGCCTGATCCTGTCGGTGGCGCCCATCGACATCCAGGTCCACGACACCTATTACGTGGTGGCGCACTTCCACTACGTGCTGGTGGCCGGTTCCCTGTTCGCGCTGTTTGCCGGCGCGTACTACTGGGTGCCCAAGTGGACGGGCCGCATGTACAGCGAAAAGCTGGGCAAGCTGCACTTCTGGTCCACGCTGATCTCGTTCAACGTGACCTTCTTCCCGATGCACTTCCTGGGTCTGGCCGGCATGCCGCGCCGCTACGCCGACTACGCCGCGCAGTTCACGACCTTCCATCAGCTCGCCACCATCGGCGCGTTCTGGTTCGGCCTGTCGCAGCTCATTTTCCTGTGGGCTATCGTGCGTTGCTACCGGGGCAAGGGCGAACCCGCCGCCGCCAAGCCGTGGGAAGGCGCCGAAGGACTGGAATGGACGGTGCCGTCGCCCGCCCCGTTCCACACCTTCGAAACGCCGCCCGAAGTGAAGTAAACGCCCCATCCATGTTCCAGGTCGCACAGCAATGACACCCGAGCAGCGCCGCCGCAACAAGATCGCAGGACTGGTCCTGCTGGTTTTCGTCATTGCCGTGTTCGCCTGGACCGTGATCCGCGGTTCGGCGTTGCTGACCGGCAAGGCGGTCGGCTAGGCCACAACCATGAGCGACGACCTTCGCGAAACCTCCCAGCGCAAGCTGAGCTTTCTTCAGACGATGAAGGCGGTGGCGTGGGGATTTTTCGGGGTGCGCAAGGGCGCGGGCTACCGTGAGGACATCGCTAGGCTCAATCCGGTCCACGTCATCGTGGCCGGACTGCTGGCAGCGGCAATCTTTGTGACTGTGCTGGTTTTAATTGTTCGTTGGGCCGTTTCCAGCCTGACTTGAATTACCTAAATCTAAATCTGTACCAGGGAGAAAGCCATGAGTGCAAGCCACTCGGTTCAAGGTAAAGAGGCACCGTACTACTTTGTCCCCGCCGACTCGGGCCATCCCGTGCGCATGGCCGTTGCGCTGCTCTTCATGGGCCTGGGCGCCGCGGCCTGGGTCAACGGCGCGGATTGGGGCAAGTGGTCCGTGCTGGTGGGATTCATCGGCGTGGTCATCGTGCTGTACTACTGGTTCGGCGATGCCATCCATGAATCGGAAACCGGCCTGAACAGCAAGCGCATCGACGATTCCTACCGCTGGAGCATGAGCTGGTTCATCTTCTCGGAGGTCGTGTTCTTTGCCGCGTTCTTCGGCGCGCTCTGGTACACGCGCACCGTCACGACGCCATGGCTGGGCGACATCGACCACCGCCTGATGCTGTGGCCGGACTTCCAGGCGACCTGGCCCAACTTCGGCCCGGCCGGCGTGGTGGAATCCTTCCAGACCGTGGGTCCCTTCTGGCTGCCCACGATCAACACGGCGCTGTTGCTCAGTTCCGGCGTCACGCTCACCATCGCGCACCATGCGCTGCGTGAAAACCATCGCGGCAAGACGAAGTTCTGGCTGGCGGCCACCGTCATCCTGGGCTTTGTCTTCGTGGGCTGTCAGGCCTTTGAATACATCCATGCCTACCGCGACCTGAACCTCAAGTTCAACTCGGGCGCCTATGGCTCGCTGTTCTACATGCTGACCGGCTTCCACGGATTCCACGTGATTCTGGGCGCGACCATGCTCACGGTCATCCTGATCCGCCTGATGCGCGGCCACTTCACGGCGGACCATCACTTCGGTTTCGAGGGCGCGGCCTGGTACTGGCACTTCGTGGACGTGGTGTGGCTGGGCCTGTACCTGTTTGTGTATTGGTTCTGACCGCGCGGTGCTGATCGCGGGGTTCTGACGGCGGCCGGCGCAACCGGCGGCCGTTGCGGCACGGGAAAGCGCGAAGGGGGCGGGCGGCAAGCCGGCTTCCGCCGCGCTTTCAGGCCATTTGCGGGGACGCGCCCGGCGGTTGCGGCGCCAAATCCGGGGAACCGGACGCCGCGCAGCCTATCTAAAGCCCGTGCTCTCGATCCAGCCCATGTGATGGGCGAACAGCACGAACACGAACAGGGCGACCGACAGGCCGATACGGACTGTCAGTGCGTTGACCGTGCGGTTGGTGGTACCTTTGTCCCGCATCAGGTAGACCAGGGCGGATGCCAGACTGGCCAGTATCCCGATGAAGGCCAGAACGACGAAAACGCGCATTGTGGTCTCCCGACAAATCAGATTTAGCAACGACAGATGTCCCGACCGCATTCCACCCGCTACACGGTAGCCGCCTTACTGCTGCTTGGCATCGCCGTGGTGATCCTGGTGTCGCTGGGGCAATGGCAGTTGCGTCGCAGCGATGAGCGACGCGCCATTCTGGCCGCGATCGAAGCGGGCCGCAAGCAAGCGCCGCTGGTGCTGACGCCCGCCACGCCGCCCGCGGACATGACGGCCTGGCGCGTGGCGCAGGCCAGCGGCACGTGGCTGCCCGAATTCAGTGTACTGCTGGACAATCGCAACCAGGACGGCAGGCCCGGGTACTGGCTGGCCACGCCGCTGCTGCTGGACGCGTCGGCGCGGCGCGCGGTGCTGGTGCTGCGCGGCTGGTTGCCGCGCGTCATCCAGGGCCAGGGCGAGCCCGACCTGCCGGCCGCGCCCAAGGGCGTGCAGATCGTGCAAGGCGAGCTGTCCGAGCGCGTGCCGCGCCTGTTCGAACTCTGGTCGCTGGGCGGATCGCAAACCTCGACCTTGCCCGCGACGCTGCCCGCGGCGGACGGGAAGGTGCCGCAAGTGCAGAACCTGCCGCTGGACGCCTACGCCCGCGCGACCGGGCTGGATCTGCTGCCCACGGTGCTCAGCCAGGGCGGGCCGGGCGACGATGGTCTGGTGCGCGACTGGCCCCAGCCGTCGGTGGATTTCCAGCAGAACACGTCGTACGCGGTACAGTGGTTCGCTTTCGGGGCGATTGCCGCCATTGCGTGGCTGGTGGTGCTGGGAGGCGCCATCCGCCGCATGCGCCAGCGCGGGGACACGCGGGCCCAGGCCCGGATCCGCGCGCGTCGATGAACAACGCTATTCCAGGATACAAAGTGGCTCGCGACAACTCCTCCAACAAGCCCGCAGGCAAGCGTTCGCTGATGCCCATGGTGCTGGTGTTCCTGTGCTCGCTGGCGCCCATCGTCGCGGCGTTCGTGGTGTACATGAATCCGCAATGGTGGCCCAGCGAATCCAGCAACTACGGCACCCTCGTGACGCCGCAGCGGCCGATGCCCCAGGCATCCGAACTGCGCCTGACCACGCTGGACGGCAAGCCCTTCGATCTGCAAAGCCTGAAGGGCAAGTGGCTGCTGGTGGCCGCCGACGGGGCGGCTTGCCCCGAAAGCTGCGCGCGCAAGCTCTTCATCACGCGCAACAGCCACGCCAGCCAGGGCAAGAACGTGGATCGCCTGGCGCGCGTCTGGTTCATCACCGACGACGCGGTGGTGCCGGACAAGGTGCTGGAGGCCTACAAGGGCACGGTGATGGTGCGCGTGGACCCCGACCAGTTGGCGCGGTTCCTGCTGGCGCGCGGCACCGCCGCGGGCCAGCCCGGCCTGCAGGATCCGATCTGGGTGATCGACCCGCTGGGCAACCTCATGATGCAGTATCCCGCCGAGGCGGATGGCGTGCGGGTGCGCAAGGACATCAGCAAGCTGGTCTATAACTCGCGCATTGGTTGAATTTTTACCGCCGGGGCGCCGCAATGAAAGACGCCCGCTCGGCGTGAGGGCATTTATGTTGGTTGATATGGAACGCATCAAGGCGCGCTACCGCAAGCTCGTATTCTTTACCTGGTTCCTGACGCTGGACCTGATCATGTTCGGCGCCTTCGTGCGCCTCACGGATTCGGGCCTGGGCTGTCCGGACTGGCCCGGCTGCTACGGCAGCGTCACGCCGATCGGCGCGATGGGCGACATCCACGAGGCCTCGCAGGCCATGCCCTTCGGACCGGTGACCCTGTCCAAGGCCTGGATCGAGATGATCCACCGCTATGTCGGCGCCATCTTGGGCATGCTCATCATCGGCATCGTCTACATGGCCTGGCGCTACCGCCGCGAACTGGGACGCTCGCCCGCGCTGGCCATCACGACCCTGGTGGCCGTGTGCGTGCAGGGCGCGTTCGGCGCCTGGACCGTGACCCACAAGCTCATGCCCGCCGTCGTGACCGCGCACCTGGTGTTCGGCCTGTCGGTGCTGGCCTTGATGACCTGGCTGTCGTCGCGCGAGCGTCCGCACCTGCCGGTGAGCGCCGCGGCCGTGCGCTGGAAGCCCTGGGTGGCGGTCGGATTCGTGCTGCTGCTGGTTCAGGTGACTTTGGGCGGCTGGGTCAGCACCAACTACGCGGCGCTCGCCTGCATGGACTTTCCCACCTGCCACGGGCAGTGGGTGCCGGACATGGACTTTCACGGCGGGTATTCGATCATCCGCGGGCTGGGCGAACTGCCTTCCGGCGAAATGATCTCGCAGCCCGCGCTCACGGCGATCCACTGGGTCCACCGCAATTTCGCCTTCGTGGTGTTCGTCTACCTGGGCATCCTGGCATGGCGGCTGCGCGCCGCCGAGCCTGGCCTGCGCGGCCCGGCCACGCTGATGCTGGCGCTGCTGGGCGCGCAACTGCTCACGGGCCTGACGACGATCTTCTTCCAGTGGCCGCTGTTGATCGCCGTGCTGCACAATGGGGGCGCGGCTGGCCTGACCTTGTCGGCCGTGGTCTTGATGGTGCGTCTGGCGTCTGCGGGCCATGAGCCGGCGAGGCGGTACGACCCCAATTTGGTGCGCGTTTAAAATGAGGTCCACTATGACCAGTCTTGCCGCTCCTCAATCCGGATTGCTCCGCCAGTACCTCGTCCTCACCAAGCCGCGCGTGACGCAGTTGGCCGTGTTTTGCGCCGTGATCGGCATGTTCCTGGCCGCGCCGGGCATCCCGGACATGCGCCGCGTGCTGTTCGGCACCATCGGCATCTGGCTGCTGGCTGCCGCCGCCTTCGCCATCAACTGCCTGATCGAACAGGAAGTGGACGCCCGCATGCTGCGCACCGCGCGCCGGGCCACGGCGCGCGGCACGATCTCGGCCTTCCAGGTGCTCAGCCTGTCCGGGCTGCTGGGCGGCGCGGGCATGTTCGTGCTCTACAACATGGTCAACCCGCTCACCATGTGGCTGACGTTCGCCACGTTCGTGGGCTACGCCATCATCTACACCATCATCCTCAAGCCGCGCACGCCGCAGAACATCGTCATTGGCGGCCTGTCTGGCGCGATGCCGCCGGCGCTGGGCTGGGCGGCGGTCGCGGATTCCGTACCGGCCGAGGCCTGGGTGCTGGTCCTCATCATCTTCATCTGGACGCCGCCGCACTTCTGGGCGCTGGCGCTGTATCGCAACCACGACTACGCCAAGGCCGGCCTGCCCATGCTGCCGGTGACGCACGGCAACCAGTTCACGCGCCTGCACATCCTGCTGTACAGCCTGGCGCTGATGGCGACCACGCTGTTGCCCTACGCCATCCGCATGAGCGGCGAACTGTATCTGCTGTCGGCGCTTGTGCTGGGCGGCATGTTCGTGTCGTACGCCTGGCGCCTGTACCGCCAGTACAGCGACGAGCTGGCGCGCAGCATGTTCCGCTTTTCCATTCTTTACCTGGCGCTGCTCTTTGGCGCCCTGCTGGTCGACCACTGGGTCGGCCTCTTGCGCTGACCCCCCGGAGGTTGTCGATGTCCGTGTTTTCCGCCAGCCGCCGGCTGGCCCTGCGACTGGGCGCCGCCGCCGCCGTCGCTGCCGCCCTGGCTGCCTGCGGCGACAGCAAGCCCGTTTTCAAAGGCAGCGACATCAGCGGCACGCAGTTGGGCCGGGCGATGGAACTGTCCGACCACAACGGCAAGCTGCGCCAGCTCTCGGACTTTTCGGGCAAGGTCGTGGTCGTGTTCTTCGGTTTCACGCAGTGTCCAGACGTGTGCCCCACGGCGCTGGCCGAACTGACCGAAGTGATGAAAAAGCTGGGCCCGGACGCCGACCGTGTCCAGGTCCTGCTGATCACGGTGGATCCCGAACGCGACACGCCCGAGGTGCTCAAGCAGTACGTCACGGCTTTCGACCCGCGCTTTTTGGGGCTGACCGGCACGCCCGACCAGATCAAGAAGGCGGCCGCCTCGTTCAAGGCCTATTACGCCAAGGCGCCCACCAAGGACGGCAGCTACACGATGGACCACACGGCGGCGTTCTACCTGTTCGACGGCAAGGGCGAATCGCGCGTGCTGGCCAACAACAACGTCGGGGCCGACGGCCTGACGCACGACATCCAGGCACTGCTCAAGGGCTGAGGCGGGTGGGGCCGCAAGGCCCGGCCAGACGGCAGATCACGCTTTCGCCGCCGCCCACGCGGCCAGCGCGGCGCGCGCCTTGTCGGTGAGTTCGGCGGCGGGAATCTCGCGCCGATGGGCAATGATCATCAACGCATAGGGGGTGGCCAGCGCGGCTGCCTCGGGGCACAGGCGCGACTCTTCGCCAACCGATGGCGACGTGTTGCGCCAGTAGTTGATTGCCTGTTCAAGCTGGGGCAGGGTGATGGGATCCATGCGCCTATTGTCCACGAATGTCCCTGCCTGTCCACCCTCCATCCGCCCTGCAAAGAAGGGTCACCATCGCAACATGCCGAAACCGCGCCCGGGTGCTATACCACTGCCGGTTAGTTACGATGGAGCATCGTCATGAATACTTCGACCCAACCTGCGCCGCGCCGCGGCCTGCATCCGCTGCTGGCCGCCGCCGCGATCGCCGTCATCGTCATGTGTTCGGTGGGCGTGGCCGCGGTGCTCGGCTGGCTGCCCACCCCGTCGGCCAACCCGCACGCGGACGAGGCAGTCGCCGAAGCCGGCCCTGAAGACGCCAACCTGGCGCCCGCGCCCGACGCCGCACCGCCCGGCGCGGGCCGGCCCGCTGGTCAGATGCACCAGGCCCAGGCGTCGCAGCCCGCATCGCCCTCGCGGCCGGCCGCGCCCGCCGCGCGTCCCGCGCCGGCGCCGCAAGCCTGCGCCTCGTGCGGCGTGGTCGAGACCATCCGCCAGGTGCAGGTGCCCGCCAAGGACAACAGCGACCATCTGGTCGGCACCATCGCGGGCGGCGTGGCCGGCGGCGTCGTGGGTAATCAGTTTGGCGGAGGCAGCGGAAAGACGGCCCTGACGGTGCTGGGCGCGGTCGGCGGTGCTTTGGCAGGCCGTGAAGTTGAGCGTAATATCAGACAGCAACAAACAGTGACGCACTATGAGCTCACGGTGCGCATGAGCGACGGCAGCACGCGCCAGTTCCGCAGCGCGCAGCCGTTCTCGTTTGCCTCCGGCGACCATGTGCGCGTGGAGAACAATCAGCTTCTGCCGGGTTGACCCGACCGCCGGCGGCAAGCATCCGACCTTGGAGAGACCTGGAATGAGCGATCAATACACCAACCCGTTCGTCCTGCCCGGCATGGGCCAGAACTCCGACCTGTCGGGCAATCCGCTACTGGCCAGCATGGAAATGATGCGCCAGGCCTGGGCCGGCCTGACGGGCCCGGGCGGTCTGGCGAGCAGCCTGCCCATGGCGCCGCCCATGAACCTCGAAGACCTGGACCGCCGCATCGCCGAACTGCGGTCGGTGGAAAACTGGCTGCGCATGAACCTGAGCATGCTCTCCAGCACCATCCAGGGCATGGAGGTGCAGCGGTCCACCATCAGCACCCTGCGCGCCTTCGTGGATAGCGCCTCGCGCATGGACCTGGGCACGGCGCCGGAGGGCGGCGCGCCTTCGCCGCTCGAAGTCGCGCTGGGCCTGAAGCCCGCGCCGAAGTCGGCGGGCGCTGGCCACGGAAGTTCCGCGCAGCCGGACAACGCCGCGTCCGGCCAGGCCAAGGAAGACGCCAGCGCACAGTCCGATGCCGCATCGGGCAGCGCGGCGGGCGCGTCCGCCACCGGCGGCGCCGAATCGGCCGCCGCCATGAGCGAACAGATGGGCGCCGCCGCGCAGTCGGCGTCCAAGGCCTGGTGGGATCTGCTGCAACAGCAGTTCAACCAGATCGCCGCCGCCACGGCGGCCTCGATGCCGGCAAGCGCGCCGGCCGAGGACACAGGTGCCAAGCCGGACCCCGCCACGCCCAAGGCGTCGGCCAAGCCGCAAGGCAAGGCCGCCAAGCCGGCTGCCGCGCGCAAGCCCGCCGCCACCAAGCGGGCGGCAAAGACCGCCAAGAAAACCGGGCCTGCCGACGGCAAGCCCTGACCCTATCCTTCAATCGACACGCGGACCGGCCGCAAGGCCGCCCGACCGTCTCCACACCTACTGGAACTTATGCTTAATGTAGTGATTCTTGCCGCCGGACTGGGTAAACGCATGCAGTCCGACCTTCCCAAAGTGCTGCACACGCTGGCCGGCAAACCCATGCTGGCCCATGTGCTGGACAGCGCGCGCCAATTGCAGCCGGCGCGCATCATCGTGGTGGTCGGCCACGGCGCGGATCGCGTCAAGCAGGCTTTCGACGGTCAGCCGGACCTGCACTTCGTGCTGCAGCAGCCTCAGCACGGCACGGGCCATGCCGTGCAGCAAGCCGTGCCGCTGCTGCTGGAAGGCGACGGCAAGGACGACGTGACGCTGGTGCTGTACGGCGACGTGCCGCTGGTCCAGCCCGAGACCCTGCAGCGCCTGCTGGATGCGCGCGGCCAGGGCGCCGCCGTGCTGACCGAAGTGCTGGCCGATTCCACGGGTTACGGCCGCATCGTGCGCGATGCCAAGGGCAACGTGTGCCGCATCGTCGAGCACAAGGACGCTTCGGACGCCGAGCGCGAGATCAAGGAAGTGAACACCGGCATCCTCAGCGCGCCGACCGCGAAGCTGAAGAACTGGCTGACCCGCATCGACAACAACAATGCCCAGGGCGAGTACTACCTGACCGACGTCGTCGGCCTTGCCGTGGTCGACGAGGTGCCCGTGGGCGCGGCCCAGCCGGGCGCCGGCTGGGAAACGCTGGGCGTGAACAGCCGCGTGCAGCAGGCCGAACTCGAGCGCCGCTGGCAGGCCGAGCAGGCCCGCCGCCAGCTCGAAGCCGGCGTCACCCTGGCCGACCCGGCGCGCTTTGACGTGCGCGGCACGCTCACCTGCGGCCGCGACGTGTTCATCGACGTGGGGTGCGTGTTCGAAGGCCAGGTTTCGCTGGCCGACGGCGTGCGCGTGGGCCCGCATTGCGTGCTGCGCGACGTCAGCGTCGGCGCGGGCACGCACATCGAAGCCTTCAGCCACCTGCAGCAGGCCGAGGTGGGCCGCGATGCGCGCGTGGGCCCCTACGCCCGCCTGCGCCCCGGCGCCGAGCTGGGCGACCGCAGCCACGTCGGCAACTTCGTCGAGATCAAGAAGAGCGTGCTGGGCGCGGACAGCAAGGCCAATCACCTGGCCTACATCGGCGACGCCGACATCGGCGCGCGCGTCAACGTCGGCGCGGGCACCATCACCTGCAACTACGACGGCGTGAACAAGCATCGCACCGTGATCGAGGACGACGCCTTCATCGGCTCGGACACGCAGCTCGTCGCGCCCGTGCGCGTGGGCCGCGGCGCGACGCTGGGCGCCGGCACCACCCTCACGCGCGATGCGCCGGCTGACAAGCTGACGGTGTCGCGCCCCAAGCAGCTCACCGTCGAGGGATGGCAGCGCCCGGTAAAGAAGTCGTGACGCCGGGGCACGACGCGGCGCCGGAAGGCGCCGCCAAGTCCGCTCCGCTCGACGGCCTGCCGGCGCCGCGCCGGTACTGGGCGGCGGCCACCGTGATGACGGGCATCAGCCTGTCGGTGCTGGACACCACCATCGCCAACGTGGCGCTGCCCACGATCGCCAAGGACCTCAATGCCTTGCCGGCCCAGGCGGTCTGGATCGTCAACGCCTACAACCTTGCCGTCGTAATGGCCCTGCTGCCGTTGTCGGCGCTGGCCGAGCGCATCGGCTTTCGGCGCATGTTCACCTTCGGCCTGGTCCTGTTCACGCTGGCTTCGCTGGGCTGCGCCCTGGCGGGCACGCTGTGGCAGTTGACGGCGGCGCGCGTGTTCCAGGGGCTGGGGGCGGCCACGCTGATGTGCATGTTCGGCGGCCTGGTGCGCAACATCTATCCGCTCAAGATGCTGGGGCGAGGCATCAGCATCAACGCCACCACGGTGGCGGTGATGTCGGTGCTGGGGCCCACGATCGGTTCGGCCATCCTGTCGGTGGCGCCGTGGCCGTGGATCTTCGCCGTCAACCTGCCCATCTGCGCGCTCGCCATGATGGGCCTGCGCCATCTGCCCGAAGTCCCGCGCAACGACGTGAAACTGGACTGGATCAGCGCCCTGCTCTGCATGGCGACGCTGGGCGTGTTCATTTCCGGCGTGGACATGATGGGCGAAGACCTGCTTCGCGGCATCGGCCTGGTCGCCATTTCGGCGGTCGCGGGCATGGTGCTGGTGCGCCGGGCCAGCCAGCAGACCGCGCCGCTGGTGCCGGTGGACCTGCTGCGCATCCGGCCGCTGGCCTTCGCGGTGGGCGCGTCGGCCTGCACCTTCGCCGCGCAGATGGCCTCGTACGTGTCGCTGCCGTTCTACTTTCAGCAGGTGCTGGGTCGGCCTTACCTGGAAGTGGGCATGCTGATGGGCGCCTGGCCCGTGGGTACGGCCATCATTGCGCCGCTGGCGGGCCGCTTGTCGGACCGCTATTCGGCCGCCACCCTGAGCGGCGTGGGGGCGGCCACCATGGTCGTCGGCATGCTTTCGCTGGCGCTGCTGCCTTCCACCGTGTCGAACGGGCCGATCATCGCCGGCATGTTCGTGGCCGGCGTCGGCTTCGGCTTTTTTCAGACGCCGAACAACCGCGCCCTGCTGTCCGCCGCGCCCCGGCTGCGCAGCGGGGCGGCGGGCGGCCTGCAGGCCACCACCCGGGTGTTCGGCCAGAGCTTTGGCACGGCGCTGGTGGCGATCGCCTTCAGCGTCAGCGCGGCGCACGGGCCTGGCCTGGCGCTGGTGCTGGGCACCGTGTGCGCGGCCCTGGCCGTGGTGGTCAACACGGTCCGGTTCAACAAGCTTCGGACCTAGCGCGCCGCAGGACCTCGGGCGCGGGCCGCTTCTATAATGGCGGCCGGCGCCCGGTTTCCTTGGCCGGGCGCGAAGATTCCCTATTTTGAAGGCGTTCAGGCATGAAGATCACGGTCGTGGGTACCGGTTACGTGGGTTTGGTGTCGGGAGCGTGCCTGGCCGACATGGGCAACGATGTCATGTGCCTGGACGTGGATGCGGCCAAGATCGCCCTGCTGCGCCAGGGCGGCATCCCCATCTACGAGCCGGGCCTCGAAGACCTGGTGCGCCGCAACGTGCAGGCCGGACGCCTGCACTTCACCGATGACATCGCGCAAAGCGTGGCGTTCGGCGACGTCCAGTTCATCGCCGTGGGCACCCCGCCCGGCGAAGACGGTTCCGCCGACCTCAAATACGTCCTGGCGGCCGCGCAGAACATCGCGCGCCACATGACCTCGCGCAAGTTGATCGTGGACAAGTCCACCGTCCCCGTCGGCACGGCCGACAAGGTGCGCGCGGTGGTAGCCAAGGAACTGGCCGAGCGCGGCGTCGACCTTCCCTTCACGGTGGCGTCCAACCCCGAATTCCTGAAGGAAGGCGCGGCCATCAACGACTTCATGAGCCCGGACCGCGTCATCGTCGGCGCGGACGACGACTACACCATCGGCGTGATGCGCCGCATCTACGAGCCCTTCCAGCGCACGCACGACCGCCTGATGGTGATGGACGTGCGCTCCGCCGAGCTGACCAAGTACGCCGCCAACGCCATGCTGGCCACGCGCATCTCGTTCATGAATGAAATGGCGAACCTGGCCGAAGTCCTGGGCGCGGACGTCGAACAGGTGCGCCGCGGCATCGGTGCCGATCCGCGCATCGGCTACCACTTCCTGTATCCCGGCGCGGGCTACGGCGGTTCCTGCTTTCCCAAGGACGTGCAGGCGCTGGTCAACACGGCGTCCGAACACGGCTTGCCGATGCGCGTCATCGAAGCGGCCGAAGCCGCCAACCACGCACAGAAATTCCGCCTGGCCGAAAAACTGGTCGCGCGCTTTGGCGAAGACCTGAGCGGCCGCAAGATCGCCTTGTGGGGCCTGTCCTTCAAGCCCAACACCGACGACATGCGCGAAGCCCCCAGCCTCACGGCGATTGCCGAACTCACGCGCCGCGGCGCCGAAGTCCGCGCCTACGACCCGGTGGCCATGCACGAGGCCGGCCGCGTGCTGGCGGGCCATCAGGGCATCAGCTTCGCCGCCGACATGTACGACGCGCTGGACGGCGCGGACGCGCTGCTCATCGCCACCGAATGGAAGGTCTTCCGCGCGCCCGACTTCGATCGCGTCAAGGCGTTGCTCAAAACGCCCCTCATCATCGACGGGCGCAACCTCTACACGCCGGCCGACGTGCGCAGCCTGGGCTTCGAGTACTCGGGCATCGGCCGCGCATGAAAATCCTGCAACTGAACTTCGAGAAAGGCTGGCGCGGCGGCGAACGCCAGACGCTGTACTGCATGCGCGCCTTCCGCAAGGCCGGCCATGACGTCGAAGTGATGTGCCGCGAAGGCGCCCCGCTGGCCGAGCGCGCGCGCCAGGAAGGCTTCGTCGCCCACGCCGTGCGCAACGTGCCCGGCCAGCTCGCCTTCCTGGCGGGCGCCGGCCGCTACGACATCATCCACGCGCAGACGGCCAACACCATCACCTGGGCCGTGCTGACCAAGTGGCTGCATCGCCGCCCGGTCGCGTTCTCGCGCCGCACCTCGTTCGTGGTCAAGCCGGGCGACGAATGGAAGACCGGCTTCAAATGGCGCCACGCGGACCTCTTCGTGGCCATCAGCGAGATGGCCGCGGGCGAACCGCGCCGCCTCGGCATCGAGCCCGTCATCATCCGCAGCGCGGTCGAGCCTCACCAGATCAACGCCGACAACGTCGCCAATCTGGTGCGCGAATTCGACCTGGAAGGCAAAAAGGTCATGGCGACGTCCGCCGCGCTCATCCGCGACAAGGACCCCGTCACCCTGGTGCGCGCCGTCGGCGAACTGGCCAAGACGCGCCGCGACTTCGTCTTCCTGCACTTCGGCGCCGGCGGCGACCGCGAACAGCAGGCCAAGGACGAAGCCCGCAAGCTCGGCATCGAAGACGTCTACCGTTTCGCGGGCTTTCGCAAGGGCGTCGAGGACTTCTACAGCATCCTCGACGTGTTCGTCATGAGCTCCGAGGAAGAAGCGCTGGGCAGCAGCGTGCTCGACGCCTTCCTGCAGCGCGTGCCCGTCGTCTCTACCGACGCCGGCGGTCTGAAGGAAAGCCTGGCCGACGGCCGCGGCGTGCTGTGCGCCGTGGGCGATCATCAGGCCATGGCGGCCGGCATGGCGCGCTGCCTGGACGACGCGGCCTTTCGCCAGGAAGTCACCGAACGCGCCTACGAATACGTGCGCAACGAGCACGACGTGCAGAAGATGGGGAATCGGTATCTGGCGCAGTTTGAGCGGCTGGTGGGGCGGAAGCCGCGCTGAGTCGGCGCGCACTGAGCGTTGGAAGCGCCGCGCGCTGGCTGTTGGGCGCCTAACTATGGGGCGTCTAGCTATCCGCCCATTCCGCAATCTTGGCCTTGCCCCACGCCACGGTCGTGTCCAGATCGGGAAGGCGATCCGTTCTGATCCGATCCCAAGCGACGCGCTGAGATGGCCGTTGCGCCATGTGCGTCAGGGCTGCCTCCAAACCGTCGAGCTTCGCCTTAAGAAGTGACGCCAGCGCATTTTCGGGAATTGCGCCGGCGGGCGCCTCCGCGTGCAGGATGGCCCAGTCAAATAGATCCCGGGCGGTCAACGCCCATCCACGGAAAAACAGCTTTTTCGCCAGCACTTCGGCCGGCGGCTCCAAAGGAAAGCGGGTTTCCGGCGCGGGGGGATTCCATATATCAGATACTTGCGGAAGCAACGGCGCCGCGACGACGAAATCGATTTCGCCCTCGGCGAAGCGCAGTTTCACATGCGCGTTATCTTCGTTGTAGCCCGCCAACTCATTCTCGAACATGTCATTCAGTCGCGGCGAAACGTACGGGAGCCATCCCGGCGAATCAACGAACAGGTCAACATCGTCGCTGATCCGGTGATTGAGGGCGAGCATCAAGCGCGTACCACCCCCTAACACTGGCTGGAAGGAATTGCCGCCGTGAAGGCGGGCGTTCTCCACCAGAAGCCGCGCGTGCGATTCCAAACGCCTCCATGGGCCGGATGACCGGTGGAGCAGGATGTCTTCCCTGGAAGTGCGCATCAAAGTACCCCCTTAAGCGCTTCCTCCCACCGGACTGCCCTTGGCAGGTCAAAGTGCTTTCGGGCGTTTTGATAGAGCGCCTCAGCTTCTTCTAGTCGCACGCCCGCTTCAAAGCTGGCTCTACCAATGAATTCAGGTTCCAGTTCAAGGAACATGTGCGCCAGCAGCTCTTGTGCAAGCGGATCGCTTGCAGCCAAGGAGAGATTGCCAGCGCGCAACGCAGTGGCGACATCAACTGCACTCACCACCTGTCCATACGGAGCATTGAGGTGTGTTGCAATCATCTCGAGGTACGGGGTCGATGGCGGTGGCAAGGGCAACTCCTGACGGGACGGTGAGGGCCTTTCGCGCGTCTTTGGTGCATTATCCCCCGTCTGGGGGCGGCAGGCTTGGCGCATGCTGAAATTGTGCGCTCGCCTCACCCCCGCACATCGATCCGCGTCTCGAACTTGGCGCGATGCACCGAGAAAAACGTGCGCACGTTGCGCACATTGGCCTGCGCCGTGAAGGCGCGATGCACCAGCGCGTGATAGGCGGGCATGTCCTTCACCTGCGCGATCACCACGAAGTCCGGACCCGGCGACACCCGATAGCACTGCAGCACGGCGTGCTCCGTCAGCATGCTTTGCTCGAACGCATCCAGGCTTTCCGCCGCCTGCACATCCAGCGTGATCTCCACGATCGCCGTCAGCGTGCTGCCCAGTTTCTCGGCCGCCAGAATCGCCACCTGCCTGTCGATCACCCCTTCCTCCACCAGTCGCCGCACCCGCCGCAGGCAGGTCGGCGGCGACGCATGCACCTTTGCGGCGAGATCCTGGTTGGTCAGCGAACTGTCTTCTTGTAACTGTTCAAGAATGCGCCGGTCCAGATCATCCAGTTCGGGTAGCGAAATCGGCATCTTTTGCATGATTAATTCAGCAATGTGAATTCAATGAAAGATTATTTAATCACATTTGTGTAAGGGAATTAACTGCCAAATTCATCAATATAAAGAAATCAAATTTCTTTAGGGGTCGCGCACAATGCGTCGGTACACGAACCTACCGGAGTCACTCCTATGTGCGGCATTGTTGGCGCCGTCGCCCAGCGCGACATCACCCCGATCCTCGTCGAAGGCCTCAAGCGTCTGGAATATCGCGGCTATGACTCCTGCGGCGTCGCCGTCTACGCCGATGGCCACCTGCGCCGCACGCGCAGCACGCAGCGCGTGGCCGAGCTGGCCGACCAGGTCGCGCAGGACAAGATCCAGGGCTTCACCGGCATCGCCCACACCCGCTGGGCTACGCACGGCGTTCCCGCCACTCATAACGCCCACCCGCACTTCTCGCACCTGGGCAACGACGAGCCGCGCATCGCGCTCGTCCACAACGGCATCATCGAAAACCACGACGAACTGCGCGCCGAGCTGCAAGCCGTCGGCTACGTCTTTGAAAGCCAGACCGACACCGAAGTCATCGCGCACCTGGTGAACCACCTTTACGCCGGCGACCTCTTCGAAGCCGTGCAGAACGCCGTGCGCCGCCTGCATGGCGCCTACGCCATCGCCGTGTTCTGCCGCGACGAACCGCATCGCGTCGTCGGCGCGCGCCAGGGCTCGCCCCTGGTGGTGGGCGTGGGCCAGAACGAAAACTTCCTGGCCTCGGACGCGCTGGCCCTGGCCGGCACCACCGACCAGATCATCTACCTGGAAGACGGCGACGTCGTCGACCTGCAGCTCTCGCGCGTCTGGATCGTCGACGCCGCCGGCAAGAACGTCGACCGCGAGGTGCACACCGTGCACGTGCACACCGGCGCCGCCGAACTGGGCCCCTACCGCCACTACATGCAGAAGGAAATCTTCGAGCAGCCGCGCGCGGTCGGCGACACCCTGCAGGACATCGAGTCCATCACGCCCGAACTCTTCGGCGACCAGGCCTACAAGGTCTTCAAGGAAATCGACTCCCTGCTGATCCTCGCCTGCGGCACCAGCTACTACGCGGGCCTCACCGCCAAGTACTGGATCGAATCCATCGCCAAGATCCCGGTCAACGTCGAAATCGCCAGCGAATACCGCTACCGCGACAGCGTGCCCAACCCGCGCTCGCTGGTCGTCACCATCTCGCAGTCCGGCGAAACCGCCGACACGCTGGCCGCGCTCAAGCACGCGCGTTCGCTGGGCATGGAACACACGCTGACCATCTGCAACGTGTCCACCAGCGCCATGGTGCGCGAGTGCAAGCTGTCCTACATCACGCGCGCCGGCGTCGAAATCGGCGTGGCGTCCACCAAGGCGTTCACCACCCAGCTCACCGCGCTGTTCCTCTTGACGCTGACGCTGGCGCAGACCCGCGGCAAGCTCACGGAAGAGCAGGAAGCCGAGCACCTGAAGGCCCTGCGTCACCTGCCCTCGGCCATCGGCTCCGTGCTGGCGCTGGAACCCCAGATCATGGCCTGGGCCGACCGCTTCGCGTCCAAGGAAAACGCCCTGTTCCTGGGCCGCGGCATGCACTACCCGATCGCGCTGGAAGGCGCGCTCAAGCTCAAGGAAATCAGCTACATCCACGCCGAAGCCTACCCGGCCGGCGAACTCAAGCACGGCCCGCTCGCGCTGGTCACCGAGCACATGCCGGTCGTCACCATCGCACCCAAGGACGAGCTGCTGGAAAAGCTGAAGTCCAACATGCAGGAAGTGCGCGCGCGGGGTGGTGAGCTGTATGTGTTTGCGGATGCGGACAGCAAGATCCAGAGCGCCGAAGGGATGCATGTGATCCGGATGCCGGAACACTACGGCAAGCTGTCGCCGATTCTGCATACGGTGCCGCTGCAGTTGCTGTCGTATCACACGGCGTGCGCGCGCGGAACGGATGTGGATAAGCCGCGGAATCTGGCGAAGAGTGTGACGGTGGAGTGAGGCGGGGCGGGCTTCGGCCCGCTTTGAAAACGAGGAATAAAGTCGGTCGCGCGGAATAAAGTCGGTCGCGAGTCGAACGCGCCATATCGTCACCGATTGTGTTGCGAAGGTGGATTCATCGGTTGTTAAGGCGTGGGAGGGGGCCGCAGAGCGGCCCTCTTTTTGGTGCACCGATTAGCTCGGGGCGCACCAGGCTCTGTACGGCCGGAGTTCGGACCTGCGCGTCTGAGTGCACTTGGGGATAGCGGTCATCGACGACTGGCCGCTTTCGACCCAAAGCGGAAGTTCGATGTGAAAAGCCCGATGGCTGCTTCGCAACAACATCCGCCTGTGGGCACTGCGGGTTGGTTCATGCTGATTGCCACGAAGCGGATGTTCAGTTCGGCGACGCGTAGTGATCCGAGCGGCAGCACCGCTTAGTACTGCTGTCATATGACCTCCGCGTCATAACTTGATCAGTTGGACCAACCGCTTCAGTGTCACCTGGACTGGCGACTTCGACCTACGGGAGACGTCGACTAAGTTGATCTCGTTACCGTAAAGCCGCCGTTCGCCTCTGCGCGGTATGACATCACCCGCTTAGGCGCCACGCCGCTAACGAACGCCAGCCCGGCGCAATTGCTCTTCGCGCCGCACGATGCGCGCGATGTTGTGCCATTCCGTCGCTGTCAGAGCTTTTCCAATTTCTTGCGGCGGAACATCGCTGGCCCGATACCAGGTCTGAGCCAAGAAATGCCGCTCCAGTTCATCCGGCCCAAACCGGTAGCCGTGCCGGGCGAAGATCTCGTTGCGCGCGACTCGCAGCTCCCACAGGCTGAGTTGCGCAAGCTCACGCGCCTTAACGACACGCTCCGACAGCGCTGGGTAGTCACCCCGGTTCTCTTGACCACCCGACATCACTCGGCAGGTGTAGTCATCGTCCGCCCTGGAACCGTCCGGCCGCGTGGTCGAAGGAAACGGATTGCGCTCGCATGACGGGAACGCATAGTTGGCCACCATCGCCGGATGTGACTCCAGGCCAGGATTGAGCGGGCCCCTGAAGATTTGCTTGAAGACCACTCCCCGCGCGCGCGGATCACCCCAGAGCAAGAAGCCGGAATGAGAACCGCCTGAGCCAGCTCTTCCGTAGCGGCTTTGCTTTGGCCAGCCTTTCGCCTTGCCGGACGACACAGGGTAGGGCAACCCGATGGCCTGCCACTGCTGATTGCCGTCAATCGACGATACCGCGCGCAGCAGGATGTTGAAGGGTTGACCGGCCGTTGCAGCGAAGATTTTGCGAGGTGTTTCCTGCGGGTTCGCCTCCAGCGCCAGATCGTTGTACACCGCGTTCAATGCGTCAGCGCCCAGCAGCGCCAGCTTCGACAGCACGATAGCGTTGTAGAGGGCCGGGAAACGGTCTTCCGATACGTTGTCGTTCTCGCTGGCCAGACCGGCGTCCCGACGTACCAGGACCGCAACGTCTCCCATTTCCAGAAGGCGCGATTTGCTGTCGTCGGTCGCGTAGATGCCATTGAGGCGCGCGTCCGAGATGCGATCCTTGCTACCGATCAGTTCAATCAGATTGGCAAGCTCGCGGTTCGCTAGGAAGGTCACGACCTCGCCGGCCACGTGACCTACCGCCTTCTTGACTTCCTTCTCCAGTGGCTTCTTGACCTTCTTCTCGAACTCCTGCTGCACCTTGACATTCGGCGCGATTAGCCAGCCGAGCGATCCCAGGCTGTCCACGACCTTGTTGGTCTCCGAGGTCAGCTTGTCGTGCAGATCCGTGTAGATGTCTTTCGCGGTGCAGATAGTCTGCGGCACTTCGCTCGGCACTGCACCGAGGACGGGACTCCAGCACTGATACCACTTGATGTAGGGTTCGAGCGCGTTGCCGCCCTTCTTCTCCAGGATGTTCACCGCAAGTTCCTGACTGGCGCCGGAGAAGGCGATGGACGCCCGCCGGATATCGGCCGCCCAGTGCTGCAGAAACAGCACGATGGGGTTGTAGCGCGCCAGCAAGTCAATGATGGGCGCCAGGTCCTTGTTGAGCTTGTCGAGAAATTGCTGGGCCTGTTGCGCTACCTTTGTCGCTTCTTCCACGCCCTTGCGCGCGGCCTTGACGCCGTCAGCCTCCAGCTTGCGTTGCGCGCGATGGATCTCCAACTGCACCCCGACCGTCTGTTGTGCGATCTTGGCGTCGGCAATGGCCTTCTCCGCCTCAGCCACCTTGCGGCCCAGGTCTTCGCGCAATTTCTTGAGACTGGCGATACCGTTCAGCGCCTCGTTGAGCGCTTTCTCTTTCGCGGCGAATAGCTCCTTCGCAGTCTTCAGGGATGCCTCGGCACTGGCATAGGCCGGGTTGAGTTCGCAGGTGGTCTTCACCCAATCCCCGAGCCAGCCAAAAATGGTCTCCTGCCAGCATGAATACTGCTTGATGGCCTTCGGGGCCTTCTCGGCCTCCTTGAGGACTTCACCAGCAACCCTGGCCGCGTCGCGCAAGCCCTCCAGGCCGCTCTCCAGCCCATCGAGTTGGAGCTTCGCCACCTCCATCTGCTGCCGCCAACCAGTGATCAGCCCCTGGTTCTCGTCGATGAACCTGGCGACATCCAGAAGCGCCTTCTCGGCAGCCGCGATCAATTCATCACGCTTCTTCAACGCGTTCTCGGCATCCTCCAGGCCCTTGCCCGCCCGCTTCAGCCCTTCCTCAGCCAGCTTCAGTTGCATCTTGGCCGTCTCCAAGGGCTGGAGCTTCTTCGCGCCGATGTCATTGATGGTCTTCGAGATTGACAGCGCGTCCTCGTAGAGCTTCTGTACGTTCTCGTGCAGCACTTCGATGGCGACCACATGCCCGGTTACCGATCCGGCCTTCTTGAACTGGGCGGATACCGGGTTAGCCAGCATCAACTGGTCGGCAACGAATTCGTGCGGCGCTTCAGGTGTCGCGGCGTGCTTGGACCAGATGCGCGGCGTCCGGTCAGCGATATAGCGCTCCAGCACGAAGTGCCGTACTTCGATCTCGTTGCTCCCAATATGCTTCGAGATGTCGAAGATGCCGCCAGCGTAGTGGTTGACCCAAGAATGGGCGAAAACATCCGAACTGGCATGTGACAGGAATCCGCTGACCCAGGCTAGTTCGGCGGCGCCCTCTGCCTTAGCCGACAGGTGCCTCAGGAAGTCGTCGGTGCCCCAACCGTGCTCCAGGCCCGGATGCACTGTCACCTGTGAGGTTATGAAATCGGGAAACACATCCGGACCAAGGGAACCGGCTAGGTAGGCGCTTGGATTGCCTTTTAGCGCTGCGAGCGTTGCTGCTGGGATCGGATAGCGCCTGGCGCAGCGACCTCCAGGTTTTGCCGACTCAAGTGCTTCGCCTGCACACACGGATATCGAACCGGTGAGCGCATCGTCCAGTACGTTGGTGGCGATATAGAGATGCGTGTCGAGCGAGAACGCGAGGGCGCTTTGCACAGCGACGCTGATTGCTACGGCTACTGCTGTCGATCGCATGCGCCTGCCGCCGAGATGCAACACGTGCCTGACCATAGATCGCCCCCGCAGTAGCCAGTTCGGCTTTAGCGGCACATTATCTGCAGAATAAGCATGACACCATCCCCAATTTTGAGGATGACCTCGCCCGGCCGTGTCGTCATTAAAGAATCCCTGGTGGAATCCAATCAAGCATTTCCAGCATGGAAAGTTGCAGGATACTGGTTTGACAGCGGTTTTCCGATGACCGTTGAAGGTATTCGAACGGTCACTTGAGTTCCGGCATGGTGAACGACCGGTTGCGGTGATTCAAAAGATCCCAGTCGTCTAAATTGAATGTCTGGATCCAGCCTGAACCGGACATTCCTCCTTGTGGTTGGGACGATCGCTTCTGGCCGAAAGCGGCCACCATGACGGCGCTAGGTATCGCCGGCCTGCATGCGCCAAGAAGCGGTACGACATTTCCATTCGCAACTCGGTCAGATTGAACCCGGGAGGCAGGGACGTTGCGACCGACTTTTGTTCAATTTTTTTGGGTTGAAGGCCCGAGGTCCAGGGTGCGACCGACTTTGCCCCATGTTTTCTAATCCTGGATGTCTTTCAAAATCAATCGGTTACGCGGGTCGTTTGCGACCGACTTTATTTCCAGTTTTCAGTATTGAAAACAGGAAATAAAGTCGGTCGCTCGACATAAAGTCGGTCGAGCGCGAAGGGCCTCTATATCCCAAGATCTGCGCCATTTGTCCTAGCTTTCACCGTCGTAAAAAGGGCCGCACAAAAAGCGGCCCTTTTCTATGCTGGTGGCGCGGCTGGGTCGAAAGCCGCCATCAACGCGTTGAGCCGGACTTAATGTGCGACGCAGCGCTTACATCGCGGTTTCCGCCATGCGCTGCGATGAACATTGCCACAGCCGACCGGCAATAGGATTCGATTTCGTGGTCGTCTTCTGCCTTGGCCTCATCGAAGCGAACAATTGTCAGCAGGTCGGAACCTTTGATGAGCGCGGCAAACAAGCGCGCGGATCCACGAGGATCCGGCACGCTCAGAGCCTCGCTCGCGTGCAACTGACGCAACAGGTCCTCGATCTGAGCTATGACGTAGGCGGGGCCGGCCTCGTAATGCAGCTTGCTCAACGACCTTTGATTCGTCTTGTCGGCCACGATCATGGCTTCGACATTGCGGACTTCCGGGCTCAAAAGCGTGCGAAGCAGGAAAGAGCCCACCGCCACGAGCTGATCCTGCGCTGAACCCTCGACGCCTTTAATGAGCGCCTGAGGTGCAAATTGGTTGCAGTGCGCCGCGATGGCCGCGCTGAATAGCGCCTCCTTATTCTCGAAATGACGATAGATGCTGAGCTTGGATATCTTCGCTCGCTGGGCGACCTTGTCCATGGTCGTTGCTTGAAAACCCAGTTCCACAAACAGTTGCGTGGCCGCGTCCACTATCGTTTGGCCCAGCGCCTCGTTGGCGGGCCGGCCGCGCCGGCCCTGCATTTTTTTTTCCGCCACAGGTATTCCAGTACTTGACAGTATCGTAAATTACAATTTAGGATACTTCATGGTATCTGAAATTTGCACGCCGGTGAATAGGCTTCAACACGGTAGCTGCGCTTTCCGGCACCGCCTCGCGCACTCACGGCTCACCGCCAAGCGCAGCCCCCAATCCCTGCCATAGAGAACACGGATCCCAATACCATGAATGACGTCATCATCATCGGCGGCAGCTTTGCCGGCCTCGCCGCGGCACTGCAACTCGGCCGCGCCCGCCGAAAGGTCACCGTTCTCGACACTGGCCTGCCGCGCAATCGCTTCGCCGACCATTCACATGGCCTGCTCGGTCACGATCACAAGGCACCGCTGGACATCCTGACCGAGGCGCGGGAGCAGCTTGCGCGCTATCCCTCAGTCAGGCTGGTCAATGCAAGGGCTGATCGCATTTCCGGCGCCTTGGACGATTTCTCTGTCTTGACTGGCGATGGCGAAAGCCTTGGAGCGCGCCGCCTGATCCTGAGCTATGGCGTGGCGGACCAGATGCTTGGCATCCCGGGGTTTGCCGAGGGCTGGGGCACGTCCATCGTTCCCTGCCCATATTGCGACGGCTTCGAAGTCTCAGGGCGGCATTGGGGTCTCGTCTGGTCCGGCCCGCCGTCGCACAACTACGTCAGGCTGTACCAGGACTGGACCGACACGCTGACGGTCTTCGCGCATGGTCACGACATCCCGCCCGACGCCCGGGCCGATCTCGCGCGCCGCGGCGTCCAGGTCGTTGATGGTCTGATCACCGAGCTCAACCATCACGACAGCCATAACGTCACCATGAAGCTCGATGCAGGCCCTCCTGTCGCAGTCGACATCCTGTTCGCCCATCCGCGCAACAAGCCTTCTGCACGCTTGCATGAGTCGCTGGGCCTCGCCACGGTCGATACGCCCCAAGGGGTCGCCCTCATGGTCGACGAGCGCCGCCAGACCAGCACGCCTGGCATCTACGCCGCGGGCGACCTTGCCAACCCTGCCATGCATTCAGTGAGCACGGCATCATGGCAAGGCGCGATGGCCGGAATCTTCGCACAGCAGTCAATGGTGGTTTGAGTTTAGGGATTCCCTTCTTCCGTTGCGTCGTCGCCTTCGAAAGGTGGGCGTGGATCGGCGCGAAGAAGGACTTAGCGACGCGTCAAGGAGACGACATGGCCGAGCAACGTGCCGATCAGATCGGTGACTGGAGTGGTAAAAGCGGGGAGCGCTGGGTCGCCAACCAGGCCCGGCTCGACGCGATGGTGGCGGTGTTCGGCCAGGCTGCGCTAGAAGCCGCCGCGCCCGCGACGGGTGAGCGCGCGCTGGACATCGGCTGCGGCGCGGGCGCGTCTAGCCTGGCTCTCGCAGCCCGTGTCGGCGCAGGGGGCCAAGTGCTGGGCGTGGACATATCCGAACCGCTGATCGGCCACGCGCGCTCGCTTGCGCACCAGGAAACGCGGGTCCTGTTTCAGGTGGCAGACGCCAGCCGCGCAGAGCTGCCCGAGGGCGCGTTCGACATCCTTTTCTCGCGTTTCGGCGTAATGTTTTTCGACGATCCAATAGCGGCGTTCACCCACATGCGACGCGCGCTCCGGCCCGGTGGAAGAGTCGCTTTCGTCTGCTGGCGCGCCGCGGCGGAGAACGATTGGGTGCGCCTGCCAATGGGCGCGCTCAAGGGTATCGTCCCGCCGAACTCGCTGCCCGATTCTGAAGCGCCCGGCCCATTTTCGTTCGGCGACCCGGCGCGCGTGGCGCAAATTCTGTCATCGGCCGGCTTTACAGATATTGCTATTGTCCCCTTCGACGCTGCCGTCCCGTTCGGTGAGGGCGGGACGCGGGACGCTGCGGTCGATGACGCGGTGAAAATGACACTCGAGGTCGGCCCGTTGTCGAGCGCACTCGCTGACCAGCCCGACGACATCCGCGCGCGCGCCTCGGCCGCAGTTCGTGCCGCCTTTGCTGAGCTCGCCGGCGAGCGGTCGGTGACGATTAGCGGGGCGGCGTGGATCGTCACGGCACGCAATCCAGTAAGTTGACAGTTGACGTGGACTGGTGCGCCAGAACCGGTAATTCCCGTGCCTCGGGGCGGGCTCACCTTGAGTGGCGCCGGGTCTGTGCTGCGTTGGCCAAGATGATCCTATCGGCAAGCGAAAGACTGATGGAGTGCCTCGCTGACCAGCGGGCCGGCATTTTCCTCGAGACGGTTGGCTGGCAGCGTGGACAAGTAGCTGTACACCCTGTCCTTCAATTCGTGGGGAAGGACGCCGGTCGAGGTGCACCAGACCGTGCCTTGTGTCTGGTCGGCGATGCCGACGATGTAGGCCTGCGCGTAGGAGGAAGAGAATTGCTGGCGAAGCGATGCATCGCGAAGTTCCGATGGCATCCGGCCTTCAAGGGCCGTGGCAAGCTCGGCGCCGGTAAAGTGCCAGGTCCTTTCTGCCTGCGCCTGGCACACCGCGCAGGCGGACAGCACGCTGACCAGTGCTAGTAGTCTCATTGGCAACGTTATCCTTTTGGTCCGCCTGGTGGCGTTGTCGTGTGCGTTGTGTTGTCCCTGCAGGATGCCTGCGTTGTCTCAACAATGGTCGAGCTGATCGGACGCCAGGAATACGCCTTCGGAGAGATACCACTGCCCGTCGGTGCCGCGCCATCTGGCAAGATTCTCGCGGGAGGTGTGGAGTTTGAGTAAGGCCGGATAGGGTTCGGACATGGCAGCTATCGAGTCTCGGATTCTGACCAACTTTTCTTGTACCAAATGAGGGACGTCAGGCCAACTCTCCAGGGATGCGAAGCGTTAGTTCCTTGGCGCAACGACGTGTCGTTTCCTTGGGCGCAAGCCGTTCCCCTGTTCATCTGATGCGCTGCCTCAAAGCATCACTGCGTCGCCGCTGTTTCTCTGGCGGCCCGTTGGTCGGATTCCGATACCAATGCCGTGCCCGACCATCCCGCCCCTACCGCCTTGTACAAGGCAATGCCTCCTTGCAGCTGCGCCAGTTGGCTGAAGGCCAGCGCATCGCGTGCCTGGTTCAGGCTGCGCTGCGCCACCAGCACCGGCAGGTAGGCGCTCAACCCTCGCGCGTAGAGTTGGGAGGCCTGTTGCAGGGCCTGTTGGCTGTCGGCCACGGCGTTCTGTAGCGCGGCTTGCCGTTGGCGTTCGCTGGTCCATGCCGTCAAGGCGTCTTCCACGTCGCGCAGCGCCAATCGCACGTCGCGCTCGTAGATGCGCCGCACCGCGTTGGCGTTGGCCTGGGCCGCGGTCACGCCCGCTTGCGCGCGGCCGCCGTCGTAGAGGGACTGGCTACCCTGCATGGCCGCCGACCACGCCAGGCTGGCGCCCGAGAACAGGTCGTGGATGACGCTGGCGGTGGTGCCGAGCCCCAAGGGAATGCGGAACGTCGGGAAGCGTTCGGCCTGTGCGACGCCGATCTGCGCGGTGGCGGCGGCCAGGCGTCGTTCGTCCGCGCGCAGGTCGGGGCGTTGGCGAATGACGTCCGAAGGCAGTGACAGCGGAAAGTCGACCGGCATGGGTAAAGCCGGTGCGGGCGTTGCGAGGGCGGTGTGCCAGTCGCCCGGAAACCCGCCCGCCAGCACGCCGATGGCATGGCTGAAGCGGGCGATGTCCGCTTCCAGCAAGGGCGGCTGCGCCTGGGCCATTTGGCGCTCGGCGCGGGCCTGGGTGACGTCGGCCAGCGTGCCCAGGCCGCTGCGGTGCGCCTGTTCCGCCAGGCGCTCGGCTTCGGTCAGCGAGCGAATGTTGTCCTGCGTGATGGCCAGGCGCAGTTGCGCGGCGCGCAGCCCGGCGTAATCGGATACCAGTTCGGCCACCAGACTCACTTGCAGCGCGCGATGGTCATCGGCCAGCGCCTGGATGCCGGCGTCGGCAGCCTCGACCGCGCGGCGCGTGCCGCCGAACAGGTCCAGCTCCCAACTGGCATCGAACCCAAGATGCCAGGTTCGCGCCTGTCCGCCGGGCTGGGAGCTGAGTGCCTTGCTGCCACGTACGGCCTCGCCGGCTGCGCCGACCGAGACTTCGGGCATGGCGGCCGAGGCGATCTGCACGCGCTCGGCGCGTGCCTGGCGCAGCCGCGCCAACGCGATGGCCAGGTCCAGGTTGTGCGCCAGGGTCTGATCGACCAGGCGGTCGAGTAAGGGATCCTGGAAGGCGCGCCACCAGGTGCGCAGGCCATCGTCGTCGCCATCGGATAGGGCGGCGTCGGCCTCGATCCAGTGCGTGGGCACGTCCAGCGTCGGCGCGTGGTAGTCCGGGCCCACGGTGGTGCAGCCGGTCAGGACGGCCAGCAGCGAGGCCAGCAGTGCCCGGCGGAGGCGTGGCTGCGTGCGGGGGATGGGTGCGTGCATGGCCTTGTCCTCACATCCAGCGGTGCAGCAGCGAGATCAGCCGGCCCTGGGGCACCGGCGTGCCCGCCGAGGGCGTGACCTCGATGCTGCCCGTCATGCCGGCGGCCAGCACGACATCATGCGGGACATGCTCGAACTCCACGCGCACGGGAATACGCTGCGCCAGCCGGACCCAACTGAAGCTGGGTTCCACGCTTGGCAGGCCCTGCGCATCGGCCTGCTGGTTGCTGTCGGTGATGCCCCGCCCGATGCTGGCCACTCGCCCCGGCAGGACCTGGTCGAATCCCATCAGGCGGATCCGCGCCGCCGCGCCGGGCTGGATGCCGCGCAGTTTGGTTTCCTCGAAATATCCGGTGATCCAAAAACTGTGGGCATCGATCAGGGCGAGGTTGGGCTGGCCCGCCACGGCGTAGTCGCCCTTGTTCAACCGCAGGCGCGTGACGTAGCCATCGGTCGGCGCACGAAGTTCGGTACGCGCCAGATCCAGCTTCGCCCTGTCCACGGCGACCCGCGCGCCGCGCAGTTCGGCCCGCGCGATGGCCTCGGCCTGAGTCGCCCGCTGGATGTCCTCGGCGGGCACCAGGCTTTCCATGCCGCGGCGTCGCCGCGCCTCCTCGCTCTTCTGACGCAAGGAGACCTCGGCCGCCGCCAACTGCGCCTCGGCCTGGTCCAATGCCAGCGCAAAGCTGGCGTTGTCGATGCGATAGAGCACCGCGCCCTGTTTGACGTATTGATCGTCCGCGACCGAGACCTCGGCGACGGTGCCTGACACCTCGGGCGCGATGCGCACGATCTGCGCGCTGACACGTCCGTCGCGGGTCCAGGGTGCGATGACGTAGGCGCGCCACAACGCGCTGACCAGAAACCCGGCGGCGACGACCACCGCGAGGGTAAGTCCCGCCCGCAGCAGGCGCTTGGCGGAAATTGAACGTTCAGACATAAAGCACCAACAGGGAAACAAGGCAAAGAGAAATGGCGAACTCGAACAGGCCCGGATGCCATACCCAGCGCAGCACGCCGCTGCGCACCAGCACGAAGCGAAGGCCCAGATAGATCGGCAGGGTCACGCAGGCGTAGACAAAGAACGGCGGCAGGTAGATGCCGGCCAACGAGAACTCACTGAGCATGGGCATGGCCTCCAAAGGGGTGTGGAACGCCGTTGGCATGGCGTTCCAGCAGCGCGGCGATGTCGAGCAGCACGATCGTCACGCGCCGCACGTCATCCGTCGCGGCGCTGGACCGCGCCGGCAAGCGCGCCAACGAGGCCGCCGCGCGGCGGGCATGGCGTGCGGCCCGCGCGGGGTCACCGGCCCGCTGGCCCATAAAGCGCAACGGGCGCGCCACCACGCGCGGCCACGCGACGTCCTGGGGCGCCTGGCGCAGCCAGCGTCGCAAACGCAGGACTTCCCGGCCCAGATGCAGGCTGGTCAGCGCCTGCGCGATGGCGCGATCCATCGCCTGCGGCTGCGTCCTGAGCAAGGCGCCCAGTTGCGCGATGCGGTGTTGCTGGCGCCATTGCCAGGCCGGCGCATCGGCCGGCTCGCCGCGCAAGGTGCCCAGCGCCTCGTCGCGGATGCGCTGGCGCAAGCGCGCAACGTCACGCGCCCCGTTGCGCGGCAGCACGATCCTGAAGCCCAGCAGCGTGAAACACGTCGCCAGGATCCAGGCCACGGCGCCATTGAGGAACACGGCAAAGTCGTAGCGCATGGGGTTGTCCGCCGCCGCCAGTGACGTGAACGCCACCAGATAGGCCACGCCGGCCAGCGCATGACGCGGCAGCGTGGTGGCATACACACCGGGCAGCCAGAACAGGCTCAGGATCACCAGCAGCAGCGGCAGGCCCGAGATGTGCGGCAGCACGATGAAGGTGCACAGAAAGGCCATCGCAACGGCCGCCGCCGTGCCCTTGATGAATTCGACGGCACCCATTGTGGGATTGGGCGCCGTGGACAGCAGCGTGCATGCGGCCGCCAGTCCGGCCAGCATCATGTTGCCTTCTGTCCAGCCGGTGGCGATCCAGAAGGCGCCGCCCATCACCACGGTCAACAGGGCGCGCACGCCATTCTGCAGGGCCGCCATCGTGTCGCGGTGGAACGGCACGGACACGCGTGCGGCCGTCGGCCTGGGTTGGTGGAAACGTTCGATGCCTTCGAGCGCTTGCAGGTAATCGTCAAGCTGCTCGATCAAGCGATCGCCTGCGATCATCAGCGCGGCCTGCTCGGAGGCGTCGTCCAGCGAGGTTGCGGTGAGCGCGTCCACCAACCGGGCGCGCAGGTCGGTCAGAAGCCGGATGGCGCGCGCCCTTCCGGCCGGGCCGGGTTCCTGCTCAAGCGTCTGCCCGACTTCCCGCCATGCCTGTTCCCAGTCCGGCTGCAACGCGCGCAGCACAGCCAAGCCGGCGCTGTGTTCGCGCAAGGGCGGCGTGCCGCCCACCAGGGCGGAAAACAGCGACACCATCGTGTGCCGCACCGTGCCGGCACGATGGGCCAGGTCGGCGGACTCGGCCTTGCCCAGCGCCAGCAGATCGTCCACGCCATACACCTCGGCGATGAGCGAGCGCCTTCCGGCATCCAGGGGCTTGGCGCCCGGTTCGGCGCTGCCTTGAATGGCCTGGTGATGCGTCGCCAGCACGCCTGCCGTGGCGGTCGCCAGGCGGTCGAGGAGCGAGGCCAGACGGCTGTGCACGCTGCGGCTGCTGAACAGGGCCGATACCAGCGCCAGGCAGACCACGCCGAGCAGTACGGACGCGCCGCGCCCCATCACCTGGTCGAAGGTGCGTTCCGGATGCTGCATGGCGCCGTAGGCAGCCAGGCCCACGGTATAGCCCGCCAGCGCGGCGCCATACGCCCGGAAATGACGCAGCAGGGTCATACCCACCACGCACACCCCCAGCCACGCGCCAAAGCCAAGCAAGAACAGCCAGGGCATCTGGCCAAAGGCGCTCATCAGCACGCAGGCCGCCAGCATGCCGACCAGCGTACCCAGCACCCGCCACACCCCTTTGCCGATCACGCCGCCCTGAACAGGGTTGATGACGAGCAGCACGCTGGAAGCCGCCGCGTAGGGCGCGTGCAGGTCCAGCAGATAGGCCGCCGCCAAGGCCAGGCAAGCGGCCAGGATCGAACGCATCACATAGGTCGCGCGGGGCGTCGTCAGATCGAGATAAGGAAGTCCACGCGCCAACCCTTCCCAGAACCGGGACGGCCGTGGAGAGACGCCTGGATGCGCGTCAGGCACGTTCGCGGAATGCACGATGCAGCCCTTCTGCAGTGATCAACAGGCATCACTGTAGGCAGGCGCAATCATTCCGAAAAGTGCATTTATTGCACTCGGATGATTGCGTATTACGCACGCATTGGCGTGCGCGCGCCGCTACGGCTTGGCGCGCTTGGCCGCCTGCGCCTGGCTCTCGCTGCAGAGCGTATGGATGGTCTGCCGCAGCCATTGATGGGCCGGATCTCCCTCCATGCGCGGGTGCCAGGCCTGCGTCAGCAGCACCGTTTCCAGCGGTGTGGGCAGGTCGAACACGCGAATGCGCAGGCCCGCGGACAGCGCGGTGCTGGCCAGATGCCGGGGCAAGGGCAACAGCAAATCGGAATCCTGCAATGCGAACAGCGCCGTGTACGGATTGGGTAGCACCAGGGCGACGTGCCGGCGCAGCCCCTGCGCCTCCAGCGCGGCATCGACGGGCCCGGCGGCCTTGCCGCGCCGCGACACATTGATGTGCTCCCAGCGCGTGAGGCGTTCGGGCGTGATTTCTTCGGCGAAGATCGGATGGTTGGCGCGCGCGACACCGACGAACGTCGTGGTGAACAGGGACTGCACGCGAATCTCCGGCCCCAGCTTGCGCGAGGCACTGATGAACAGGTCGATGCGGCCACTGCGCAGCGCCTCTTCGTCGAGGTCGTCTTCCTCCGGCGAAAAGCGCAGCATCGCCCGCGGCATCTCCTGCGCCATCGCATCCAGGAGATGGCCCAGATGGATACTTACGAACTCATCGGTGGCGCGGACGTTGAAGCGCCGATCCAGCGATTTCAGGTCGATCTGGGCATCGGAAGCGAACACCTGCGAGGCCTGTTCTACCGCCACCCGCACCTGTTCGCGCAGTGCCAGCGCCTTGGGCGTGGGCATGAGCTTGCGGCCGACCTGGACGAACACCGGATCGCCCAATGCCTCCCGGATGCGGCTCAAGGTTCGGCTCATCGCCGGCGCGCTCAGGTGCATGCGGCGCGCAGCGCCGATGACGCTGCCTTCGTCGAGCAGCGCATCCAGCGCCAGCAGGAGATTGAGATCGGGACGTGGCATGGCTGCGCGCTCCGTGGGTTTACCGTTGCGCAATCATAGGTTTTTTCAGATAGCGGATGAAGCATTCAACGGAAAACTCGCATGCCGTTCATCATCAACGGATGAGTCTGCACCATCGTGGCGAAAGTCGCGCTGGCAGGCTGCCTCCTGGGTTTGAGGCTTCTCGGCATCAGCGCCCATTGATGATTGAGTTTCGGGGCGCCATTTCTGGACAGGCCTGGCAGCCTGCGTTTTCGGCCTGTTTTTGCTAGGGGAATTCCCTAGCCGTCGGTCATGCCCGCCGCTCGCTTATCCAACCCCCGCAAGGCTTTCCGAGAGAATTCTAATTAACGCAACGCTTTTTTAAAAATATTGATATGGTTGGAAGCCTCCCCGCTATCTAGAATTCGCCGCAAGTCGGCCTGCGCGCTCAGCCAGGACGATTTTTCGGTATCACGGCCGGGCACCGCACCGGGCCGGTAATAGACAAGGGGAATCAATGCTCTCGTACACATTGCGACGGCTGCTCATGACGTTGCCCGTCATGCTGTTTGTCGCGCTGTTCGTATTCGGCCTGCTGGACCTGGCGCCGGGCGATCCGGCGGCGCTGCTGGCGGGCGAGGATGCCTCGCCGCAGGACATCGCGCGAATCCGCGCGACGCTGGGACTGGACCAGCCCTTTCTCCACCGCTTTGGAGAATGGAGCTGGAATGTGCTGCACGGTGATCTGGGCACGTCGCTCTTCACCGGGTTGCCGGTCAGCCACATGATCAGCCAGCGGCTGGTGCCAACGTTCTCGCTGATGCTGATGACGCTGTTTGTCTCTGTTGCCGTGGCCATCCCCATCGGCGCGCTGGCGGCGTGGAAGCACAACCGCGTGCAGGACCGCGGCATCATGGTCTTGGCGGTGTTCAGCTTTTCCGTGCCTTCGTTCGCGGTGGGCTATCTGCTGGCCTGGATCTTTGGCCTGCAGCTGCGCTGGTTCCCGGTGCAGGGGTATGTACCGCTTTCCACGGGTTTCTGGGCATCCGTGCACACGCTGGTGCTGCCGGCTCTGGCGCTGGGCAGCGTCTACGTTGCGCTGATCACCCGCATCACGCGGGCGACCTTGCTTGAAACCTTGAGCCAGGACTATGTGCGCACCGCGCGCGCCAAGGGCGTGGGCAACCGCGGCCTGCTGTTCCGCCATGCGCTCAAGAATGCGGCGGTGCCCATCATCACCGTCATCGGCAGCGGCGTGGCCCTGCTGATCAGCGGCACGGTGGTGACCGAGACCGTGTTCTCCATTCCCGGCCTGGGACGCCTCGTGGTCGACGCCATCCTGCGGCGCGACTATCCGGTCATCCAGGGGGTGATCCTGCTTTTCAGCTTCATGTACGTGCTGGTCAACCTTCTGGTCGATCTGCTTTACCGCGCCTTTGACCCGAGGATCAAGTACTGATGAATACCTTTACCGGCTTTCTCAAGCGGCATCCGACCACGGCGGTCGGCGGCGCGCTGCTCCTGCTGCTGTTCCTGATCGCGGTGTGCGCGCCGTGGCTGGGAACGGTGGACCCGACGGCGCTCTCCCCCATCCACCGCACGCGCTCGCCGAATGCGCAGTTCTGGTTCGGTACGGACCTGCTGGGACGCGACGTCTATTCGCGGGTGATCTACGGCGCGCGAGTGTCGCTGATTGTGGGCTTTACCGTGGCGGCGTTGTCCACCGTGATCGGCATATTCATCGGCCTGGCGGCGGGCTTTGTGCGCTGGGTGGATGCGGTGGTGATGCGGATCATGGATGGCTTCATGTCGATTCCGACGATCCTGCTGGCAATCGCGCTGATCGCGCTGACCCGCGCATCCCTGCAGAACGTGATCATCGCGATCACCATCGCCGAAGTGCCGCGCGTGGTGCGCCTGGTGCGCGGCCTGGTGCTGACGCTGCGCGAGCAACCCTATGTAGAGGCGGCGGTAGCCGCGGGCGCCAGTCGCCTGCGCATCGTGCTGCGGCACATTTTCCCGAACACGCTCGCCGCCTTGATGGTGCAGGCCACCTATATCTGCGGCGTGGCGATCCTGGCCGAAGCTAGCCTGTCGTTCATCGGTGCGGGCGTTCCACCGTCGGTGCCGTCGTGGGGCAACATCATGGCCGAAGGGCGCGCGCTGTGGCAGATCAAGCCGCACCTGATCGCCTTCCCCGCTGTGTTCCTGTCCATCACGATCCTGGCGATCAATATGCTGGGCGACGGACTTCGCGACGCGGTGGATCCGCGCATGGCCAAGAGGATCTGAGTGATGAACACGACAACGAAACAGAACCGGCGCGTGTTGGAGATCGAGGACCTGTCGATTGCCTTCGGACGCGGCGACAGCACGTTCCGCGCGGTCAAGTCGCTGAGCTTGCACGTGGACCGCGGCGAGACGCTCGCGATCGTGGGCGAGTCCGGCTCGGGAAAGTCGGTGACTTCGCTGGCGGTCATGCGGTTGGTTGAATTCGGGGGCGGTCGCATTGAAGGCGGGCGCATGACTTTCCATCGGCGTCCCGGACAGTCGGTGGACCTGGTGGCGGCCTCCGAGGACAGCATGCGCGCGATGCGGGGCAATGACCTGGGCATGATTTTCCAGGAGCCCATGACTTCGCTGAATCCGGTGTTCACCGTGGGTTCGCAGATCGTCGAGGCGATCCGGCTGCATCAACCTGGCGACGCAAGATCGGCCGCGGCCGCAGCCCGCCGGGTCCTGGACCAGGTGCGCATTCCGGATGCCGCAGCCATCATGGGGCGCTACCCGCATGAGCTGTCGGGCGGCATGCGCCAGCGCGTGATGATCGCGATGGCGCTGTCCTGCAAGCCGGCGCTGCTGATTGCCGACGAACCCACCACGGCGCTGGACGTGACGATTCAGGCGCAGATCCTGCAGCTGATCCGCGAGCTGCAGCGCGAAATGGACATGGGCGTCATCTTCATTACGCACGACATGGGTGTGGTGGCGGAAGTGGCGGACCGCGTCATGGTCATGCGCAAGGGCGACGTCGTCGAGAACAACGATGTGCACGGCCTGTTCAAGTCGCCGCAGCACCCATACACCCAGGCGCTGATGGCTGCGGTGCCGCGGCTGGGTGCGATGCAGGGCACCGCGCTGCCGGCGCGTTTTCCGCTGCTGTCCGACGGGGACGCGGGGCAGCCCGCCAAGCCGCCCGCCCTTGGGGCAAAGGACGAGGTGGTGCTGAGTGTGCGTGGCCTGGTGACGCGCTTTGACGTGCGCGGCGGCGTCTTCGCCCGCGTCAGGAAGCGGGTGCACGCGGTGGAGCAGGTCAGTTTCGACCTGCACGCCGGCGAGACGCTGTCCCTGGTGGGCGAGTCCGGCTGCGGCAAGACGTCCACCGGACGTTCTCTGCTGCGTCTGGCCAAGACCACGCGCGGCACGATCGAATTCCAGGGCAAGCCGGTGCGCCAGGATGACCCCGCGTCGCTGCTGGCCCTTCGCCGGAACATGCAGTTCGTATTCCAGGACCCCTTCGCCTCGCTGAATCCGCGGATGCGGGTGGGAGAGTGCGTCAAGGAGCCCATGCTGATCCACAACCTGCTCAGCGGCACGCAGGCGGACCGGCGCGCTGCGGAGCTTTTCGAGAGAGTGGGGTTGGACGCGTCGATGATGCGGCGCTGGCCGCACGAGTTCTCCGGCGGACAGCGCCAGCGCATATGCATCGCGCGGGCGCTGTCGGTGGATCCCAAGGTGCTGATCGCCGACGAATCGGTGTCCGCGCTGGACGTCTCGATCCAGGCACAGATCGTGAACCTGCTGATCGACCTGCAGCGCGACCTGGGTGTGAGTTACCTGTTCATCTCGCACGACATGGCGGTCGTGGAGCGCATCAGCCACCGGGTCGCGGTGATGTACCTGGGCCAGATCGTCGAGATTGGACCGCGCCAGGCGATTTTCGAGAACCCGCAGCACGCCTACACCAAAAAGCTGATGCAAGCCGTGCCGATCGCGGATCCCTCCCAGCGGCGCCGCGCCGCGCTGGAACTGAGCGAACTGCCCAGTCCGGCCCGCGCGGTGGGCGACGAGCCCGTGGTGCAGCCGCTGGTGCAGGTGGGTGTTGGACATTTCGTGGCGCGGCACTGTATCGGCGGCGCGTACTAGCGGCAACAGAACGTCGCTTTTTCCCTTTTTATCCTGGAGATAAAACATGGATCGTAGGAATTTCTTGCTGGCTTCTTCCGCCTCGGCGGCCGCCTGGACCTTGCCGGGCCTGTCGTGGGCCGCGCCGGCGAAAACGTCGTTTCGCTGGGTTCCCCAGGCGGACCTGACCTTGCTGGATCCCATGTTCACCACCGTAGCCATGACGCAGGTGCACGCTCAACTGGTGTTCGACACGCTATATGGGCTGGATGAGCAATACCTGCCCAGCCCGCAGATGGCCGCCGGCCAAGTCAGTGAGAATGGCGGGCTGCTATGGAAGATCACGCTGCGCGACGGCCTGAAGTTTCATGACGGCGCGCCAGTGCGCGCGCAGGACGTGGTGGCCAGCATCCAGCGCTGGGCCAAGAAGGACCTGATGGGTCGGTCCCTGATGCAGGCGACCGAATCGTTGACCGCGCTGGACGACAAGACAATCCAGTTCCAGCTCAAGAAGCCTTTTCCCCTGATTCTGAACGCGCTGGGCCGCCAGTCCGGCAACATGGCCTGCATCATGCCGGAACGCCTGGCCAAGCTGCCGGAGACCGAACAGGTCAAGGAAATGGTTGGCAGCGGACCGTTCACCTTTGCCGCCGGCAAGTGGGTATCCGGCTCGCGCGTGGTGTATGAAAAGTCCGCCGGCTACGTGCCGCGCAAGGACGACAGGAAGCCGGTGTTCACGGCCGGCCCCAAGGTGGCGCACGTGGACGAAGTGCACTGGCACATCATTCCGGACCGCGCTACGGCCATCGCGGCCCTGCAGGCCAACGAGGTCGACGGCGTCGAGATGGTGGACAGCGACTTTCTGCCCATCCTGAGCCAGGATTCCAACATCCAACTGGTCAAGCGCAGCCTGCCGACAATCGGCGTAATGCGCTTTAACCATCTGCACGCGCCGTTCGACAATCCTGTGATCCGCCGCGCCGTGCTCAGCGTGGTGAACCAGACCGAATACATGACGGCGATGAATGGCGCCGATTTCCCGGAATACTGGAGCGACCGCTGCGGCGTGTTTGTGCCGGGTTCGCCCATGGACAGCGACGCGGGCATGGAGAAGCTGACCGGCAAGCGCGATATCGACGCGGCGCGCGCGGCGATCAAGGCGGCCGGCTACAAGGGCGAGACCGTGGTGTTGCTGGACCCGGTGGACTTCCCGACCTGGCATGCCGCCGCCTTGGTGACGGCGGACCTGTTCAAGCGCCTGGGCTTCAAGGTGGACTTGCAGACCATGGACTGGGGCACCGCCGTGCAGCGCCGCAACAACCAGGAAGCGCCCACGGCAGGCGGCTGGAGCGTGGCGTTCACGGGCAACACCGGCCCCAACAATCTGGACCCGGCGGGCCACCTGCCGATGCGCGGCAACGGCAAGCAGGCCTGGTTCGGCTGGCCCACGAGCGAACGCCTGGAACAGCTGCGCCTGGACTGGTTCAACGCACCCGACCTGGAAGCTCAGAAGAAGATCTGCCGCGAGATCCAATTGCAGGTGTTCGAGGATGTGCCATACATCCCGCTGGGCGCGAGCTATCCGGTCAGCGCGCTGCGCCGCGAATGGAAGGATTTCCAGCCCCAGATGTCGCTTTTCTACACATTGCACAAGGCCTGAGGGAGTTTCGTATGAGCAGCAAGGCTCCCAAGGTCGCCATTCTTGGTTTTCACCTGGAATCCAACGCATTCTGCCCGCTGTCGGTCAAGGCCGATTTCCAAGCGCAATGCTGGGAGGAGGGCGAGGCCATCTCCGAGCTCGCGCGCGGCCCCAGTCGCCTGCCCAGCGAAGTGTCCGGGTTTTATGACCGCATGAACCAGACGGGAAGCTGGACGCCGGCGCCGTTGATCGTAATCGGCGCGCCGCCGGGCGGGCCGGCCAGCGCCAGTGTCTGGGCCGCCTTCCTGGCCGAAACGGAGCAGCGCCTACGCGCCGCCATGCCGGTGGACGCGGTGTATGTGGCGAACCATGGGGCCTCGTCCGCGGAAGGCGAGGACGACACCGAGGCGGCGCTGATGCGCCTGTTGCGCGCCGTCGTCGGGCCGGACGTTCCCGTCGTGGTCACGCACGACCTGCACTGCAACGTCTCGGCGCAAACTGTGGACGCACTGGACGGCCTGATCGCCTACCGCACCAACCCCCACGTGGACCAGCGCGAGCGGGCGGCGGAAGCGGCCGACATGATCCGAGAGATCCTGGACGGCACGCGCATGGTCACGGCCTATGTGCGCCTGCCTCTGACTCCGCCTTCCGTCACGCTGTCGACCGCCAGCGGGCCTTATGCGGATCTGGTGGCGCTGGGCGCATCGCTGACGCAGAAGCGGGGCGATGGGCCCATCGCCAACGTGGCGGTGTGTTCGGGATTCGTGTTTTCGGACCTGCCCAAGTGCGGCGTGACCATCACTGTCACCGCGCGCAGCGACCTGCAGGCGGCTCGCCGCGCGGCCATGAAGGTGGCGCGCGCAGGCTGGGCCGACCGGAGCCGCTATGTCGTCAATACGGTGGACGTGGCGCGCGCCGTGGAACTGGCCCGCGGCGCCGCGCAGCCCCTCTTGTTCGCGGACGTGGCCGACAATCCCGGCGGTGGCGGGCGGGGCAATACCACCTGGCTGCTGCGGGCGTTCGACCAGGCGCGCATCCCCGGCGTGGTGCTGGGGGTGTTCGTCGATCCCGCCTTGGCCGCGCAAGCTGGGGAGCTAGGAGTTGGGGCGGAATTCGACGCGGTGTTCAACCAGGTCGAGACCGAGTACTCGCGCCGATACGCGGCACGTGCCCGTGTGCTGAAGTTGACCGACGGCGAAGGCATGGGCCGGCGCGGCATCCTGCGCGGGCGCAAGTTCTCGATGGGCGCGACCTGCGTGCTGGAGTTGGCGGATTCGGGCATGAAGGTGGTGGTGGGCAGCCTGCGCCGCCAATTGGCCGAACCCGCCATGCTGGAGATGCATGGCATCGACATCGCGAAGGCCCGGCACGTGATCGTCAAGAGCCGCGGCCACTATCGGGCGGGCTTCGACGAGTTCTTCCCCGACGAGCGCATCCACGACGTGGACAGCCCCGGGCTGACCACGCCGAACCTGAAGCAGATCGACTTCAAGCGGCTGCCCCGGCCAGTTTGGCCGCTGGACGACGTTGCCGCTTGGCGCGAGCCGGAATGGGCGGCGGATCTGGCGGACTAGGAATGGGTGCGGGCCCTCCCAGGCGGCACGCCTAGAGGGCGGTGTCCAGCCGGGCAGCCATCCAGGCAGCATCGGCGTAGGCGGCGTCAATGTGCGCACTCAGCGATTCCACGAAGCGGGTGACGCTGGACGGCAGATGCCGGCCCGCCATCGTCTGGATATGCATATTGCGCTGATGCAGCTCGGGGTTGGACATCGGGATCTTTATCAATTCCCCGCGTTCGGTTGAGGTCATGACCGTGAGGTCACCAGAAAAGCTGATTGCGCCCCAGCGCAGGCAACTGTTCTCGATTGCGCCCTGGTTGTTGCAGGTCATGGCCACGTTGAGTTCGATCTTCTCGTGCATGCAGCACAGGTCGATGATGAAGCGGATAGTGCTGCCCGGGCCCATCAGCACGACAGGGTGGTTGCCGATATCGCGCATCGACAGGGTCTTGCGGCCGGCCAGCGGATGGTCCGGCGCCATGACCGCAATGACCGGCATGCGGCGCGCGTACTGCACGTGCACGCCCTGGGGCGGCGACAGGTTGTAGCTCATGCCGATGTCGTCCTCGCCTTCGCGCACGCGCCGGTTGATCTCCGAGGACTGCAGGATATTCAGATCGAACCGCAGCGATGGTTCGATCGCGCGAAATTCTCCGATGACCCGCGGCAGCAACTCGCGGCCGAAGGCCTGGTTGGCCGAAATGCGGATCAGCTTCTGTCCGACCTGGTTCAGGTCGCGGATCTCCGCGCGGGCGCGTTCTGCCTCCAGCGAGGCCCGTCGCGCATAGGCCTTCAACAGTTGCCCCGCCTCGGTCAGGACCATGCCGCGTGCGTGACGTTCGAAGAGCAGTGTCTGGTGCTCTTCTTCCAGCTTGCGCACCATCCGGCTGACCGCCGACGGCGCCACGTGCAGATTCTGCGCGGCCGAGGTAAGCGAGCCCGAGTCCACGACTTCAAGAAAATAGCGCAGGGCAGTGTTGAGCATGTTAGCGGGCAGGGTTGCGGTGCGCTCCATACTAACGGAAAGCATGCGCCCGGATGTCTCCTAAAGAACTCTTGGCACGCCAATGATGCGTCTAACACCGACTGCGCCGGGCGCCATCAAACGCCTTAGCAAGCAAAGGCCAAGCCCACACAGGCTTGACCTTTCGCATCCCCATTCTTGCGATCTTTCAGAGCCCAAGTTCCGACAAGCCCGGATGATCGTCGGGCCGGCGGCCCAGCGGCCAATGAAATTTGCGCTCTGATTCCTTGATCGGCATGTCATTGATGCACGCGTAGCGGCGATGCATCAGTCCATCGGGCAGGAATTCCCAGTTCTCGTTGCCATAAGAGCGGAACCAGTTGCCCGCGTCGTCGTGCCACTCGTAGGCGTAACGCACGGCGATCCGGTTGCCGTCGTGCGCCCAGAGTTCCTTGATGAGCCGGTAGTCCAGTTCCTTCTTCCACTTCCGATCCAGGAAGGCCTGGGCTTCCGCACGGTTGTTGGCGAACTCGGCGCGATTGCGCCACTTGGTATCCAGCGTATAGGCCAGCGCGACTTTCGCGGCGTCGCGCGTGTTCCAACCATCTTCGGCGAGCCGTACCTTCTGGACGGCGGTTTCCTTGGTGAACGGCGGCAGCGGGGGGCGAGTTTCCATGATTGCTCCTGGGCAAAAGAGAGTAGAACGATCTGTCTACCTGCGCAGAGTAATGCAAGTGGAACGACCTGTCTACTTCAAATTGCGGGCAGTGGACCGATCTGTCTACAATGCGCCATGACACGCAACACTCCCCCCGTCGACACGCTCTCGCCCCGTGAACGCATCCTGCATGCGGCCCATGCCTTGTTTTACGGTCAGGGCATCCGCGCCACCGGGGTCGACAAGATCATCGAAGCCGCCGCTGTCACCAAGGTGACGTTCTATCGGCACTATCCCAGCAAGGAAGTGCTGGTGATGGCGTATCTCGAGTTCCGCCACGAACGATGGATGCGGTGGTTTCGAGAGAGTCTTGCGTCCAAGCTGGCCGCTGGCGCGTCGCAGATCGACTCGCTGGCGCTCACGCTGCGCGACTGGTTCGACAGCGAGGAATTCCGCGGGTGCGCGTTCTTGAATGCCGCGGCCGAGTTCGGCTCCACGCATCCCGAGATATTGAAGATCGTGCGCGACCACAAGAATGACGTCGCGCGATGCCTGGACGAGATTTTCGAGAGCACTGGCCATACCTTGGGCGGCCCTCTTACGGTCGCCATTGACGGCGCCATCGTGCACGCCCAGATGGGCGAATCCACCGATCACGCCATCGATGCGATGCGCAGTCTCTCGCGCTGTGTTCTTGAGGCGTGATGGCGGCGCCAGCGGTATGTGTTTCCCGCTATTGATCATCTTTGTGTCGTCGACACCCATCGTGAAAAGGACCGCTATGCGCGGTCTTTTTTAGTCAGCCGGATTCGCAGTCTTGGGCGAAAGGAGACTTCTTTGCTCCACGAGCCCCAATCATGAGGACTGGGTGCTGGCTTCCGCACGTCTTAACGGAGCCGTTGAGGAAGATGCGCCATGAGCCAGTCGATGAATACGCGCAGCCGATGCGTGACATGGCGGTTGTGCGGGTACACCACATGGAAGGGATAGGGCTGTGGCCGCCACGGTTTCAGGATTTCTACCAGTGCGCCGCTTCGCAGCGCGGCGCCAGCCGCATAGGTGAAGGTCTGGACGATCCCCAATCCCGCCAGGGCAGCGGCGAGGTGCGCGTTGCTTTCATTCACGCCGACGCGGTGGTCAACCTTGATCTCCACTTTCTCCCCATCGCGTTCGAATCGGAATGGAAATGCGCGCCCATTCTGCGGCGAAAGGTAGCTCACCAGCTTGTGGCCGTTCTTGAGCTCGTCCGGATAGGCCGGCGTGCCGAACTGTCTAAGGTACCCCGGAGTCGCGCACGTAATGAGGTCCGCGGTACCGATGTGCCGCGCCACCAGCGATGAATCGTCAAGCGGACCACCACGAATCACGCAGTCGACGTTGTCGCTGATCAGATTGACTGGGCGGTCAGACACGCCCAGGTCGATCCGGATGTCGGGATAGCTCGTCAGAAAGTGGGGGATGGCGGGAATCAACACGTCGCGTGCGGTAGATCCCCCGACATCGATGCGCAGATGGCCGTTGGGTTTTCCTTGTACGGCGTTGAATGAGCCGTCGATGTCATCCAGGTCGCGCACGATGCGCAGCGTCTTCTCGTAGTACTCGCGGCCCTCGGGCGTGACCGTCACGCGCCGAGTCGTTCGCTGCAACAAGCGCACGCCAAGGTGCGCCTCCAGGTCCTGGACCATCTTGCTGAGCGTGGCGTTGGGCATGTCCAGGGAATCCGCCGCCCGCGTGAAACTGCCTGCTTCCACCACGCGTGCAAAGCCGCGAATGGCCGTCAATTGGTCCATGCCTGAAATCCCTCAATTTGCGCCAATTATCCATAAGCATGGATAGTTATTTCAATTTTACAGGGTTTATTCATTATCACGGCGCGCCTACAGTACCTCCATGCCCAGTCAACACGGCGCTTTAAAGGACTTTCCCTACATAGCCGGCTGACTGACAACTTCCTAATCAAGTAAACGGAGCTCATCATGAATCAGCAACTCAACGGCAAGATCGCACTCGTCACGGGCGGCACCACCGGTATCGGTTTGGCGACCGCTCAGGAATTGGCCGCGCAGGGTGCGCGCGTCTTCATCACCGGACGCCGCCAGGCCGAACTTGACGCCGCTGTAGCCAGCATCGGCGGCACGGCGACCGGCATCCGGGCCGACGCTTCGGTGCTGAGCGATCTGGACGCCGTTTACGCCCAAATCGCCAAGACCGCCGGCAAGCTCGACATCCTGTTCGCCAACGCGGGCGGCGGCGACATGATGCCGCTGGGCGCGATTACCGAGGAGCACTTCGACCGCATCTTCGGCACCAACGTGCGTGGCGTTCTGTTTACCGTCCAAAAGGCCTTGCCGCTGCTGGTCGATGGCGCCTCGGTGATCCTGACCGCGTCGACCGTATCGATCCAGGGGACGGAAAACTTCAGCGTGTATAGCGCCAGCAAGGCGGCGGTTCGCAACTTCGCGCGCTCATGGGCACTGGATCTGAAGCCGCGCGGCATCCGCGTGAATGTCGTGAGCCCCGGCCCGATCCGCACGCCTGGCCTGGGCGGCCTGGTCCCGGATGACGCGCGCCAGGGGCTGTTTGATTATCTGGCCGCGCAGGTGCCGCTGGGTCGCCTGGGCGAGCCGCAAGAGGTGGGCAAGGCGGTGGCGTTTCTTGCTTCCGATGCCGCGAGCTTCGTCAACGGCATCGAACTGTTTGTCGACGGCGGCATGGCGCAGGTCTGAGCGATTGTCTGGATGCGTTGCGCTTCCGATACCTCGACGTCCGGCATGAAATCCTTGATTCATTGCGTACTGGCGCTGCTTGCGATGTGCAGCGCGCCTGGGACGCACGCACAGGAAACTCCACGAATGAAACACGATACCCACGACGCCGTCGATCTGGCTCAACGCCTGATCGACATGCATTTTTCGATATGGAATGACGCCAATTCCCGATCCCGAGAATTGAAGTTCGAGCAGGTGTACACGGCTGATTTCTTCGTGGCCGATCAGAGTGGCGTCTCTGCGGGTTATGCGGATGTAAACCGCCTGATCGAGCAGGTGCAGGCAGGCCATGCGGGATTTCTGTTTGCGCCCGCTCCGGTCACTTGGAATCATGGTGTCGGCCGCGTGGTCTGGAGCTATGGTCCGCGGAGTAACCCGGCTCAGGTGCATGGGGAGGATATCTTCACCATCAGGGACGGAAAGCTTGCAAGCGCCCATGTCTTTCTCGATCGCCCATAAGTGAGATACGCATCATGAAACGACTGGCTTCTTGCCTCATGGCAATTGGCGTTCTGGCAGGTGGCGCTTCGCAGGCGTCTGGCATCCGTGTCGCGGGTGTGGATCATGTGGGCATCAACGTGCCCGATCTGAAGCAAGCGGAAGCCTTCTTCGACAGTGCTTTCGGATGCGAACCCGTGACGCGGATCGGACCATTTCAGTTGGATCCGGCGGCATCGGCCGATGCCGCGGGTTTCGCGCCCCGCGCCGATAGCGTGACGATTGCCATGCTGCGTTGTGCAGAGGGTTCGAACATCGAGTTGTTCGAGTACAGGAATCCGCATGGCAACAAGGATATGCCGCGCGCCGAGGATATCGGTGCCTCGCATATCGCGTTCTACACCGACGATATCGAGGGCGCGGTGTCTTACCTCAAGGCCAACGGCATCACGGTCCTGGGGGAACCCGTCAAGATGACTTCCGGCGATACCGAAGGTGAGACATGGGTGCATTTCCGCTCACCCTGGGGTTCAGACATGGAACTGGTCAGCTACCCGAATGGAAAGGGTTATGAGCGCCGCAGCAGCCTCAGGCTGTGGAATCCCAAGCATCCCGGGCAGTGAGCAGACACACCAAGCCAGACCAAACGAAAGGAATGATATGAACCTTCCCCATCGACCCGGCGCCTATGGCGCGCAATTCCCCGACCACGGCGCGTCTCCCGCCGACCATGACAAAGACCTCCCGACAGCGTTGGTGGTGGCAGCCTATTACCGCGTGCATCCTCAGGACCGGCAGTCATTTGTCGATGCTGTCATCCCCGACGTATTGGCCGCCAGAAAGATGCCTGGCTGCATTTACTACGCCTTTGCCGCGGATTTGACGGACTCCAATCTGTTTCATCTGGTGGAGGGCTGGGCGGATGAGGATGCTTACGAGCGTCACGAACAAGCTCCTTCGTTCCTTGCCGCGCTGGCGCACGTCGTCAAGCATGTTCGAATCCTGGACCGGCAAGGCGTCCGGTACGAAATCGAGCGGCAGATCATCGACGACCCCAGGAGCAAGGTGGCTACAAGCTAAGGCGCGCAGCGGGGCATGCGGCGCGTGGGAAGCTCCGCGCGATCCGCATGCCTATGATTGCTGGCAAAACTTCTCATGAATGATCCGGATGCCTTGGTCCAGCTTTGGTCCACCGATACTGTTCCAACGACGCGAAAAAGGAATTACTGGATAGACGCGGTCGGCCAGTCGATCGCCAAGGTCGAGATCACCATCCCCGACGATGAGCGCTTTCGGGCAGAGCTTCGGTCGCGTCAGATGGGGGTTTTGCGCATCAGCAAGACCGAGGCCAGTATCGGCGTGACGGTCCGGCGTACCGAGGCCCACATCGCCGAAGATAGTCGAGAATGCTATTTCCTTATTGGCTCATACCGCTCGGTGTGGTCGTTGGGTACCCGTGGACGTGCTGAAAGCCTGCAACCCGAAGACCTTGTTTTGTTGAGTTCGCTTCGGGAGTTCACGCTGCGCCTACCGGATGAATCAGAGGTCTTTTCGCTCAGTCTTCCAAGTCGTTGGACAAACGTATGGATAGCGAATCCTGACGATCACGTAGGAATGCGGTTGGACGCCTCAATGGGTTGGTCGCGTGTGTTGTGTGCGTTTGTTCGGCAGCTATGTTCGGAGTTTACGAACGCAGCGGCGGAGCGGCAGGGCACGCTCGTCGATCAACTCGGCGCCCTCGTCGGCCTTGCCGTGGAGGATGCTCCCAAGACGACGCGAACTGCCGCCAGAAGCATGGTTGAACAAATCAGGAAGGTTCTGCTCGACCGCCATTCTGAGTTCAACCTTACGGCTGCAGATGTGGCGGTAGAGCTAGGCATCTCCGTGCGTACCCTGTACCGGCATACTGCCGGATTGAGGATGTCGATTCCGCGGGCGATCGCCGAGATGCGGCTTGAGACGGCGAAGCGAATGCTCGCAAATCGCATGTTTCGCTCCTTGAGCGTTTCGGAGATCGGTCGCAGGTGCGGCTACAGCGATGCATCACATTTTGTCAGGCAGTTTCGTCTTTTCTGCGGGCTCACGCCCGGAGAATTTCGTAGGCAGGCCTAGATTCGCCAGCGGCATGGCTTAGAGAGCGGCGCCTCTTTTTATTGTCCGTCCTGCTGGGGCCGGATATGGCGCAACCAGGCAATCGCAGTGGCGCGGAACGGCCATCGGAGCCGTAGGTCACCTACTAGAATTTTGGCGTGTTGCAGGAGGCATTCGACTTGACTGCGGCGCGGAGGAGCGCGGGAGCTTTCGCCAGGACAACCGTGTCCGCGCCAGGTCGGTGGCCGCCGATTCCGAGGCGACAACAGCATTCCAAGCCACTTCTTTAGAGACATCACAGTGACGTTAGAGATCAGCAGTGTCGGTTTGACGCCAGCCGTTTCGAGGTACGAAGCACCCTCTACCCCTTCCAATCCCCCAATAAATGAAGCCGGCGTCCCGGAATCGGAGCCGGGAACAAGTGCTGATTCGTCGGCGACCGACACGTCGGCTGCGAAGCAGAGCCAGGATTCTGAGCCCGCCAAGAATGGTGGTGAATCGCTCGAGTCCCTCAGGGAGCAAATAGCGCAACTGGAGAAGCAGCTTGCGCAAGCGTTGGAGGAGCTGCGCGATGTTCAGACCGCCACGATGGATGAAGAGCAAAAGGCAGCAATGACGGGCGCGCTTCAAGTGAAAGTGGCGGTGCTGAACGCTTCTTTGATGTCTATGATGATGAAGCTGGCAGAGGCCATTGCCAACGAAAACGGGAAGAATTTCGAGAGCGCCGTTGCCCTGGCGGCGTCTCAGGCCAGTAGCAGCCAATCTCCCTGATCTGGGAATTGCGACTGCGGGCCGTCATCACGTCGCCCTTCTGAAGAAACCGTGGCGGCACCAGGCCCGAGCCAACGCCAGAAGGCGTTCCTGTTGCGATTACGTCTTCCGACGCCCTGTCGGCAGCGCTGGAGGCGGGGACACGCCAACGCGTGCGTGGCGAGTCGGCCCAAGCCTGCGCATGAGGACTGCCGATATGCCGGCCGTGTAGCTGTTGCACAGCCGGCCACGCATTGCCTGCATCTGGCGCATCGAGATGTCTCTTACGGTCCTTCTATTTCCTTCTTTTTCTCCTTCTCTTTCTTTGCCCCATCGTAGTGGGACTTGATGGCGAGAAACATGAACGTGCCCAGGACGAGGACCTTGAACGTACCGAGGACTACAGGGATCCAAAAATTCATCATTTCCTCAAAACGCTGCTTCGGCAGCTTCGTGTACGACGCATGGGCCAGGCAAAGACAATCGAACGGTAGCCGGGAGGGCTGGAGCGGCCAGGGCGAGCGTTATACTCCATACAAGATTTCCGAATTTTACCGATAAAATCCATACAAGAAGTTGAATGGTTAGCCTTGTATGGATTTTTATCCCTCCAGAAGCGGCCCAACCCCCATACCTCTCGCTAAGACATGTCTCTCTCCCCTCGCCTGAAAAAAGCAAACATGTCTTGGGTGCGACCCCTTACCGCAGGCGCAGGCGCGCGGTACCAGCAGATCGCCACGCAGATCGTTACCGCGGTCGAGGACGGTGTGCTTCGGCCGGGCGACCGCCTGCCCCCGCAGCGTGAACTGGCTCAGACATTGGGCGTTGATCTGACGACGGTCACGCGTGCGTACACGGAAGTGCGCCAGAAAGGGATTCTGGAAGCGCAGGGGGCGGGGGGGACCTATGTTGCCTATTCGGGGTTGGAAACCGGCGGGACGATCGATCTGGGAATGAACATCCCGCCCTTGCTCGGCAGTGCGGCGTTTGCGCACATGCTTGCGCAAGGCAGCAGCGCAACGCAGGCAGCGGCTAGCTCGATGGATCTGATGAGCTATCACGTGGGCGCAGGGGCCCATCGGCATCGCGCAGCCGCGGCGAAATGGCTGCAGCCGATGACGGGCAGCCTGGACACTGAGCGGATCGTGGTGTGCCCTGGCGCGCAAACCGCTATTGCGGCACTGCTTCTGGCCAAAAGCCAGTCCGGCGATGCCATTGCTTGCGATGCGTTGACTTACCCAGGTTTTTTGGCCGCGGCCCGCTTGCTCCAGCGCTCGGCGGTGGGGGTGAAGTCGGATGCATTCGGCATGGATCCTGTCGACCTTGACCGCGTGTGCGAACAACATCGTCCCGCGCTGCTGTATTTGAATCCGACGATTCAGAACCCGACTGCGCTGACGCTCTCCACCGAGCGACGAATGGAGTTGTTGCGTGTGGCGGAGAAGTACGCGCTGCCCGTCATTGAAGACGATCCTTACTGGCTGTTGGCCGAGCGTGCGCCAAGCACGATGTTCTCTTTGGCTGCCCATACGTCGTCGACGCCGGTCTATTACGTGTCGACGCTATCCAAATGCATCGCGCCAGGCCTTCGAACCGCCTACCTGGTCGTGCCTGCCGGTGAGCCCTTAAGTCCCGTGCTCGATGCCCTGCGTTCGCTGGCGCAGATGCCCACGCCCTGGATGACCGAAATGGCGACGACGTGGATAGCGTCGGGCGCTGCCGTTCAATGGCTGGCACAGGTCAGGAGTGAGCTGCGGCATCGACAAGCCATTGCGGCGTCGATCCTCCCGGGCGATATTCAGGCCGACCCAAATGGGCTGCACCTCTGGCTGCAGTTGCCGCGTCATATCGACTTCTACCGGCTTACCCAGACGGCGCTGCAACAAGGGTTGAGCGTCACGGACTCGGCGTCATTTTCCACGGGGTCGTTCAGCCCCTTGGCGCTGCGAGTGTCATTGGGGGGCGCCATAGATCGAGATCGGCTGACGCAGGGTCTGACCCGGTTGGCGGAGTTGCTCAAGGGCGATCTTGCCAGGCGGGTTTCACACGTGGTCTGAGTTGCCCGGACGCCCTGTGTCACGATCAGTCGTCACGACGAGTCCCAGGATTGCGCGTCAGAACGCTTCCCCCTGCCGCACCGCCAGCGCCGCCGCCGCCGCGCGGGTTTCCACGCCCAGTTTGACGTAGATGTGTTCCAGGTGCTTGTTCACCGTGCGTGGCGCCATGCCCAGGATCTCGGCGATGTCCCGATTGGTTTTTCCCTTCGCCAACCAGCGCAGCACATCGGCCTCGCGCGGCGTCAGGCCGTAGGCCGGCGCCAGCGGCGCGGTCTCCTGCAACAGCAGCAAGGTCTCGCCGCTACGCCGTGATGCCGACAGGCTCAGGGTCAGGCGTCCGCGCGCGCTGACGATCGCCAAGGGGTCGGCCGCGGGGCCGGCCGCCAGATTGCGCGCGACCCAATCCGCCAAGGGCGCCGGCAGATCCGCCGCGTCCTCGGCGCAGCCAAAATACGCCGCCAGCCAGATACGGGCCTTGCCCGTCTTCCAGATCGGCAGCCCGCGCGCATCCAGCGCCACCACGGCGCGCGCCGCCGCATCGATCGCATCGAAGGCTGCCGACAGGCTGCGCGCATTGCGCAAATGCGTGCGCAGCCTGGCCACCACCACATCCGGGTCCAGCGGCTTGGTCACGTAATCCACGCCGCCCACTTGAAACCCTTTCAGCACGTGCTCGGGATCGGTCAGGCCCGTCATGAAGACCACCGGCACATCGGCCGCCGCCGGATGCGCTTTGAGGCGCGCGCAGGTCTCGAACCCGTCCATCCCCGGCATGACCGCATCGAGCAGCACGATGTCCGGCACCACGAAGTCCACCCGTTCTATCGCCGACTGGCCATCGATTGCCACCAGCACCTGATAGCCCGCCGCATCCAATGCAGTGGAGAGCATTTTCAGATTGTCTGGCGCATCATCGACCAGCATGACGAGGTTCTTATCGGGCGTGGGCATGGTGACGCTGTACATGATGTTTAAGCAGCTGATTGAATTCGCTCAGTTGAAACTCGCCAGCCAGCGCCCGCAGATGCGTCGTCAGTTCGCGCGCTTCGGCCCGGCGGCCCTGTATTTCTTCCAGCTTGGCCTGGATGCCCTTGATGTAGCCCATGGCCCCCAGTTCCAGCAGCGCCTCGGCATCTTCGCGCTCCAGCGCCACACGATGCAGGTCGCCCGCCGGCAGCGCCGGTTCCACCTGCGCCACCTGCCAGTCCAGCTTGAGCAGACGGCCGAGATGACTTAGCAAATCCTCATACAGCACCGGCTTGGCAATGAATGCGTCATGCCCGCGCTGCGCCGGGTCTTTCGGATCGAGCCCCAGGATGTTGGCCGACAGCATCACGATGGGCACGGCCACGCCTGTATCGCGCAGGCGCCGCAAGACTTCCCATCCGGTCATGTCCGGCATCGAGACGTCCATCAGTATCATGGCCGGCCGCAGCGTATGCACGCAGGCCAGGCACGCGGCGCCATGCGGCGCCTCGTGCACCTCAAAGCCCAGCGGCTCCAACAGGTCGCGGACCAGGCGCCGCTGCGAAGGCTGGTCATCCACCGTCAGGATCCGCAGCCGCTCGCCGCGATAGCCCACCACCAGCCCCGATGGCCGGGCATCGCTGCGCGGCGAGCGTACCTCCGGCAGGAACAGCTTGAGCGTGAACACGCTGCCGCGGCCGACGGCGCTGCGCACCGTCAATTCGCCGCCCATGATGCCGGTCAGCATGCGGCAGATGGTCAGGCCCAGGCCCGTGCCGGAATCGGCCTGCTCGACCGCCGCCCAGCTGCGCTCAAAGGGCAGGAAGATGCGTTCCAGGTCCTCGGCCGGTATGCCCCGGCCGCTATCCTCCACTTCGAACAACACCATGTCCGCCGCGGACTTCACGCGCATCGACACCTGACCTTCCGTGGTGAATTTCAGCGCATTGCTCAACAGGTTGATCAGAATCTGCCGCAGCCGCTTTTCGTCGATATGCACGATGGACGGCAGTTCCGCCGCTTCATAGCAAAACGTCAGCCCTTTGAGCGTGCTCTGCGGCCGGAACATCTGCACGATCTGTTCCAGGAACTCCGGCAGGCGCAGTTCGCTGTTCTCCAGCCTGAGCCTGCCCGCCTCGATGCGCGCGATGTCCAGCAAGCCATCGATCAGGCCGATCAGGTGCTTGCCGCTGCGATGAATCACGTCGATGGCCTCGCGCCGCGCCGGCGGCAGGCCCGGGTCGCGCAGCAGGATCTGCGCATAGCCCAGAATGCTGTTCAAGGGCGCGCGCAATTCGTGGCTCATGCCGCCCATGAAGCGGCTCTTGGCCAGATTGGCGCTTTCGGCGGCTTCCTTGGCCTGCTGCAGTTGCGCGTCGGTCTGTTTGTGCGCCTCGATTTCGCGCAGCAGCAAATGGGTCTGGCGATCCGATTCCTCTTGCGCCACGCGCCGGCTTTCATGGGCCAGGACCAGCCACCACGCCGCCACGCCGCCGATCAGCAACAGGGCGGCGTACAGCTTCAGGAAGGTCGGCCGCAGACCCGAGGGGTCCAGGCCGGCCCGCATGTGGCTGGCGACCTCCTGGTAGTAGATCAGGCCCAGAATGCTGGCCAGCAGCGCGCCCATGCCCGCCACGATCAGGAGGTAGTGGCCCAGGCGGCTATGCAAGAGCGGAGTGACGCGCGCCGGCAGCAGCCTGCTCAACACAGCCTGCACCTGATCCTTCAGGCGTCCCTGCTGTTTGCAGCGATCCTGGCAGCGGGCATCCAGCGTGCAGCACAAGGAACAGATGGCGCCGTTATAGGCCGGGCAATGCGCCATGTCGGGCTGTTCGAAGCGGTTGGCACAGATCACGCAGACGTGATCCGAACCCGCGACATCGACGGGCGTGCGCGCCAGGTTGTAGCGGCCCCGCGTGCGCCAAGCGATGACCGGCGCGCAGACAAAGGCCGCCAGCAAGGCCACGAAGGGCGACAAGGCCTGCGCCAGCGCGCCCGCCGTGCCCGGAAACACGCCGGCAAAAGCCAGCAGGCCCAGCGTCATGGCGATCAGCATGCTGCCCACGCCGACCGGGTTGATGTCATACAGATAGGCGCGGCGAAACTCGATGCGTTTCGGCGACAGGCCCAGCGGCTTGTTGATCACCAGATCCGCCACCAGCGCGCCGATCCAGGCCAGGGCCACGTGCGAGAACACCGCCAGCACATGCTCCAGCGCGCCAAACACGCCCATCTCCATCAGGACCACGGCGATCAGCACGTTGAACACCAGCCACACCACCCGGCCCGGATGGCTGTGCGTGATGCGGGCAAAGAAGTTGGACCAGGCCAGCGAGCCGGCATACGCATTGGTCACGTTGATTTTGACCTGCGAGACCACCACAAAGGCTGTCACCAGCACCAGTGCCAGGCCGGGATCGCTGACGACATAGGTATACGCCGCCAGATACATGTGGGTGGGGTCCCCCGCCTTGTCGGCGGGCGCGCCCAGGGACAGGGCCAGCCAGGCCAGAAAGGCGCCGCCCAGAATCTTGGCCGCGCCGGGCAGGATCCAGCCCGGACCCGCGCAGATCAGCGCGAGCCACCAGCGTCGGCGGTTGGCCGCCGTGCGTTCGGGCAGAAAGCGCAGGAAGTCGACCTGTTCGCCGATCTGCGTCACCAGCGAGGCGGCCACCGCCACCGCTGAACCGAACATCAGCAGATTGAAACTGCCGCCCCGGCCGTCATAGCCCGGAAACTGCAGGAACTCCTGCAACGCCCCGGGATCGCGAAAGGCGATGAAGGCATAGGGCAAGAGCAGCAGCACCAGCCATATCGGCTGCGTCCATGACTGCAGCCGGCTGATGAAGGTGATGCCATACGCCACCATGGGCAGGATGACCACGGCGCACAGGAGATAGCCGATGGACAGCGGCAAGCCGGTGGCCAGTTCGATGGCCAGCGCCATGATGGCCGCTTCCAGCGCAAAAAAGATGAAGGTGAAGGAGGCGTAGATCAGCGAGGTGATGGTCGAGCCGATATAGCCAAAGCCGGCGCCTCGCGTCAGCAGATCCATGTCCAGGCCATGGCGCGCCGCGTAATAGGCGATCGGCAAGCCGGTCAGGAAGGTGACCAGGGCCACGGCAACGATGGCCCAGAACGCATTGATAAAGCCATAGTTCAGCGCCAGCGCGCCGCCGATGGCTTCCAGCGCCAGGAAGGAAACGGCGCCCAGGGCGGTATTGGCGACGCGGAACTCCGACCATTTGCGAAACGACACGGGCGTGAAACGCAGCGCATAGTCTTCCAGCGTCTCATTGGCGACCCAGGTGTTGTAGTCGCGGCGGATCTTGACGATGCGTTGGGGCGCGCTGGCAGACAAGTCGGGCTCCGAGGGAGTGGGGGATACGTCATTGAACGTAGTTGCCGTTGTAACGCCCGGGAGGCAGGGCTGCCTGTACGTCAATCAACGTATGTTGCACTGCGGCATAGGCTCCTAGTATGCCCTCACCGTCCGGGCTGCGGCATGTGCCGCGCATGCTCGGTTTCCCTGGTCGTGATCCATTGAGGAGTCATCGATGTCTGGCAAAACCCCTTTTGATAATGCTCCGGAACTGCCCTCGCGCCGGCGCCTGGCCCTGGCTTTTGCCTCTCTGCCGCTGTTGGGCATCCCGGCGCTGTCGCGTGCGGCGGCCCCGGCCACCTCGGCCATCAACACCACCGGCCTGGCCATTACCGACACGGAAGTCACGGTAGGCCAGTTGCACTCGGCGACCGGCACCATGGCCATCAGCGAAACGGGGTCGATCCAATCGGAGCGCCTGGCCATCGAGCAGATCAATGCCATGGGCGGCATTCTGGGCCGCAAGATCAAGATCGTCCAGGAAGACGGCGCCTCGGACTGGCCGACCTTCGCCGAAAAGGCCCGCAAGCTGCTGGTCAGCGACAAGGTCGCCACCGTGTTCGGCTGCTGGACGTCGGCCTCGCGCAAGGCGGTCCTGCCGGTGTTCGAGAAAGAAAACGGCCTGCTGTACTACCCGACCTTCTATGAAGGCCTGGAGCAATCCAAGAACGTCTTCTATACCGGCCAGGAGGCCACGCAGCAGATCCTGTCCAGCCTGGACTGGCTGTCGCGCGAGCAGAAGGCGCGCTCGTTCTACCTGATCGGCTCCGACTACATCTGGCCGCGCACGTCGAACAAGATCGCCAGGAAGCATATCGAGAACGTGCTCAAGGGCGAAGTGGTCGGCGAGGAATACTACCCGCTGGGCCACACGCAATTCGGCTCGCTGATCAACAAGATCAAACTGAAAAAGCCCGATGTCGTGTTCGCCGTGGTGGTGGGCGGCAGCAATGTGTCCTTCTACAAGCAGCTCAAGGCGGCTGGCGTCACCAGCGGCAAGCAGAAGCTCCTGACCATCTCGGTGACCGAAGACGAATTGCTGGGCATCGGCGGTGAAAACGCCGAGGGCTTCTGGTCGTGCATGAAGTACTTCCAGAGCCTGGACAACGCCAACAACAAGAAATTCGTCGAAGCCTTCAAGGCCAAGTACGGCGCCAATGCGGTGGTCGGCGACGTGACGCAGGCGGCCTATCTGGGCCCCTGGCTGTGGAAGATGGCGGTGGAAAAGGCCGGCAGCTTCGATGTCGACAAAGTGGTCGCCGCCTCGGCCGGCCTGGAATTCAAGGAAGCGCCCGAAGGCTACGTCAAGATCGACCCCAACCACCACCTGTGGAGCAAGACGCGCATCGCGCAGATCCGCAAGGACGGCCAGTTCGACGTGATCTTCGAAACCCCGGAGCTGATCAAGCCCGATCCCTTCCCCAAGGGCTATCAGTAATCACCTCGATCCGGGCGCCGCGCGCGGCGCCCTTTCCACTGCCGGGAGCCATCCATGGAATCCTTTTCCGATCTCGGGGCCATCCTGCTGATGCAGGGCTTCAACGGTCTATCGGTCTTCAGCGTGCTTTTGCTGATGGCCCTGGGCCTGGCGATCATCTTTGGCCAGATGGGCGTCATCAACATGGCCCATGGCGAGTTCCTGGCGGTGGGCGCCTATTGCACCTATCTCTGTTCCGAACTGGTCCAGCAGTACGCGCCCGGCCTGATGCCGGCCTACTTCTTCGTCGCCATCGCGTTTGCCTTTGTCGTGACCTTCAGCCTGGGGTGGCTGGTCGAGTGGCTGATGATCCGTCATCTCTATCGCCGGCCGCTGGACACGCTGCTGGCGACCTGGGGCTTGTCGCTGGTGCTGCAGCAAACGCTGCGTACGCTGTTCGGCCCGCGTGAAGTCAGCCCCACGCTGCCCGACTGGCTGATGGGTTCCTGGCAACCGCTGGACGGCGTGGACATCCCGATCAACGGCCTGTTCGTCATGTCCATCAGCATCCTGCTGACTGGCGGGCTGCTGCTGGCGTTGTACCGGTCGACCTGGGGCCTGCACGTGCGCGCCACGGTGCAGAACCGCGCCATGAGCGGCGCGGTCGGCATCGATACGAAGCGCGTGGACCGCGTGACGTTCTCGCTGGGTTGCGGCATTGCCGGCATTGCCGGCGCGGCCTTCACGACCATCGGCTCCACCGGCCCGACCAGCGGCTCGCTCTACATCGTCGACACCTTCCTGACCGTGGTGTTTGGCGGCGCGGCCAGCCTGTTCGGCACCATCGCGTCGGCCTTCGTCATCGCGCAGACGCAATCGATCTCGGAGTTCTTCATGACGGGGTCGATGGCAAAGGTGTTGACCCTGTCGGCCATCGTGATCATTCTGATGCTGCGCCCGCAAGGCCTGTTCAGCATCAAGGTACGCAAGTAGGGGGCGCATCATGCAGAAATTCTTTCGCAATGTCGTGGGGGGGCGCGAAGGGCTGGCCGGGCTGGCGATTCTGGCGCTGCTGCTCTTTGTGGTGTTTCCGCTCAGCCTGGACGTCTTCCGGCTCAACCTCATCGGCAAGTATCTTTCCTATGCGTTTGTGGCGCTGGGCCTGGTGCTGTGCTGGGGCTATGGCGGCATTCTGAGCCTGGGCCAGGGGGTGTTCTTCGGCTTGGGCGGCTATTGCATGGCCATGTTCCTGAAGCTGGAAGCCTCGACGCCAGAGGCCACCAAGATCCAGTCCACGCCCGGCATCCCGGACTTCATGGACTGGAACCAGCTGACCTCGCTTCCCTGGTTCTGGGTGCCCTTCAAAAGCTTCTGGTTCACGTTGATGGCGGTGCCGGTGCTGCCCTGCCTGCTGGCGCTGATCCTGGGCGTGGCCATGTTCAAGCGCCGCGTGGGCGACACTTATTTCGCCATCGTGACGCAGGCCGTGGCCCTGATTCTGTCGGTGCTCATCATCGGCCAGCAAGGCTGGACCGGCGGGGTCAATGGCATCACCGACCTGAAGACGCTGCTGGGCTGGGATATCCGCACGGACAGTGCCCGGCTCACGCTGTATTTCATCTGCGGCGTGCTGCTGTTTGCCTGCATCCTGTTCGGCCGCTACCTGCTCTCGTCCAAACTGGGCAAGCTCTTGATGGCCATGCGCGACAAAGAAGAACGCGTGCGCTTCTCGGGCTATGACGTCGCCAGCTTCAAGGTGTTTGTCTTCTGCGTGGCCGCCGTGTTCTCCGCGATAGGGGGCGCCATGTTCACCTTGCAGGTCGGCTTCATGTCGCCCTCCTTCGTGGGCATCGTGCCGTCCATTGAAATGGTCATCTTCGCCGCGGTGGGCGGGCGCCTGTCGCTGCTGGGCGCGGTCTACGGCACGCTGCTGGTCAACTTCGGCAAAAGCTATTTCTCCGAGAGTTTCCCGCAGCTCTGGCTGTTCCTGATGGGCGGCCTGTTCATTGCCGTCGTCATGGCGTTCCCCAACGGGCTGGCCGGTCTGTACCACCAATACACCCACAAGCGCCTGGCGCGCAAAGCGTCGCGCCGGCAGGCGGATGGCGCCACGGAGGCAGCATGAACCCATCAGAGTTCGCGTTGTACATCGAAGGCCTGACCGTCTCGTTCAACGGCTTTGTCGCCGTCAATGACCTGAACCTGTATGTCGACCAGGGAGAGCTGCGCGTGGTCATCGGCCCCAATGGCGCCGGCAAGACCACGCTGCTGGATCTGATCTGCGGCCGCACCAAGGCCACCGCCGGCTCCATCCGCTTCAAGGACACGGAGCTGACGGGCCTGGCCGAGTACGAAATCGTGCGCGCCGGCGTGGGTCGAAAGTTCCAGACCCCTTCCATCTATGAAACCCTGTCCGTTCGCGAAAACCTGGAAGTGTCGTTCCCGGCCGGGCGCAGCGTGCTGGGCGCGCTGACTTTCCGGCGCAGTGCGGCCGTAATCGAACGGGTCGAACAGGTGGCCGAAGAGATCTTCCTTGCCGATCACCTCGACCGCTCGGCGGAGTTGCTTTCGCACGGCCAGAAGCAGTGGCTGGAGATCGGCATGCTGCTGATGCAGGAGCCCGAGCTGATGATGCTGGACGAACCGGTGGCCGGCATGAGCGTGTCCGAGCGCGAGCGCACCGCCGAACTGCTCAATCGCATCAGCCGCAATCGATCGCTCATCGTGATCGAGCATGACATGGAGTTCGTCAAGAACATCGCGCACAAGGTCACGGTGCTGCACCAGGGCCGTGTGCTGGCCGAGGGCAGCATGGACAAGGTGCAGTCCGATCCGCGCGTGGTTGAAGTCTATCTCGGCCACTGAGGCCAGGAGGCAATATGTTCAATATCGCTGGCCTGGTGTCAGGCTATGGCCAAAGCAAAGTCATCCACGGTGTCGACATGGCCGTGGCTGCCGGTGAGATCGTCGCCGTGATGGGCCGAAACGGCATGGGCAAGACCACGCTGTTCAAGACCATGATGGGCATGCTGCCCACCATGCAGGGCTCGATCTCGCTGGACGGCAAGGCGCTCGAACGCCTGGAGAGCCATCAGCGCGTGCGCAGCGGAGTGGCTTACGTGCCGCAGGGCCGCATGATCTTCCCGACGCTGACCGTCGAAGAGAACATCCGCACCGGCATGCGCGGGCGGGCACTGCGCAACACCATTCCGGAAGACATCTACGCGCTGTTTCCGGTGTTGCACGAGATGCGCGGCCGGCGCGGCGGTGATCTTTCGGGCGGGCAGCAACAGCAGCTTGCCATCGCCCGCGCTTTGGTCACCAACCCGCGCGTGCTGCTGCTGGACGAGCCCACCGAGGGCATACAGCCGTCCATCATCAAGGACATCGCCCGCAGCCTGCTGGAAATCCGCAAGCTGCGCAATCTGGCCATCGTGGTGTCCGAGCAAGTCCTGAGTTTCACCATGCAGATCGCCGACCGGCTCATCGTGATCGACAAGGGCCGCTTCGTGCACGAAGACCCGCGCGAGCGCGTTGACGAGAAGACGATCAGCAAATACCTGTCTGTCTGAAGCCGTTGTCCATCTCAAAGGAGCATGACATGCCTGAAACCCTGATCAAGGTCGACCTGGCCCAATCCCCCTACGAAAACGAAGGCGTGCACAATCGCTGGCATCCCGATATCCCCATGGCGACGTGGGTCAAGCCGGGCGATGACTTCGTGCTTGAAACCTACGACTGGACCGGCGGCGCGATCAAGAACGATGACGATGCCTCCGACGTGCGCGACGTGGACCTGTCCACGGTGCACTTCCTGTCCGGCCCGGTCGGCGTCGAAGGCGCGGAGCCCGGCGACTTGCTGGTGGTGGACTTGCTGGACATCGGCGCCAAAGACGAAAGCCTGTGGGGCTTCAATGGCTTTTTCAGCAAGAACAATGGCGGCGGCTTCCTGACCGAACACTTCCCTTCCGCGCAGAAATCGATCTGGGATTTCGAAGGCATGTTCACGACCTCGCGCCATATCCCTGGCGTGCGCTTCGCGGGCCTGATCCATCCGGGCCTGATCGGCTGCCTGCCGGACCAGGCGCTGCTGGACAAGTGGAATGAGCGTGAACAGAAGCTGATCGACAGCGATCCGGAGCGCGTTCCGCCCCTGGCCAATCCGCCGGCGCCCAAGACGGCGCATATGGGCAAGCTCAAAGGCGCCGAGCGCGATCGCGCCGCCGCCACCGGCGCACGTACCGTGCCGCCGCGCGAGCACGGCGGCAACTGCGACATCAAGGATCTGTCGCGCGGTTCGCGGGTGTTCTTTCCGGTGTACGTCCAAGGCGGCGGCCTGTCGGTCGGCGACCTGCACTTCTCGCAGGGCGATGGCGAGATCACCTTCTGCGGCGCCATCGAAATGGCGGGTTGGGTGCACATGCGGGTGTCGCTCATCAAGGGCGGCATGGCCAAGTACGGCATTCGCAATCCCATCTTCAAACCCAGCCCCATCACGCCCAACTACAAGGACTATCTGATCTTCGAAGGCATTTCGGTCGATGAAGGCGGCAAGCAGCACTATCTGGACGTGCACATCGCCTATCGCCAGGCCTGCCTGAACGCCATCGAGTACCTGAAGAAGTTTGGCTATTCGGGCGCACAGGCGTATTCGATATTGGGCACGGCGCCGGTGCAGGGCCACATCAGCGGCGTGGTGGACATTCCCAATGCCTGCGCGACGTTGTGGCTGCCGACCGAGATCTTTGAAATCGACATCCAACCCAATGCGCTGGGCGACGTGCCGCAGATAGTGCGCGGCATGGATATGCCCATCGCCAAAGACCTTTGACATTGAGGAGCCGCCATGCCGCTCTATGACTATCGTTGCCAGGACTGCGGCGAGTTCTCCGTGATGAGGCCTCTGTCGCAATGGCGCGACCCCGCGCCTTGCCCCGATTGCGGCTGCGCCTGCGAGCGCTTCGTCAGCGGCGCGCCCGCGGTCTCGGCGCTGTCCTCGGCCATGAACCGGGCGCGCGCCGTCAATGAGCGCGCCGCCCATGAACCCCGCAGCACGCGCAGCGGGCACGGCATGGGGTGCGGGTGTTGCTCGGGGGGGAAGACGACCGGAAAGACACGGCAGACTGCGGATGGGGGGAAGACCTTTGCGGGCGCGCGGCCGTGGATGATCAGTCACTGACGGCGGGAGGGTGACGGTCCGTCAAGCGTCCCGACGCTGCCTTCCACGGGCGGCGTCGACCTCCCCGCAATCGCGTGGCTTGCCCACGTTGCGCGTTCCGCTCTGAACTTCCGTAGCGCAGGAAACGACATCTGACCTGGGATAAACCCGCGTGCCCGCCCCATTTCTGGCGGGCTTTCGCTGTATCAAAGGTTTTTCCTATAGGCCCATCGCAATCCCATATTTGAGCCGACGACGCGCGCCGCCTACCATTTCTCCATATGCCCAGAACGGGCAGCAGGGCGCGTTCAGTCGCCGAATCAGGGGAAACTATGCAGTGGCAACGTCGTATTCTTGGCGCCTTATGCGGCGCCGCAATGCTCTGGGCGGCGCAAGCCGGTGCGACAGAGGGCTTTCCGAACCATCCGGTCAGATTGATCGTGCCGCAATCCGCAGGGTCGGGCGGCGATGTGGTCGCACGACTGCTGGGTGAGAAGATCGGAGCGGTGCTTGGGCAATCCGTCGTGGTCGAAAACCGTCCCGGCGCCAACGGCATCATTGCCGCGAGCTTTGTCGCGAAGGCGCCCGCCGACGGCTACACGCTGATGCTCGCCGGGGTTTCGCAGATGAGCTTTAACCCGCGCCTGTACAAGTCACTGGCGTATCAGGCAGATAAGGACTTCACGTACATCTCGCCCGTGGTGGACACGCCTTTTCTCTTGGTTGCCAGCAAGTCCAGCGGCATCAAGTCGCTGAAGGAACTGCAGACGGCCGCCAAGGCCAAACCCGGCGCGTTGAGTTTCGCCAGCGCAGGCGCGGGCAACTCCACTCATTTGTCGACGGAGATGATTGCCGAGGCTGCGGGCATCAAGCTGATGCATGTGCCGTTCAAAGGCTCGGGGCCGGCGCTGAACGCCGTGTTGGGCGGGCAGGTTGACCTGATGACCAGTGTGCTGGGCGCAGCGTTGCCTCAGGTGAAGGCGGGCAATCTGGTTCCCTTGGCGGTGTTGGCCGAAAGCCGCGCGCCCGACTTGCCCGATGTGCCGACCCTGCGCGAAGCGGGACTCCAGGCGCCGGTGATGCCGGGTTGGTTCGCGGTGGTGGGGCCGGCCGCGATGGACAAGGACGTGGTGTCGCGGCTGAATGCCGCAGTGCAGGCGTCCTTGGCTGACAACGCGATTCAGGAACGCTTGCGGGCGCTGTACCTGGTGCCCATTCCGGGCACGGCGCAGGACATCGCGCGGCGTGCAGCCACGGACGCCGAGGTCTGGGGCGCGTTCATCCAGCGCGCCGGCGTCCTGGCCGAATAGCGCGATCCGTTCAGTCTCTTGTTCAAGGAATGGCATGAAAACGTCTCTCTTCTCAGTCGTGCTGAGCGGGGTCGTGGCGGCTGGCGGACTGTCGGCCGCGCACGCGGAGCCGGCCTGGCCGAGCAAACCCATACGCCTCATCGTTCCCTTCGCGGCCGGCGGGTCAACCGACATCGTCGCACGCAAGGTGGGTCAGAAGCTGAGCGAAAAGGTGGGCCAGCCCGTCGTCGTGGAAAACAAGCCCGGCGCGGGCGGCACGATCGGCGCGGCCTATGCGCGCAGCCAGCCGGGCGATGGCTACACCTTGTTCCTGGGTACGGTCAGCACGCAGTCCGTTGCGCCGTTCCTGTACAAATCGCTGACGTACGACCCGGTGAAGGACTTCACCGCGCTGGCGATGATCGCTACCGTGCCCAACGTGGTCGTCGTCAACAAGTCGCTCGGCATCTCGACGCTGGCAGACCTTGTCGAGCAGGGCCGGTCCAGGCAGGGCGGAATCAGCTATGGCTCCAGTGGCCAGGGGTCTTCCAATCATCTGGCTACCGAAGGGTTGCGCGCGAGTCTGAACGTGCCGTTCATTCATGTGCCATACCGCGGTTCGGGCCCCGCGCTGACCGACACCATGGCCGGCCACGTCGACTTCATGCTGGACGTGGTGATGACGTCATTGCCCTATATCCAGCGCGGCGACCTGAAAGCCGTGGCGGTGACGTCGAAGGAGCGGGTGGGCGTCCTGCCTGACGTGCCCACGGTGGCCGAGCAGGGATATCCGGAATTCGAAGCCATCGGCTGGTTCGGCCTGTTTGCGCCGAAGGGCATGCCCGCGCCGCTGGTCGACCAGATCACTGATTCCATCAAGGACGTCCTGAATGAGGACGATATGAAGCAGTACTTTCTGGCGCAAGGCGCCGTGCCCGGCGGCGTGACGGGCAAGGCGTTCGAGGCGGTGGTGGCCAAGGACCGCGAGCACTGGGGCAAGGTGGCGAACGCCGCCGGCATCAATCCGGAGTAGCGGGCCTGGCGCTATTCGCCAAGCCACGTCACTCCCTGCCAGCGCTTGCTGGCCACCAGGTCGCGCGCCGTCTCGATGACCAGATCGTGTATTGCCATGCAGCCCAGGCTGGTCTGAGCCTGGGCCGACAGGCACAGCGAGGCGCGCCGATGGAAGTTCGGGTCGTTGATGGGAATGGCCGTCACGGATGCGCCGGGCGCTTCACTGCCGGCCAGCGCCGAGGTCGGCAGAATTGTCCAGCCCCGCTTCGCGCGCACGGCGGCCAGCAGGATCGATACCGCGCTGGTTTCCGCCACGAGCGTGTACTGAAGCCCGGCTTCGGCGAATGCCCGCTCGATCAGCACCCGAATGGAATTCGGAAAGCTGGGCAGCAACAGAGGCAGTCCGGCGACCTCCCGCAGCGAGATGGATTTGACGCCGCCGGGCAGGCGCGACCCGACCAGCATCAGCTCTTCGTCCAGCAAGGGCGTGACCTGCATGCGGGGCTGCTGCTGCACATCCATGGCGATCGCCACGTCCATGCGCTGGCGGGCCACGGCTTCGCCCAAGTCGGCGCTGCTGCCTTCGATAAGCTCCAGCGTCACGTCGGGCATGCGCACCGACACGGCTTCGATCAGCCGGTCTGCCAGGACGCGCGATGTGCTGGTGGGCAACCCCAGCGTGACGTGGCCCGCCGGCGTGTCGCGTCCGCGCTCCACGGCAACGCGTGCCTCTTCCACCTGCCTCAGCACCATCTTTGCGTGGCGGTACAGCACACGGCCAATGTCGGTCGTGCTGACGCCCAAGGGGCTGCGCACCAACAGCCGCGTATTGAACTCCGCTTCCAGATTGGCCACATGCTGGCTGAGCGAGGGCTGTGCGATGTGCAGCGCTTCCGCTGCGGCGGTGATGCTTTCGAGTTCGACGATGCGGGTGAAGTACCGCAATTGCCTCAGGTCCATAAGCGATACCTATTGCTTGATTGTGGCTGCTATAAGAACATGGGTTTCAGGATGGTGATTCCTGGTGGATACCCTAGGTTTTCCGGGGGATACAGAGGCATGTGCCCACACATAGGTTTTCCCTATGCTTGCATAGATAAGCCGTATTGGATTCCGGGTGCCGCGCTTTCTAAGATGCCAGCATTGCCGATGATCAGGACCGCCATGCATTCCACCAACAGCCAATCCGCCGCTTGGAAAGTCACGCCCGCCACCTATGCGCAGTCGCGTCCCGAGACGCACGCGATTCCCGAGCCCGTCTCGCGCTATCTTGCGATGCGCGACGGATGCCGCCTTGCCATCGATGTGTATGTGCCGCAGCGTATTGGCGAAGCCGGCGATGCCGGCCACCGCTATCCCACGATCACCTTGTTCACGCCGTACTACCGGCGTTTCAGGATGGATCCGCACGCCGAGGGCGAGCGCGCGCCCAACATCGCGAAGTTCCGCGACTACCTGGTCCCGCGCGGTTATGCGCTGGTGGTGATCGACGTGCGGGGCACAGGCGCAAGCTTCGGCACCCGCGACAGCTTCCGATCGCCGCGCGAGCGCGACGACAGCGTCGAGGTCGTGGACTGGATCGTCGCGCAGCCGTGGTCCGACGGTGTGGTGGGCGCGACGGGCATTTCGTATCTGGGGGCCGCGTCGGACTTCCTGGCCAGCACGGGCCATCCCGCCGTACGTGCGATCGCGCCGCTTTTCTCGGTGTGGGACACCTATGCCGACAATTACTTTCCCGGCGGCATCGCCTTGAAGGCCTTGACGCAAAGCTACGACGATCTGATGGTGGCGATGGATCACGATCAGCGCCATATGTTGTCGGGCGTGGTGTATTACTCCAACCCCGCCTATCAGGGACCACAGCCGGTGGACGAGGATCCTGCCGGGGAGCTGCTGGCGCAGGCCATCCAGGAGCATCTGGGGAATTTCCGGCAGACGGAGTTCATGCCCGAGTTCCGCTATCGCGAAGACCCCTTGCCCTACGACTCGGCGTTCAGTTCCGCATCCTTCAGTCCATACAGCGTTTCGTCGGGCGTCGGCAAGGAGGTCGCGGTGCTGTCGGTCTCGGGCTGGATGGACGGCGCAGGCTACATGAACGGCGCCATCTCGCGATTCCTTACCCTGGCGGACAACCCGCGGCATTTGCTGCTGGGGCCGTGGGACCACGGCGCCCGCATCGATGTGTCGCCGTGGCGCGGCACGCAGATGGCGGATTTTCCGTGGCTGGCGGAAGTGTTGAGGTTCTTCGACCATTACCTGCTGGGCCTGCCGACGGGCCTGGATGCGGAAGACCCGGTGCATTACTGCGCGTTGCATGCCGAGCAATGGCGCAGCGCGTCGCAATGGCCGCCGTTGCCGGCGTCGGAAGAGACCGTGCTGTTTCTGCAGGCGGGCGCGAAACTGGCGAACCGTCCGGACGCCGAGGCAAGTGCCAGCCGCTACCAGGTCGATTTCTCCATCGGCACCGGGCGGGGAACGCGCTATGAGCGCATCGCCGCCATCAACAGCACGGAATACTATCCGGATTGGCAGGGCCGCAGCGATCGCATGGCAAGCTTTACGTCCGAGCCTCTGGTGCGTGAAGCCGAGCTGGCGGGCCATGCGGTGGCGGATATCTGGCTGTCCAGCAATGAGCCCGACGGCGCCCTGTTTGTGTACCTGACCGAAGTCGAGGCGGACGGGACCGAACGCTACGTCACGGAAGGGCTGTTGCGGTTGCTGCATCGGAAGGAAGCCCCTTGCCCGGAAGCGTATCGCACGACTTGGCCGTTCCGCACGTTCAGCAAGGCCGATGCCGCGCCCATGACGCCCGGACGCCAGGAACGCATTCGGCTTGCGTTGTTGCCGACCGCATGGCGGTTTTCAAAGGGCAGCCGGATACGCGTATCGCTTGCTGGCGCCGACCGGGATCATTGCGGCCAAGTTCCCCACGGCAGGCCGCCCTTGTGGGAGATCGGCCTGGGCGCGGCGCAGGCATCGTGCATCAGCTTGCCGCTGGCATTCGACAAGGACGCCCCATGACGGTGGACGGCGCGGCACATGGGAAGGGAAGGCCGGCGGGCCTGTCGTGGGCGGAGCTTGAGGCCTTTGCAAATGCCGTGGCTGCGCCGGAGCCGCACGCCGTGCTGGCCTGCATGGACCGCTTGCTGGGCCGGCACGTCGGGCACAAGCTGTTCACGGCCTTGCAGTATCGCCACGCCGAGGGTCTGGCCGTCCGGCTGTACAGCAGCCGGCCCGATGTCTATCCCGCTTCAGGCGCCAAGCGGATCGGCGGCGCTCCGGCGTTGACGCGCATGTTCGAAACGGGCCGGGCGCAGTTGGCGCCCGATGCCGCGGCCGTGCGAGCCGACTTTCTGGATGCGTCCAGCATCTTTGCGCTGGGGTGTGAAAGCGTCCTCAATGTGCCGGTCATTCACCGCGATCAACTGCTGGGTCAGATCAATCTTTTGCATGATGCTCGCCACTTCCAGCCACACCACATCGACGTCGCCTCCGCGTTAGCGCAGATGGCCGTCGTCGCGTTTCGCTGAAATCGCGTTTTTCCTCGGCATTTGCAGCGCTCGTCGGCGCGCTTCAGTCCAGATCCGCGCTCGCTTCGCGTCTCGTGAAGCGGGCCGCTTTGAACTGCCGCCAGAACGCCGGACGCGATTCCGCGTTCGGGCGGCTATCGCTTTCGCCCCGCCCCGCTTGCCGCGAAAAGCCCCCATGCAGCACAGCATAGGCCGCCAATCCGATCAGCAAACCCCAGAACGCGCCGCCGATGCCCAATAGCTTCACGTTGGCCGCGGCGGCCAGGAACGTGATCAGGGAGGCCTCGCGCGTTTTCGCGTCCGTCATGGCCAGGGCCAGGCTGCCGCCTATCGTGCCCAGCAGGGCCAGACCCGCCAAGGTGGTGATGAAGGTCGCGGGAAAGGCCATGAACACGGCGGCCAGCGTGACGCCGAATGCGCCCACCAGGATGTAGAAAATGCCTGCGGCGATGCCGGCGATCCAGCGCTTGGATGGATCTTCGTGGGCTTCGCGGCCGGTGCAGATGGCGGCGGTGATTGCCGCCACGTTGAAGGCGTGCGATCCGAAGGGCGCCATGAGGAGCGAACCCAGGCCCGTGACGGTGATGATGGGATTGGCGCTGGTCTTGAAGCCGTCATTGCGCAGCACGAGCATGCCGGGCATGTACTGGCCGGTGAGCGTGATGAGAAAAAGCGGCAGCGCGACGCTCAGCAGTGCGTTCAACGAGAAGGCGGGCATCGTGAAGACGGGTTTGGCGAGCTGCAGTTGCAGGCCCGCGAGATCCACGCGTTCCTGAAGCAGCAGGAAGGACAGCCCCAGCAACAGGATGCCGACCACGGCATAGCGCGCCGTGAATCGCTTGAGCATCACATAGGCGATGATCAGCAGCCCGGCCAGCACCGGATCGACGCTCAGACCGCCAAAGGCGCCGATGCCGAACTGAAGCAGGATGCCCGCCAGCAGCCCGGCCGCCACGCCGGGCGGGACCAGCCGGATGACGCGCTCGAAGCAGCCGGAAAGACCCAGCACCACGAAGGCGGCAGCGGAAACCAGATACGCCCCTACCGCCTCGGCGTAGGGTGTGCTCGCCAGGGCCGTGACGAGGAAGGCCGCCGCCGGCGTGGACCAGGCCGTGATGATGGGCTCCCGGCTGGCCCAGCTGAGCACGATGCCGGTGATGCCCACGCCGATGGAGATCGACCAGACCCACGACGCCGTGAGCGCCGGACTCAAGCCCGCCACTTTCGCGGCCTGGAAGACCAGGATGAACGTGCCGCCGTAGTTGACGATGACGGAGATCAGTCCGGCGACAGCGGGGTGGGCGATGTCGCGCAATCGTATCGAACGGGAAGGGATGTTGGACGGCATGGTTTGACGGGACCTCCGGGAAGGGTTCTGGCACGGTGCTGCAGGCCCTGTTTATAGAACTAGAATGGCCTGATGCGCCCCGCCACTTTGGCGGATATAGGCAGACCAATCCCTGAAGGCGGGTCGCGGGGGCGCGGCGCGCCGGAGACGACTTTCCATGTTCAAACACGCGCAGCTCGAATCCGTGAAGGCCTGGATGGGCGACCCGGCGCATCGGGCCTTGCCCTTGCGTTCCCGCATTCAGCGCGCGGTCCGTGAGCTGATCCTCAATGGCGCGCTCGACGCCGGCAAGCCGCTGCCCGCGTCTCGGGCTTTGGCAAAGTCGCTCGAGGTCTCGCGCGACACCGTCGAAGCCGCCTATGCGCAACTGCATGCGGAAGGCTTCATCGAACGCCGCGTGGGCAGCGGTAGTTTCGTGTCCGAAAGCGCGACCTCGTCGGCACGGCGGCGTCCCGCCGTTGCGGCAGGCGACCGCCATGCCACGCCGCTGAGCCGGCGCGGAACCCTGATCTTTCAAAGTGGCGGGCTGCGGGAGTTTTCCGTGCCCCGTCCCTTTGCGCCCGGCGTGCCCGAGACGCGCCGGTTTCCCCTGCAGACCTGGGAACGCCTGCAACGGCAAGTGCTGAAGGAGTACGACAGCCAGGCTTTGGCCCACAGCGCGCCGAACGGAATGGAGCGGCTGCGCCGCGCCATCGCGGACTACGTGAATCTGGAGCGCGGCGCGCAGGCGACGGCCGAGCGCGTGCTGGTCCTGACAAGCTCGCAACAGGCGCTAACGCTCTGCGCGAATGTCCTGATGGATGCCGGTGACGCCATCTGCATCGAGGACCCGGTCTACCACGGCGCGCGCAAAGCCTTCGATGCGGCGGGGCTGTGCTGCGTGCCCGTGCCGCTGGACGATCAAGGCATGGTCGTTGAACGCCTCGACACGCTGGGGCGCGGGGCGAAGGCCGTGTTCATGACCCCGTCGCACCAATTCCCGACCGGCGCCACGCTGTCCCTGGACAGACGGCTGGCGGCGATAGAGTGGGCGCAGCGCAAGCAGGCCTGGATTCTCGAGGACGACTATGACAGCGAGTTCCACTACGCCGGCAAGCCCACCGCCTGCGTGCAGGGCCTGGATCGCCATGGCCGCACCCTCTACATAGGCACCTTCACGAAATCGCTCTTTCCCGGCCTGCGCATCGCCTACATGGTGTTGCCTGCGCAACTCGTGGAGCCCATGACAGTGGCCCGCACGCTGCTGGACGGCCAGACGGCGACGATCTCGCAGTTGACCCTGGCGCGCTTCATGGAAGGCGGGCACTTTGGCGCCCATGTCCGCGCCATGCGGGAAGTCTATGCCGACCGTCGAGACGCGCTGGTGCGCCTGGTGCGCAGGCACCTTGGCGAATACGTCGAGCCCAGGGTGCCGGCTGGCGGCATGCAGTTGCCCTGTCTCTTCGTACGGGATCTGCCGGAGAGCCAGACGGTCGAGATGGCGCGCCGCGCGGGCGTGGATCTGCTGGGGCTGTCGGCGCTACACGCGTCGAACGCGCACAGGGCCGGGTTCCTGATGGGCTTCGCGGCATACTCGCCGCGGGAGATGGAGATCGGTGTCAGGAAGCTCGCCGGCGTGCTGCGCGCCGTGTCGCGCGGAGGCCCTTCCCGCCGCGGGGATTAACGATTCATTAATCCTTGCCCTTTTATAGTCGCGCTCGTCAGCCGGCGTGTGCCTTTACGTCACGTTTCCGCGACCGCACGTGGACGGCGCCGCCGCCGGGAAGCGGGAATAGTCGGGCGCGTTTCAGACGCACGCCTTTCACGGCTGCGCTTTTCAATGGGCGGCATATTGAAACCCCTTTAAATAAACCAGGAGCACGCCGCGGCCTAAGCGTGTCTTTTTGTGTCTGTTATGCCCGCATTTGGCGTGACACTAAATAACGCCGAGTTACGCCGGGATGGTATCTGAGCCGCATATATCGGGAGTGCGGATGGTATCTGTTCCAGCACGCTGTCTAGTACTTGCGGTGGTATTTCCGGCGTAGGTACATATATGGGATGTATGCCGTAGACCTAATTGAATAATTAATGAGATATATCCCCTTTTATTATTGGGGACGCAAAAAAAATCGTTATATATTGCCTCCTTTTTTCGAGAGCTGACCCTAAATTCACGCCGGCTGCATTATTACTTGCCGATACTTTTTAAACATATCGGTAATGTGTGAAAGGAAGCTCGATTAATCCGGAGGAATGAAGTTTTGGCAAACGGCACAAAGAAGTGGCTGACGGCGACGCTCGCCTTGAGCGCGTCCTATGGGGGTAGCGTCATCGCGGCGGACCTGACGATCGGGTCGGGCACTACGCAGGTGTTTGACGGGTCAGCCAACTTTCCGGGCGGAATCGACGTCAACGGCGGCACGGTGGTGATCGGCGGGAATGGCGGCGGGTCGGGTGTGGCGATCGGCGGCAACGTCAACGCCATGTCCAATGGCACGGTCGCGGGTTTCGGTTCGATCAATGGCGATCTGAATGTGACGGGCAATGCCCGCGTCGCGCCCGGTTATTGGGTGGATACGCCGACCGGCGTGTCCAACGGCAATCTGGTCGTGAACGGCAATCTGTCGATGAATAACGCCGTGTTCGATTTCGAGACCGGTTATGCGGGCCTGCCGATCACGCAGCCGGGCACGGGCGACAACATCACCGTGGGCGGCAACGTCGCGCTGAACAACACGACGTTGAATGTGAAGGTCAGCACGCACGGCGTCAACGCCGGGTTCTACCGCATCCTGTCGTACGGCGGCACCTTGAGCGGCTCGGGCCTGACGCTGGGCACGGTGTCCGGCGATTCGGCGCCAGCGGCGACGATCCAGACGCTGACGGGCGACAAGCACATCAACCTGGTCCTGGGCCCCAGCACGACCAACCTGTGGAACGGCAATGGCGTCGCGTCCGCGGCCAATGCGGGCGGCGGCGACGGCACCTGGAGCGCGGCGAGCGGCAACTGGAGCAGCCCGACCAACGCCACCGGCGCGCTGCCCGATGGCGGCTATGCGATCTTCACGGGCGCGGCGGGAACGGTGACGGTCGATGGCGGCGCCGGTCCCGTGCGCGTGTCGGGCCTGCAGTTCGCCACGGACCGGTATCGCCTGCAAGGCGCGCCCATCACGCTGGTAGGCACCGGCGGCAACCCGCCCGTGATCGTCGTGGGCGATGGCACGTATGCGGCGGGCAAGTTCGTCGACATCATCGACAACCCGCTGCAGGGCACGGAAGGCTTTGTGAAGACCGGCGTCGGCTCCGTCATCCTGAATGGCGACAGCAGCAACCTGACCGGTCCCATCTTCATTGCCGACGGCGCGCTGGAGATCAACGGCAAGCTGAATGGGCCGATGGACATCGGCCGCGAGGTAGTGCTGGCAGGGGTGGGGCAAGTGGGCAGCACGACGCTGTATCCCACGGCCGTCATTTCGCCGGGTAACGATGGCTCGCCGATGGGGACGCTGACGGTCAACGGCAATCTCAACTTCGGCCAGGACACGATCTATCGCGTGCATGCCGATCCCACCAGCAGCACCAGCGACCGCATCCATGTGACGGGCGTTGCGTATCTCGATGGCACGGTGGCGCACGTCGGTCCGAACGGCAACTATGCGCCGCGCACGACGTACAACATCCTGACGGCGGACGGCGGCATCCAGGGCCAGTTCACCGGCGTGTCCAGCGCGTATGCGTTCCTGACGCCGACGCTCAGCTATGACGCGAAGAATGCGTTCATGACGCTGTCGCGCAATGACGTGCCGATCGGCAGCGTGGGCGACACGGACAACCAGACCAGTGTCGGCGATGCGCTGGACCAGGAAGCGCCGCCGTCGAGCGGCAATGGCTCGGCATCCACGGGCAACGGGTCGGCCCCGAGCGGCAATGGCTCGACGACCACGGGCAATGGTTCGGCCTCGAGCGGTAATGGCTCGGCGTCCACGGGCAACGGCACGACGGCCCCGAGCGGCAGCGGTTCGGCCGCCACCGGTACGGAATCCACGCCCGCGGGCACGAATCCCGTCGCGCCGGGCGCCGGCTCGTCGCTGGTCGCCAGCGGCAATGGCGCAGGCCAGGCCACGGGCGCCAGCCAGGTGACGCAGGCCGTGCTTGCCATGACGCCCGACCAGGCGCGTGCGGCCCTGAAGCAGCTTTCCGGCGAGGCGTACGCCAGCACCGGCAGCGTGCTGCAAGGCCAGGGCGACGCGGTGCAGACGCTGCCGCTGGCGCACCTGCGCGGCAACCTCGATGCCCCCATGGTCGCGGGACGTCCGACGGCCCAATTGGGCATGGCGTCGTCCGATGCCCTGCCGCAAAGCGGCGCATCGCCCATCTGGGCGCAGGCCTTCGGCAACTGGAGCACCTTCGGGGGCGACGGCAACGCGTCGAGCGTGCACCAGTCGGCGGGCGGGCTCTTTGTCGGCGGCGACGGCGCGGTGGGAGGCGGCTGGCGCCTGGGCGGCGCGGTGGGCTACACCGGCAGCCACAACTCGGTCGCCGATGTGTCGTCGCGCATGAGCGTCGACAGCTACACGGCAACGGTCTTCGGCGGCAAGAACATCGAGGCCGGACCGGGACATTTCCGGTTCATGGCGGGCGCGGCCTACACGTGGCACGAGATCGACGCCAAGCGCAATGTGGCGGTCGGCGGCCTGAACCAGCGGCTCGAATCGTCGTATGACGCCTCGTCGACGCAAGTGTTCACGGAGCTTGGCTACAAGCTGCCGCTGGGCGACGCCTACGCGATCGAGCCCTTTGCCGGCGTGGCCTGGAACCAGGTCCGCACGCGCGGTTTCCAGGAATCGGGCGGCACCGCCGCGCTGCGCGGCGAGGGCAGCACGGACGATGTGACGAGCACCACGCTGGGCCTGCGCGGCGCCATGCTGATCGGCTCCGACAGCGCGCCGGGCCGCCTGACGGCCACGGTGGGCTGGCGCCATGCGATGGGCGATGTGAAGCCGACGCAGAAGCTGGCCTTCGAGGGCGGCAGCACCTTCACGGTGTCGGGCGTGCCCATCGCGCGCGACGCCGCGGTGCTGGGGCTGGGCGCCGAAGTGGCGCTCACGCGCAACACGACGGCCGGCGTGGCATACGACGCGCAGTTCGGCGGCGGCAACCGCCAGCAGGCGGGCATGTTCAAGCTGATGACGCGCTTCTAAGCCGGCATGGGACGTGACCGGAGGAATGCCCGGGCCAGGGCACGAATCCGGGCACGATGCCGATCATGAATCCGCATCGTCGCGACGCGCTGCGGGCTGGGTCCAGGGACCTGGCCTTCAGCGCGTTTTTTTGCCCGCGTCCTCTTTGGCGATTCCTGCCGGCAAGGGCAGCCCTTCGGTCCTTGCCAGTCTTTCCATCGCGACTTCGAGGATTGCGCGCGCCTGGCCTGCGGCGCGGCCCAGTTCGTTGTGCAACTGCGCGTCTTCGTCGTTGCGCGAGGCGCACTGGGCGCTGTAGCGCTCGAAGCTTCCCACCATCAGCAGCAGGTCCGCCAGATGCCTCGGGCACTCGCATTTGAGCCCGCTGCCGGATGCCATGATGGTGAAGAGCGCATGCTCGTCGAATCGCAATTCCGGCGGCGCGCTCGGCGCCTGGACCGGGGGCAGCCGCTCGCCCGCCAGCGCCGAGCGGCACAGCAACAGCAGTTCGCCGATGTCCGCCGGCACGCGCGCGGCCAGGCAGCCGTGCGCGCGCAAGGCGCGGATCGTCGCGCTGGCGCAGAAGCGGTACAGCACGACCACGGCGGCCCCGCCGCAGGCTTGCGCGGCGGCGACGATCAGCGGCATTGCGCTGTCGTGCAGTTCGGACAGTTCGATCACCAGCACTTCGATGTCGCCATCCGGCGGCGCGAGCGCGACCTGATCCAGCGCCGGCCAGTGTTGTTGCACCACCAGATCCAATCCGTCGCGGCCGCTGCCGGCAATGCGCCGGGCCAGGTTGGCGCCGATGACGCCCAGCCTGAGCGGTCCCTGCGGCTTGGGTTGCCGGGCGGCCGCGCCGGCGAGTTCCTGCAACTGGTCCATGGACATGGGCGCCAGCACGCCGATGGCATGCCCCTGATCGACCAGCTGCTTGAGCAGACTGAGCCGGCGGACCTGTTCGGCCGAGTACAGCCGTTGTCCGCGCGCCGAGCGCTCGACCTGCGTGAGGTTGTAGCGGCGTTCCCAGACGCGCAGGGTTTCCGGTGACAACCCCGCCAGGCGGGCCGCCACGCCGCTGCGATAGGTGATGTGGCTGTCCTCTGAAGCCGGCTGCGCGGGTTCCATGGCGTTCCCCATTGCTTTCCCCTGTTTTGACCCGTTATTGAACCGATAATGTTGAATTGTAGCGGTTCAAATCATGGACGAACAGCATTTCGCCGCGTAAATTCATTTCCTAAGCGGTTCAGATTCCCGCTTTCGCCGCTTGTAAACCCCCCGCCGCTGCGGTGCGGATCAATTGGACAAAGGAGTCAACCATGAAACGTCTTCTGGCAGGTATTTCGCTCTCCCTGGCGCTGGGCAGCGCCTATGCCGCCGACATCGTCGACACCGCCAAGTCGGCGGGGTCTTTCAATACCCTGGTCACGGCCGTGCAGGCGGCCGGGCTGGTCGATACCTTGAAGGGGCCGGGCCCGTTCACCGTGTTCGCGCCGACCGACGAGGCCTTCGCCAAGGTGCCCAAGGACAAGCTCGACGCGCTGCTCAAGGACAAGGCGGCCCTGACCAAGGTCCTGACGTATCACGTCGTGCCCGGCAAGGTCATGGCCAAGGACGTGAAGGCCGGCCCCGTGAAAACGGTGGAGGGCAGCTCGCTGACGGTGACCGTCAAGGGCGGGACGGTCATGGTGGATAACGCGAAAGTGGTGAAGACGGATGTCGTGGCCGACAACGGCGTCATTCACGTCATCGATACCGTGCTCATGCCGAAGTAAACAGGCGGGAAAGATGTCCGGCCTTGATAGGCCACGGCAGGAGCGTGGCCTATCCTTTTTGCCCTGCGCCGCGCGTTGCTGCGACGCGTCGGGCGCGTCCACGGCGGCGCTGTCGCCCTGGACGTCGTGAGGTTCCCTAGGTTCGATGCACGTGCCGGCCCGCCGGCAGCGGCGCCGTCGAACGGTCGGGCGCTCCCGCAGGTTCCGGGCGCAGCCAGATCCACACCAGCACCGCCGCCATCGTCAGGCACAGCGGCCAGACGACCCAGGGATGGGGAATGGTGCGCGTCATCACGATCATGCAAAGCGTCATCGACACCGTGGCCATGTACTTGGCGCGGCGCGTGACCATGCGGCCGTTGTGCCAGTTGTGCAGCATGGGTCCGAACCAGCGATGTTCGTGCAGCCAGCGGTGCAGCCGGGGCGAACTGCGCGCCGCGGCCCAGGAGGCCAGCAGCACGAATTCGGTGCTGGGCAGGCCGGGCAGGAATACGCCGGCGACGGCGAGCGCGATGCTGATGAAGGCCAGCGCGAGGTACAGCGCGCGGACCCACGGCTTGCGTGGCGTCATGCGCCGAGTTCGAAGTGCCGTTCCAGCAATTCGCCGAAGCGGTCATAGGCCGCGTTGGCGCCGGCGATCACGGCGTCGTGCGTGGCCGGGTCGAGCGTGTCGCTGTCCAGCGAGGCGACGAAGCGGCGCCAGACGAGGGCGCGGCCTTCCGGGTAGGCGGCCAGGTTGCGCGCGCCGAAGTCGGCCGACAGGCCCAGGTCGGCCTGCGCCTGCTTGAAGAGGAAGGCGGCGCCCAGCGTCGAGCCTTCCGACACGTACAGCCAACCCAGGGCTTCGGGCATGGTCACCCCCACGCTGGCGATGCCATCCTCGGGCACCGCGGCGTCCAGGTCGCGCAGGTCGGCCAGCGAGGCGTCTTCGCGGCCGCGCGCCTGCAGGTCCGGCACGGCGCGTTTGACGGCGTCGTCCTGGAACAGATATTCCACGTCGCGCTGGAAGAGGTATTGCGCGGCGACGAAGCGGGCGTAGGCGATGCGGCTCGAAAAGGGCGCGCCGCGTTCCATGAGGCGATGCATGCGCTCGTGCTGGTCCGCGGTTTCATGCTTGAGGCGGTGCGACAGCGAGGGACGTTCGAGGGTGTCGGTGGTCATCGTCAATGAGGGATGAGGGTCATGGGAAAGACGATCCATCGGGGAGATGGATGATGATGAGTCTTATTATTTCGCAGCGTCTGCCCGATGACACGTTAAAGATGCTTAACAATGCAATGCCCCGGTTTCAGAAGCCGGCTTCGCGCACCAGCACCGCCGCGCCGCGCCGCCACGCGCGCCGCAGCAGGCTTTCAGCCTGTCCGTCGATGACCACGGTGCCGCGCAGGGCCTGCAGGCGCGGCATGGCGGCAGCGGACGCGTCGGCGGGGCGCAGCATCACGCGATAGACGGCGCTCTCGGGCACGAGCCCTTGCGATTCGGGGTCGGGACGCCCCGCGCCCTGCGGCGCCTGCACGGCGGCGACCGCGCCGCCATGGGTGGAGCTCAGTTCGGGCGCGGCGTTCAGGCGCCGGGTGGCGGTGGCGCCGATGTCGGCCACGACCAGGGCGATGGCGTCCTGTCCGGGGTCCTCGGGCAAGAACCGCGCGCGGGCCCCGACGCGCAGGCGATGCAGGTCGCCTTCGGACGCGTAGGCTTCGACGATCATGTGCGCCGGATCGGCCAGCGAGGCCAGCCATTCGCCTTCGCCGACCCATTCGCCCGGCGCGAGCGGATCGGCCAGCTCCGCGGCGACGCCGTCGAAGGGCGCGCGGATGGTGAGCTGCTGGCGTTGGCGCGACAGCACATCGAGGCGCTCGCGCGCCGCCTGCAGTTCGCCGGCGGCGACCGGCACCGAGGCCGCGGTGTCGCGGGTCATGGCCTGAAAGGATTGCTGCCATTGCAGCAGCCGGATGCGGCGCGCCAGCGAATCGATCTCGTGCGCGATGTCGGGCGCGTCCAGCACGAACAGCGTCTCGCCGGCGCGGACCGGCTGGCCCGCGCCGATGGCGATCTGCTGGATCTGCGCGCCCGCGGGCGCGACGATGCGGGCCTGCTGCGCCGCGCGCATCAGGGCGGGCGCCTCGACGCGCGTGCGCCACGGCACGATGACGGCCAGCACCGCGATCAGCGCGACGCAGGCCGTGATCCGGCTGCGGCGGTTCCAGCCGCCGCCGCGATGGCGGGTCAGGCGTTCGCGCCAGGCGCGCAGTTCGTTGTAGATGGGGCGCAGGACGAACGCCACGATCTCGATGGCGAACAGGACGATGCCCAGCAGTTTGAATGCCATGTGATAGACCAGCAGGGCAATGCCCAGGAACAGGAAGAATCGGTAGATCCACACGCAGAACGCGTAGGCGATCAGCGTGCGCTCGCGCCACGGCGCGAACACCTCGGGCCGGTCCTCGCCCAGTCCGAACAGCCATTCGCGCAGCCGCCACCGCGCCAGCGCGAACGACCGGTTCTGCAGGTTGGGGACATTGAGCGCATCGGTCAGCAGGAAGTAGCCGTCAAAGCGCATCAGCGGATTGAGATTGACGGCCAGGGTCAGCAGCCAGGTCGTCGTGGCCAGGGTGAACGCGGCGCTGCGCAGCATGCCGTCGGGCAGGAAGCTCCACGCGAGCGTGGCCCAGGCGGCCAGCGCGGTCTCGGCCAGCATGCCGGCGGCGCCGATGGACATGCGCTGGCGCCGGCTGGCCAGGCGCCAGGCCCCCGACGTGTCGGTGTACAGCACCGGCCACATGACCATGAACGCCACGCCCATGGTGGCGACGCGGCAGCCATGGTGCTTGGCCGCGTACGCGTGGCCCAGCTCGTGCAGCACCTTGGCCGCGCCCAGCGTGGCGGCGGCGGCCAGGGCGCCTTCCAGCGTGAAAAAGTGCAGGAAGGTGTGCAGGAACTGGTCCCACTGGCGCGCGGCCAGAAACAGCCCCAGTACGCCGGCCGCCAGCGTCAGGCGGAAGAAGACGCCCGACAGCAGCGCGCGCCGCACCGCGGGCAGCGTGCGTTCGAGAAACGCGTCGGGCCGCACCAGCGGGATGCGGAAGAACAGGTACTGGTGGACCAGGCTCTTGAGCCAATGGCTGCTGCGCCGCGCCTGCGCTTCCTTGGCGTAGCGCGCGATGGCGTCGGGGCCGCGCAGTTGCGCCAGGCTGTTGGCCTGCAGGAACTGGGCAAAATCCTGCACGTCTTCCTCGCTGACCGCCAGCGTGGTGTCGCGGGCCGCCGCGCTGGCCACCGCATCGGCGCTGCCCAGGCCCCAGCGCGCCAGCATTTCCGCTTCCGCCCAGCCGATCTGGAAGAACAGGCCCCGGCCCGGGTCTTCCAGCGTCCAGGCCGGCGAGCCGTCGTGGTTGGGCGGCGCGCGATGCAGCAGCAGCTCTTCGCGCAGCGCGGGCAGCGCGCCGCTCACATGCCCAGCCATACGCGCAGCGTTGCCAGCGGTTTGCGCAGCAGGTAGCCGGCCAGCGGTGTGCGCTCGCCGTACAGCTTTGCGGTGCCCTTGAGACCCACGCGCGGCTGCGCGGCCAGCGCGTCGTCGTCCAGGCGCGCACGGACGCGATAGGCCATGGTGCCGTCGGCGGTGGGGGCGGCGCGATAGCCTACGCGCAGCAGCGTGGCGGGCAAGGGATCGGCCGGCGCGGTGTTCAGAAAGAGGCGGACCGGGGCCTGGTCCGGCAGCGCGATGGCGTCGCCGACCGGCAAGTGGATGTCCAGTTCGACGTCGGCCGGGTCGGCGACCATCATGATGCGCTCGCCCAGCGCGACGGGCTTGCCGATCCAGTCGGCCGGGTCGTCGAACAGCACGATGCCGGCGCGTTCGGCGCGCAACTGGGCGCGCGCCACGGCCCGGTCGTAGAAGTCCATGTCGCTCGCGGCCTGTGCGCGCTTGCCCTGCGCCAGCGCCAGCGTGGCCTTGCTACGGTCGTCGACCAGCGCCTGCTGCTGGTTCTGCCGCAGTTCGGCGTCGGCGACGGCAAGCGCCTGGCGGGCGCTTTCCAGCCGCCCTTCGAGGTCGCGCACGTCCAGCGCGGCCAGCAACTGGCCTTTCTCCACGGCCTGGTTGGGCGTGACGGCGATCTGGTCGACCACGCCCTGCAGCGGCGCGCGCACGGCCATCGGCGCGCGCGCCACGATTTCGGCGGGCGCCAGCACCGATTGGCGGACCGGCACGAACAGGAGCGCGACGGCGGCCAGGCCCAGCGCCAGCCAGATGCGCGTGCGGCGTCTGCCATGGCGCAGGCGGGACCACCAGGCGGCCGCGCCGCGCGGCGTCCGCGCGGGCGCGAGGGCGCGCCAGGCGTGGGCATAGGCGTCGGCCAGCAGGCCCAGCATCGCGGTCTCCGCGCCCGTCCACGGGGCGTCGCGCCACAAGGCCAGCAGGGCGTCGCGGGGGCGCGCGCCGTCCGCCGCATCCAGCGGCAAGCGCAGCAGCAGGCCATGGCCCGGCAGATGCTCTGCCCACATCGCCTGTTCATCGGGACTGGCGGAAAAGGCCCCGCTGGCGTTGTCGGCCGCGCGGCGCGACAGCAGGCCGGCCAGCCACGCCGTGTAGGGCGCGTTCGCGTCCGGCACGGCCAGGCCCGACAGCGCGGCGATCCGGCCGTCCGCGCCGGCGCCCGGCAGCCACAGCGCCGCCTGCCGGTACGGCGCCAGCGCATGCGTGTCGTTGACCATCAGGAAGCCCAGCCCCTCCGTGTCCGCGCACGCACGCGCGCGCTTTTCCAGCTGGAGCAGCGCGGCCAGCCGCTGTTCTCGCGAGATGGCGTCTGTCACGGCGCGCCCGTGGCGGGAAGGTCCACGCGGACGCTGCCGCTCATGCCCGGCAGCAGTTGCGCGGCGGTGTCCTGCGCATCCGCGAGGCGTCCGATGATCTTGACCGACTGGCTGACCGGGTCCACCGCGCCGGCGATGTGCGACACAGCGGCCTCGTAGGTGCGTCCCGTCTCGTCGACCGTGATGCGCAGCGCCGAGCCGGGCTTGAGCCAGGCGAGCCAGCGCGACGGCACGATCGCTTCCAGTTCGAAGGCCGAGTCGTCGTAGATGCTGAGGAGCTTCTCGCCTTCGGCCACGCTTTCGGCGGCGCGCGCGTAGGTTTCGCCGACCCGGCCCGCGAACGGCGCGTTGACGGCGCAGCGGTCCACGAGGACGCGTTCGGCGCTGCTTTCCGCGCGAGCGACGGCCACGGCCGCGCGCGCCTGTTCGACGTCGGAACGGCTGATGGAGCGCAGCGCTTCGAGCTGTTCGGCGACGGCCTGCTTTTTGCGCGCGGCCGATTCGGCCAGCACGGCGCGTTCCAGGCGGGCGCGGTTCAAGGCGCAGTCGTAGGCGACCAGCACATCGCCCTGCTTGAAGCGGTCGCCCTCGCGAAACGGCAGCGCGTCGATCTTGCCGGACAGGCTGCTTGAGATGACGGCGCGGCGCGCGGCCACCAGTTGCGCGCGGGCGCTGTCGGGGGCGGGAGTGGCGGCCGCGGCGGGCATGGCAGGCGTTCCCGCCGCCGGCAGCGGCGCGGCCAGCGGGGTCGGTCCCGGCGCCTGGGCGAGGGCCGCGGGCGGCAGGGCTAGGCAGACGCTCAGCAGCAGGCCCGCGCGCGTGGCGGATCGGATCACGTTCCGCATATCAGCGCGCGCCCGCCGGCAGGGCCGAGGCGTCCGCCGGGCCGGCGGCGGCCACCGAGCCCAGGCTGCTCCACAGATTGCCGGTGACCGTGCGCAGCGCGGCCGGGATGGCCGGTTCGATGACGGGCGCGGCCGCGTCGGCCACGGGGGCGGCGACGGCCAGCCCTTCCGGCGCGCCAGCCTGCGGCGGCGGCGCCAGGCGCGGGATGTCGACGTGGCCGCTCTCGATCTGCCGGTTGGTGTCCGCGATGTCGCGCGCCAGGCTGGCCAGGCTCTCGTCGGCGATGCGATCGGGCAAGGGGTCGATGCCGGCCGCCTGGTAGATCGTGTTCTGCGCATTGACCAGCTCGGCATAGCTCAGGTCGCGCGCCCGCGTGGCAAGCAGCGTTTCGACCTTGGCGCGCACGACTTCCAGGTGGGTTTCCGCGCTGCTGCGCGCGGCGTTTTCGGTCTGCACCTGGATCGCATCCTGCAGGCGGCTCAGCTCGCTGGCGCGGCGAAAGGCAGTCTCGGCACGCTGGCGTTCAAGCCATGCGATGTGGACCTGGCTGAGCACCGTCATGCGCAGCGCCTGGCGCCGCAGTTCGGCCACCTTCTCGCGCGACTCGCCAGCGCGGCTGATGGACGACCACGACAGCACGTTCAGGAGGTTCCAGCTGACCTGCATGCCGGCGTCGGCCCAGTTGTTGTTGACGAGGTATTTGTTGCTGTCGTAGTTCAGCCCGCCGAAAAGCGAGGCGTTGGGCAACAGGCGCAGCAGCGACATGCGCGTTTCCAGCACGGCGTTGCGCGCGAGGTAGCTTTCTTCGCGCAGTTCCGGACGGCGGACCATGGCCAGGGCCTCCAGGTCCTGCAGTTCGTAGGCCAGGGCGGGCGGCGCGAGCGTGGCCGCGTCGGGCGCGGCCAGCTGGAAGTCGGCCGAGGGCGGCAGATTCATCAGCGTGGCGAGCCGGGCCTTGGCCTGCGCCAGTTCGTTGTCCAGCGCTTCGGTCTGGCGCACCATGTTCAGCAGGTCGCGCTGATAGCGCAGCGCCAGGATGGGCGCCACCAGCCGCTTCTGCTCGGTCTGGCGCGCGTATTCCAGCGTCTGGCGGGCTTCGGCCAGGGTCGAGGCCACGCGGTCCTTCAGGCGTTCGGCGGTGACGGCGTTCCAGTAGGCCGTGCGCGTCTGGCGGATGATGTCGGCCACCACGCGGCGGCGCCGCTCTTCCGCGGCCAGCGCCTTGTTGCCTTGCGCCTTGGCGCCGAAGTAGCTCAGGCCAAAATCCAGCACGTTCCACGTCAGTTGCAGGTCGGCCGTGTGCGTGTCGCGCTCCTGGCTGGTCGAGGGCACGAGCGACTGCTGGCCGGTGGCCAGCGATTCGCTGGACGAACCGTAATCGTTGTTGCGCGCGCGCATGCCCGCGCGGGCGGTCAGCTTGGGCAGCATGCCCTGCTTCTGCACGTCCACCAGGTCGTCTTCCAGCGCGCGCTCCATCAGGGCCAGCCGCTGCTCCAGGTTGTACTTGACGGCGCGGGCGATGGCTTCGTCCAGCGTGATGGGACCCGTCACCGGCTCCTGGCGGGCGAACATGGCGCCGCGGTCGGACTGGTCGAGCTGGAGCAGGTCCTGCGTGCTCAGTGTTTCGGGCGGCGTCACGGCGCAGCCGGCGAGAACGGCGGTGGCGAGCACCGTCAGGGCGAAGCGGCGGGCGCGGTGTGTCATGGGCGTTTCGGAATCAAAGAAAGGAGTCATGTCTGAATCAGCTTGCTGCATGGATAGGGGCGGCCTGCCGGGCGGCGGCGGCCGGATCGGAGGCGGCGGGCGCGGCGTCATCGTCCAGGGACGCGAGGAACTGCCGCGCCTGCGCCAGCACGTCCTGCGCGGCGCTGTGGCGCAGTTGCTGGGTCAGCGCGGGCTTATCGGCGGCGGGGGCGTCGTCGCGCGTGGCGAGCGCGGCGCTGTCGTCGCGTCCCAGGCCCAGGCGGTCGCCGGAGACGGTGATGGCGATGGCGCGGGACTCGCCGCTGGCGGCGCGCACCACCAGTTGCAGCGACAGCGTCTGAGCCTGCGTCAGGCCCGGCGCGACGATGAGGCCGCGCGCGGCGTCCAGCCGCACGCCCGGCGGCAGCGCGGCGCCATCGGCCATGCGCAGGGTCATCGAGGCGATGGGCGTGCTGCTGCGCACGAGGCCGGCGGGCAGCGCGTAGACGTGGCGGTTGCCCGCCGCGTCGGCGCGCCAGTGGCCGGTGAGCGCCGCGGCCGCGACGGACAGGCCGGGCGCGTCGGGGCTGGCCAGCACCACCAGCGGGGATTTGATGCCGGCAGGCGCATCCAGCGTGAACGGGCGCGCCGCGTCGGCGTCGCGCCGGTCCAGCGAGTCCGCGAGCAGCGCGTCGAGCAGCGCCGACGACGTCCATGGCGCCGGCTTGGACAAGCCGTCGTGGCCGGGAACGTCGAATGGCTCGGAGGGCGCGGGCGCCGGTTGCCCGAGACGCTGGCGCAATAGCTGCAACGCGTCTTCGCCGTCGTTCAACGGATCGCGCGCAAACACGGCAAAGCGTTGCGTGCTGAGGTCGGGCGGCGGCGGATCGGCCGGCGTGCCGGGGTTGGGATTGGCGTTGGGGTCCGGGTTGGTTCCAGGGCTTGTTCCAGGATCCGTGCCGGGGCTGGTGCCAGGATTTGTGCCAGGGGTCGTTCCAGGATCGGTGCCCGGATTCGGCGCCGTTTCGGCCGCCGTCACCGTCAGCGTGACGATGCGCGACACGCGGGCGCCCGAGGCGTCGGTTGCGCTGACCACCACGGCGACGCTGCCGGCCGACGTGGCCGTGCCGCGTATCGTCAGGGTCGCCGGGTCAAAGACCAGCCCGTCCGGTAGGCCCGTGACCTGCCAGGTGAGCGCATCGCCGTCAGCGTCGGTGAAGAGGCCGGCGGGCAAGGTGTACGCGTATGGTTCGCCGATGCGCGCGGCGTCGGGCGCCAGCGGGATGCCGCTGTCCACCGGCGCGGTGTTGGGCGGCTCGACGGCTTCCAGGACCAGCTCGCGCGACGCCGTGGCGCCCTGCGGATCCGTCACGGTGATCACGATGGTGAACCGTCCGGTGTCCGCGATCGTGCCGGAGATCGTGCGGGTGGCGGGATCGAACACCAGTCCGGCCGGCAAGCCGCTGACGCGCCACTGCAGCGCGTCGCCGTCGGGATCGTTGAACAGGGTTTCCGGCAACGTCACCGAATAGTCTCGGCCAGTCATCGCCGGGTCGGGCGTGTAGGCGCCGGTGCCCGCCTCGGGCGCCTGATTGGGCAGCGCGAGCGTCACGTCCACCGCGTAGGCGGCGCTGGCGGCCTCGCCGTCGTTCAGGACCAGCGTGATGGTGCGCGTGCCCGGCGCGCCGTCCGCGCCGGCGTAGGTCACGCGGTGCAGCAGCGCGTTGGCGTCTGCGCGGCTGATCTGCGCCGTAAAGCGCAGCGTGGCGACGCCGTCGGCCTGCGTCAGCGTGGCGATGGGCTGGCCGTTGAACAGGATGACATCGCCGTCGCGGGTGTAGCCCTCGCCCGCCAGGATGCCGTAAACGTCGCCCGGCTGGCCGGTGAAGGTGACGCTGGCGTCCTGGTAGTTGTCCGCCGCGTCCATTTCGGCATCGCTCAGCGCCAACGTGGGCGCCAGCGGGACCGGCTCGCCATCGGTCACATAGACGGGCGGGGGCGCCGGCGGCGCGTTCAGGACGTCCAGTCCGTTGCCGACCACGATCACCGCGCCATCCGCCGACAGGGCGATCCCGGTCGGGCCGTCCAGGCTGTGCGACGCGATCAGCCCGAGGCTGGCGGTGGCGTAGTAGTTGAGCGTGCCATCGGCCAGCGTCACGAAGAGCGCCTTGCCGTCGTCGGACAGCGCAATGCCTTCCACCGTCTGGTCGCCGCTCAGAGTGCCCAGGTGGGTGAGCGCGCCGGTGGCCGCGTTCAGGCGGAAGGCGTCGATGGCTTGCGGGTTTTCCTGCACGACGGTCTGCCCCGTCCAGCCGTCGTAGGAACTGGTGCGGCTGTTGGACACGAAGAGGGTGCTGCCATCGGCGCTGACGGCGATGTGCTGCAGGTTGGAGAACGACACCGTCTGGCCGGCGGCGTCCGTGCCGCCGCCCTGGATATGCGTCAGGACGGACAGGGCGCCGCTGTCGTCGCGGCGGTAGACGATCAGCGTCGATCCTGCGCTGGTGTTGGTCACGACGAACAGCAGGTCGCCGCGCACCGCCATGTCGGTGGGCTGCCACAGGAACGGCTCCGCGTACATGTCGCCGCTGACGGCGCCCACGTAGGCAAGCGCGCCGGTCTGCGCGTCGCGGTTGAAATAGACGATCCCGTAGTTGTTGAGCAGGTACAGGTTCTGGCCGTCCTCGGACAGCGCAATGCTCTTCAAGTCGTAAAGGCTGCCGCCATCCAGCTCGTAGTTGCTGGTGATGGTGGCCTGGTGCGTCAGGGTGCCGTCGGCGGCCACGCCAAAGACGCCGATGGCATTGCCGTCGGCGCGCAGGGCGTACAGGCTCTTGCCGTCGGCGGAGGTCACCAGTTCCTTGACGCCCGCAAGATTGTCCGCGGCGGCGAACGTGCGCAGATAGGTCAGCGAGCCGGTGTCGCCGTCCCGGTCGAACACGGCAATGGCGCCCTTGCCGTCGGCCACGTAGACGCGGGTGCCATCGGCGGACACGACGCTGGCGGTGGGCGTCTCCAGCCCGGGGATCGTCGTCAGATCCTGCACATGCGTCAGGTCGCCCAGCGACAGCACCGGATCGGCGTCCACCACCGGCGCATCGTTGATGGCCGTGATGTCGATGGAGAAGTCCATCGTCGTCGATGGCAGTCCGCGCTGGTCCGCCAGCGTCACGCTGATGGCCAAGCTGGCCGCGGGCGCGTGACTGCCGTTGGCGTAGGTGATCTGGCGCAGCGTGTTCTGCACGTCGGCCGTCGTGGGGATGGACCCGGCCGCGCTGCTGAAACGGATCGTCAGCACGCCGTCGGCCTGCGACACGGCGCCGATCGCCACGCCGTCCTTTTTCAGGACGCCGTTTTCCAGCGTCAGGCCGTTGTCCGGCTGAAAGCCCAATGTGTCGGCCGCGCTCTTGCCCGCGCCCAGCGTAATGGTCAGGACGCTGCCGTCGTAGTTGCCCGCGCCGCCGTTAAAGGCGTCCATCTGCGCGTCCGCCACCACGCCGCCCGGCGCGATCAGGACGGCGTCGGCGCGTTCGGTGTAGGGCACGTCTTCCCCGCCCGTGAGCGTGGGCGGGGTGTTGGGGCTGGCCGGTCCGGTCAGCGTGACGGTGGCGACCTTGTCCGCATCCGTCGAGCCATTGTCGATGTTCCCCTCTTGCACGGTCAGGCTGATCGTGCGCGTGCCGTCCAGCGGGCTGCCGGTGTTGGCGTAGGTCAGGCTGTCGATGACCTGCGCGGCGCGGTCCGAAGAGGCGTTCAGGTAGAGGGTGACCGTGGTGACGCCATCAGCGATGGTCACCATGTACTGCTGGCCCGTGGGCAGGGTCTGCGGGCCGTTGGAATCCGCGTTCAGCGGTATTCTTCCGCCGCCCACGCCCAGGACGTCCTGGGCATTGGCGGGACTGATCGTTACGATCACGCGCGCCACGTTATCGCCGGACTCGATCGTGTCGACGGTGGTGCCGTCGAACAACTTGACCGGCTCGCCCTCGGCCTGGAACGTGGGATCCAGCGGCGTGGTGTCGATCTCCGGCGGATTGTTGACGCCCTCCAGGTCGATGCGGGTCAGCAGTTCGTCGCGGTGGCCGTCGCCGTCGTGCAGCTCGGTGCGCAGCACGATGCTGGCGCCGTCGCGGGTGGGGTCGTTGCTGGCATTGCGGTAGGCGATGCGGCGCAGCACGTCCTGCGCGTCGGCCTTGCTCAGGGACGCGGTGAACGTCAGCGTCAGCACCCCGTCCGCTTGCGTGAACGTGGCCACGGCCGCGCCATTCAGCAGGATCAGGCCATTCGCGGCGTCCAGCCGCAGGTTGCCGCCGTCGATGAAGCCATAGCGGTCGTCGGCGTGCGCGCCGTCCGCGCGCGCCACCGTGATGCTGGCGCCCTGGTAGTCGCCCTGGCCGTTGTCCAGCGCGTCGAGCTGGGGGTCGGCCAGCGTGGCCGATGGCAGGATCGCCACCGGCTCGGATCCCTCCGTGTAGGGCACGGAAGCGGGCTCCAGGTCCAGCACCAGCAGGCCGTCCCAGAACGGGAACTGGCCGGCCAGATAGAGCTTGGTGCCGTCCTCGCTGAGCGTGGCGCTGCGGATGTCGCCGAACGAGATGCCGTCACCGAACGGATCGCCATAGCCCGTGACCTCGCCGACCCGCACCGGCACGCCGTCCGCGCCGCGGCGGTACACGCCGATCGCATCCGCGCCGATGACGAAGACGGCCGATCCATCCGGCGAGACCACGACCTGCCGGACGTCGCCCTGCGGCAACGTCGTGGCGAGCGCGGTGAGCTGGCCGTCCGCGGCCACGGACAGGGTGTGCAGGCGGGTGTCGTTGCCGTCAAAGTCGACGACATAGAGCGTCTTGCCGTCGGGCGACACCGTCAGGGACTGTGTGTAGTAGTACTGTTCGGCGGCGGTCGGGTCCTTGCCCGGCGCGGCCATGATGAAAGTCGGGACGCCTGTCTGCTCCACCGCGAACACGCTGGCCAGCGTGCCGCCGCCCGAGGTGCCGACGAAGAGGAAGCGGCCGTCTGCCGACAGCGCCAGCGCGTTTGCGCCGTCCAGCTGCAGGCCGGTATCGCCCGCGTCGGTGAGAGTGCTGACCAGCGTGAGGCTGCTGCCGTCCTGCCGGAAGACCAGCAGATTCTCGCCCGCGGTCGCGTACACCATGCCGTTGGCGGACAGCACATCGCGGATCATGCCGTAGTCGTTGACGAGGTCGGCGCCGAAGCTGCCTTGCGCGGTCAGTGCGCCGGTGCCCGCATCGCGCGAGAACAGCGCGACGCCCTGGCTGCCGATCACGTACAAGGACTTGCCGTCGGCCGACACCCGCAGCGTTGCCGCGCCCGCCAGGGCGCCCACGTCGCCGTTCTCGATGGTCTGGAGCACGCGCAGCGAGCCGTCCGCGTTACGCTCAAGCACGTACAGCGTGTTCAGTTCGACTTCCTGGAACGTGTTCCAGTCGGTTTGGGTGGTGGTGCGCAGCACGTAGAGCGTTCCCTCCACCTCCGACACGGCCAGTACGCCGTCCAGGGCGCCGAATGCGCCGTCCTCGCCCAACTGCGTGATCAGTTCGTCCAACCCCAGCGAGTCGGTGGGCGTGACCAGGACGGGCGCTTCGTTGCGCAGGACCAGCCGGGCGACGAGGTCCGGCTCGGCGGTGTCCTGGCCGCCATTGTCCGTGCCGCCGCTGTCGCGCACCGCGGTCAGCGCGATGCTGCGCTCGCCCATCGTCGGGGACGAGGCGCGGTTGGCGTAGGCGATGCCGTCGATCAGCGCGGCGGCCTGCGCGCCCGTCATGCCGGCCGCCGGCGTGATCGTCACGGTGGCCGTGCCGTTGTCGAGGGTGACGGTGTAGGCATGGCCCGACGCCGTGACGCCCTGCCCGGCGGCCAGCGGAATGGCGACGCCGTCGATGGTCAGCGTTTCGCTGGCGCCGTCGGCGACCGGCGACACGACCAGGGTCAGGCCGTCGATGGTCTGGCCGGCTTCCACGGTGGAGATCGTGGTGCCGTCGAAAAGGCCGATGGCCGCTTCGGCGGGGTCATAGGTGGCGTTCACCGGCGTGGCATCGACGACCGGCGCATCGTTCACCTGCGCCACGGCCAGATCGAGCACGATGCTGTCCACGCCGCTGGCGTACTGGTCGCGCACCTGCACTTGCAGGCGGATGGCCGCGCCGGGGTCCTTGCTGGCGTGCGTGTAGGTGACCTGTTGCAGCACGGCGTTCGCGGTGGCGGTGCTGACCTGGCCGGTGAAGGCGATGGTGAGCAGGCCGCCGGCGCTGGTGAAGTCGGCGATCTTGGCGCCGTTCAGGCGAATCTCGGCCCCGACGAGCGTGAGGCCATTGCCGTCGGCAAAGCCATAGACGTCGCCGGGGTTCGCGCCGCCTTCGCGCACCAGGGTGATCGACGCGCCGTTGTAGTCGCCCGCGCCCGCGGCCAGCGCGTCGTAGTCGGCATCCGAGAAGTTCAGGCCCGCGGCCGGCTGCAGGGTCTGGCCTTCGGCGTAGTTGCCCTGGATGGCGTTTTCGACGTCGATGTGTCCGAGGCCGCCGGCGTTGTAGAAGCCGCCCACGTACATCGACGTGCCGTCCGGCGAGAGGCCGAAGCGGAAAGCGCGGTAGCTGCCGGCCGAGGCGTCCTGCGCAATGGTCTTGACCAGCGTGGGCGCGCCGTCCGCCCCGATGCTGTACACGTTGATCGTGCCGACCAGGCCGCCGGCGTAGAGCGTCTTGCCGTCGGCCGACAGGGCCAGGCCCCAGAGCTGGGACCCGGTGGCGGAGACCTTGGTCACCGTGTTCGTCGCCGGATCCAGGCGCAGCGTCAGGACGCCCGTGGTGCCGGTCGACACATAGATCGTGTCGCCCGATACCGCGATGCTGCGCGCGAAGTTGCCGATGTCGCCGGTGCGCGCCACCAGTTGGGTCAGGCTGCCGTCCGGGTTGGCGGCGTAAATGGTCAGGGTGTTGGCGCCGGCCACGAAGACGCGGCCTTGCGCGTCCACCGCGAGGGTCGATGCCGTGCTGAAGGGCTGGCTCTCATACACGCCCGCCGACGCAAGCTGCCCGTCCGAGCCGATGCCGTAGGCGTACAGCGTATTGCCGGCGACGGCGTACAGGCGGCCGTCCTGCGAGACGGCGATCTGCTTGACCTGCACCTCGCCGAGCGCGACGCTCTGGCCGGTCGGGGCGAGGGTGCCGTCGGCGCCGACGTTGAACCCGGTCAGGAAGTAGCTGCCGCCGCCCTCCTTCTGGCCCACCAGATAGACGTGCTTGTCGTCGGCCGAATACACCGCCGAAGCCGCGCTGCCCAGGCCGTCGATCTCGATGCCATTGGCCTCGATGCCGTCGTTCGCGGCGCCCTGCACGAAGCGCTGCACCAGCGTCAGTTCGCCGGTGTTCGGATTGCGGGTGTAGACGCTGAGCGTGCTGTTGCCCGTCGGCGACACGGTATGGCCGCCGGTGGCGTTGCCCAGCACGATGACGGTATGGCCGTCGTCGGAGACCTCGACGCTGTAGACATAGTCGCCATAGCCGTTGATGCGGCCGTCGGCGGTGTAGGTAAGGTCGCTGCCGTCCACGTCGAATGCGGGGGGCTGGTTGGCCGCTTCCGCGGCGGTGACCACGCGCAGCGTCATCGTGTGATCGGCGGTCAGGCCGCCCGCGTCGGTGACGCGCACGGTCAGGACGTAGTCGCCCACGACGCCGGGCGTTCCGCTCAGCGTGCGCGTGGCGGCGTCGAACACCAGGCCCGCGGGCAGCGTGTCGACGATGCTCCAGGTGAGGGTGTCGCCGTAGCGGCTGTCCAGGTCCGAGAACATGTCCGCGCGCAACGACGCGCTGAAGTCGCTGGCGCCGATGGTGACCTGCCCGAAGGATGCCGGCGCGCTGGCGCTGACGACGGGCGCGCGGTTGTCCGTCTGCGCCACGACGAGGTCCAGGTTCAGCGTGACGCTGGCGCCGTAGGCGTCCGTGACGGTGATGCTGATGGGGTGCCGGCCGGCGGCGACCGTGTTGCCGGAAATGGTGCGGGTGTCGGGATCGAAGGCCAGCCCCGCGGGCAGGCCGGTGACCCGCCAGGTCAGCGCGTCGCCGTCCGCATCGCGGAACAGATCCTCGGGCAGGATGGCGCTGTACGCCGACTCGGTGGTGACGGGCGCGGGCGCATAGTCCGTCGCGACGCCGGGATCGATCTGAGGCCCCGTGTTGCTCCGGAACGTGATCGCCAGGGCGTCGCTGTCCAGCGCGCCGTCGTTGGCCTGCACGGTGAGCGTGATGAAGGTGCCTGCCGCCACGCCGGAATTGCCGTAGCTGATCTGTTGCAGCACCTGATTGGCGACGGCCGTGGCGGTGTCGCCGACGAAGCGCACCGTCAAGGTGTCGCCGTTGACGGCGTAGGTTGCGATCTGCACGCCGCCGCGGGATATGACGCCATTGGACATCGACAGCCCGTTGCCGTCCTCGAACCCGAATTCGCCGCCCGGCACGGAGGCGGTGATCGACACGCTGGCGCCGCGGTAGTTGCCGGCGCCGTTGTCCAGCAGGTCGTAGTTGGGGTCGGACAGGTTCACGCGATCGCCCAGCACGGTGTCCTGGCCCAGCGTCAGGGACTGGATCGTCGTGTAGCGGCTCAGGCCGTTGCCGGCCACGACCAGCGACGTGCCGTCGCCCGACAGCGCGAGGTCCGCGCCGCTGGTCTGGCCCTGCGCGCTGCCGATCAGCGTCAGGCCGCCATTGGCCGCGACGGCGTAGACGCTGACCGTGCCGTCCGTGGTGGCGGCATACAGCAGCGTGTCGTCGGCGTTCAGCGCCAGGCTGCCGATGTTGTCGCTGGCGACCGTGCCGGCGCGCGTCAGCAGGTTGTCGGCGCCGAGCGTGAAGACGGAAATGTTCTGCGCGCCGGGCTGGCCGACGAACAGCAGCTTGCCGTCCGCGGACATGCTGATGGCGTAGTCGACGGCGGCCTGGCCGGTCTGGTCCAGCAGCACGCTGTCGACCAGGCTCAGGGTGCCGTCGGCGCCGCGCGCATAGAGCTTCAGCGTGTGGCTTTCGCCCGACAGCGCGGCGCTGTGGATGACTGTGACATAGCCGCCCGCGGTGGCGATGCTGGCATTGCGCACGGCGTCCAGCCGCTGGATCTGCGTCAGCGCACCCGTCGCGGCGTCGCGGCTGAAGGCCAGTGCCTCGCGGCCGAAGTTGTTCGACGCGTCCACGTACACCTGGGCGCCGTCGTCCGAGATCGCCAGTCCGCCGGTGGAACCCTGGCCCACGGACAGCGTGGCCGCGTGGCGCAGCGCGCCGTCCGCCTCGACGTTCCACTGCATCAGGTTGCCATTGCTGGAAATCGTGTAGAGCGATTTTCCGTCCGCGCTTACCACCAGGTGATTGACCGTGCCCAGGTCGGCTGCGGTGATCTCCTGCGATTTGCTGAGCAGGCCCGAGGCCGCGTCCACGGAAAAGACCGACAGCGTGCTGTCGTTGCCCGCCGCGTAGACGAACTTGCCGTCTGCGGAATACGCGACCTCGGTCGCGCCCGCCAGGCTGCCCGTGCCGAAGTATTCGGCTTCCTGCATCAGGTCGCCCGTCAGCACGGGCGCCACGTTGATCCGGCTGTCGATGTCGATCGTCGCCGTGATGGCGCTCAGGTCCGCCGACTGGCCGCCGGCGTCGGTCAGGCTCTTGAGCGTCACCGACACCTTGCCGCCGTCCACCGACTTGTCCAGGATCTGGTACGACATGCCGTCGATCAGCGCCTGGACGCTGGCGGGCTCGGGCTGGAAGGCGTCGAGCTGGATCGTGACCGTGGTGGTGTCGCCGCTCACGGACACGGTGTAGAAATAGCCGTCCGCATTTCCATCCGCATCCGTGCGCGTCGTGCCGCTGCCGCCTTCCAGCGCAATGGTCTTGCCGTCGATCACCAGCGCCTGGTCGCTGCCGCTGCGATCCACCGTGACGACGAGCTGGGACAGCTCATCGGCGGCGCCCGTGTCGGTCTGCACGGTCACGCCGCTGAACAGGTCCACCGGCGCAAAGCTGTCCGAACTGTCGGTGACGACGACCGTCGCCTCCGTGGGCGTGGCCTCCACGCCCGGCGCCGCGTCGGTGGGCGGCGCGGCTTGCGCGGCCACGTCGACGGCGGTCGTGACGGCGGCGGCATCGAGCAGGAAGCGGGGTTCCAGGGCCAGGGCCTGGCGGCGGAGCGTGGGGATTCGGCGGGAAGTCATGGCAGTCCTGGGCGAATGGGGGTGCGTGGATAGGCTTATTCGACGAGCGTGGTCAGCGCGGCGAGCTGGCGCAATTCGTCGACGATGTCGTCAAGGCGGTTCTGGATGGGGCCCTCGGAGACCACGAAGTCCCTGCCGGACAGGTAGATCTGGTCCGATCCCTTCTCGGCGCAGACCGCCAGGCCCGGACCGGCGATGCGCCGGAACGCCGATGCGCTGAGGATCTGGCCGTCTTCGTCCGTGGCCTCGTCGCTGCCGGTGACGATCAGGTAGAACTTCACGTTGCGGGCGCGCAGACTGCTGCACAGGCGCGAAAAGCGTTCGGTCACGACGCTGGCTTCGCCGCCGCCTTCGTCCGAATCGCCGTCGATCTTCTGGCCGACGTAGGCGTTGTAGGAATCCGTGTCGAACCAGCGCTGTCCGGTGGAATTGGTCAGGAAGACGATGGCCTTGACGCGATCGCCCGTGCCGTCGTCGAAGTCCTTGGGCAGCTCGTCCTCCAGCGCCCAGCCGGAGCCGCCGCGAAAGGCCGGGGCCAGGGCCATGGCGGCCCAGCCCATCGCGATCGCATGGTTGGTGTTAAAGCGCGTGCTCATCTGGTCGAGCCGGTCGCCGATCTTGCCGAGGTCGTTGGTCAGGGGCAGCAGGGCCGCATGGGGGCAGCCGCGGTCCGCCACCATCCAGCGCGTGTCGTTCACGCCGGTGGCCTGGCCGAAGAAGGGGTTGGGGCCGATCCAGCGGATGGGCGGGGCGCCCGGGCTGCCGTTTTCGGGCAGGTCGTGGCGGTAGTACACGCCGAATTGCCCGGCGGGCGGGTCGGTCCAGAAATAGTTGTCGCCGCGGTTCAGGCCGCGGTACATGCACAGCAGGTTGGCGCGGCGGTCGGGGATGCGGCGGTCGGCCAGGCCGGCGTAGCCGGTGCGGAACAGGGAGGTCAGTTCCACCGGGTTGAGCGCGCCGGGCGCGCTCCAGAGGCGGATGCGGTTGGACTGCTCCGGATCGTAGACATTGACCGCCTGGCTGTAGGGCACCAGCGCGAGCCAGGCGCTTTCCGCGTCTTCCAGCAGCCGCGAGGCGAAGGACTTGCCCAGCCGGCGCAGCGCGGCGAGGTTGGCGGCGTCCTCGCCCAGCGTATTGGGCAGCGCCAGCGCCACTTCCAGCGAGCGCTGGCGCGAGACGGCGGCCGAGGCCACCGTGACGGATTCGGCCGGCGTATCGGCCAGCATGCTGGCCGCCTCGAACGTGGCGGTGACGCGCGTGCCGGGCATGTCGTCTTTAGTGATGGTCTCTGCCCTGACCGACAGCGCGCGCCGCATCTGGGCGCGGTCCATGCCGAGATTGACCGCCACGTAGCGCTCGGCGATGTCCTGGATGTCGGCATCGCGGCTCTTGGCATAGGCGGCGGCGGATGCCAGCGCCGCCGCGTCGGTCGCGCGCTTCATCTGCGCGGCGTCGGCCGTCATGCGCGTGCCGTCCGAGGCGTAGGCGGCGAGCACGGCCACCGCGGTCACGAGCAGCAGCAAAAGCACGGCGGACGCGCCACGTTGGCGAGCCAGGGAGAAGACCTTGTCGTTACGGTTGTTCATGGTTCGGCGTAGGCCAATCCGCTTGCGACGCTTTCCGCGCGCAGCGTGTCGTCCAGCGTGATGGTTCGGGCGGTGGCGCGGAAGATGGCGCCGGTTTCCAGGACCTCGGGCAGCGGCAGGCCGGCCCACAGGGAGATGTCGCCGGTGCCGCGGCAGGCCTTCACCACGATCATCGACAGGGTGCTGTTGTCCGCCGCGCCTTGGGCCGCCTCGGGCGGATCCTGGGGCAAGGCGCCGGTGTAGCGGCCGCCCGAGGCCGGCGCCTGGCAGAGATCGTCCGCGCCGCCGCGCCGCAGCGCCCATTCGATGCGGCCGGACTGCAGGACGTGCAGGATGATGAGCTGCTGCATGTCCTCGTGGCCCTGCATGGCGATGCGGGCGAGCGCGTCGACGCCGCCGGCCGTGAGCGTCCGTTGCGCGGCCAGGTTCAAGGCCATGGCGCCGGCCGCGTTCTCGACGCGGATGCGCTCGCTGTGGATGCGCTGCATGTCGGCGCCGATCATGCCGACGCCCAAGAGGATGGGCAGGACGAGGGCGGCCTCCACGGCCAGCGCGCCCCGCTGGCGGCGGCGCGCGGCGGGGGGGCGGCGCGGCGGGCGCGGGGCGGCGGTCACGGCTGCGATCCTTCCGAGCGCTGCGGCAGATAGGCCAGCACCTGTTGATAGCGGTAGCGGAAGGCGCCGCTGTCCACGCCAAGCAGGCGGGGCAAGGGCGTGATGAAGTCCTTGCGCACGTCGACCTCGATGCGCCAGGCCGGCACCTTGGTCAAGGCGGCGTTTTCGGCCTCATCCTCGGTGGCGCCGCCGCCCATCGCGTCCAGCGAGGCGAAGCGTTCGACTTCGACGGTGGCGATGTTCTCGTCGTCCAGGTAGTTGTGCGAGGCGGCCACCATGCGCGCGCGCACCAGCGATTCGATGGCGCCGCCGTCCTGCATCCCCGCCGCGCCGTCCTGGCGGAACTGCTGCACGGCGCGTTCCAGCGCGCTGGCGCCCATGTTGATGGTCAGTCCGATGTTGGCCAGTTCCATGAACATCATCGCGGCGGCGATGACGACGGGCAGCACATAGGCCGCTTCGACCGACAGGGAGCCGCGCTGGCGGCGTGGGACGCGGCGCACGCCGGGCGTCTGGTCAGCCATGGCCGTTGGCCTCCTTCTCGCGCAGCTGCAGCACGTGGCGGCTGGCGGCCATCAGCTCGCTGCCGACCGGCGCGCCGTCGCGGATGCGCTGGCGGCGCTGCGCGAAGTCGGCCAGCGCCTGTGGAACGAGCGCCGGCGCCATGATGCCTTCCAGCGTCTTGCGGGCCGCGCCCTCGTCGCCCTGCAGGACCTGGGCAAAGGCGAGGTTCAGCTTGAGCGTCGGAAGCTGGACCGCGTCGGCCTGCGACAGCAGGCGGATGGCCTCCTGCGCGTCGCCGCCGGCCAGGTGCGACAGCGCCAGATTGTTCAGCACGCGAAAGTCCGACGGATCCAGTTCCCAGGCGTGGGCGAGCAGTTTGCGCGCCTGCTCGTGGTCGCCGCTGGCGTCGAGCAGCACGCCCTTGGCATTGAGCGCCGCGACGTTGTTGGCGTCCGCGGCCAGGGTGCAGTCGAAATCCTGCATCGCCGCGTCGCGCTGTCCCAGCGCCATGCGCGCGCGGCCCAGGCCATTGCACAGGGTGACTGTGGCGGCGGGAGTGAGGGTCACGCCGGATTCGTTCAAGGCGCGGCGCGCCCGGCCGAAGAGCGCCAGGTTGTCGCGCGGCGATTGGGTGGGCGCGGCCACGCTGGCGTATTCCAGCAGTTCCAGCGGCTTCAGGCTGCCGCGCTGTTCCAGCTGGGCGTAGACGCCGGCCGCGCCTTCGTAGCGGCCCTGGTCGCGCAGCAGCCGCGCGAGTTTCAGGCCCTCGGCCGCCGGGTCGTCGCTGCTGGCAAGCGGACGGGGCGAGGCGCCGCCTGCGTTGGACTGGGTCAGCAGATTGCGGCTGCTGGGCGCGGATGCCGAGTCGGTCTTGGTGAAGGTGCTGCATGCGCTCAACATGAGGGCCAGCAGCAACACGGCGCCGGCGCGGCCAAGGCGCGCGGCGGGCAGCGGAAACAGGGGAAGGGTTGCGTTCATTGCATCAGGGTCCGGATAACGCGCATGAGCGCGGGCGTGGCGACGATGGCGACCACCGGCGGCAGGATCAGGGTCATGAGGGGCACGCTGAGCTGCGCGGGCAGCTTGCCGGCCTTCTCTTCCAGTTCCAGGATGAGACGGCTGCGGCTTTCCTCGGCGATGGTGCGCAGCGCCTGCGCCAGCGGCGTGCCGTAGCGTTCGGCCTGCACCAGCGAGCCGACCATGCTTTCGATCGTGGGCACGCGGGTGCGGTCGGCCAGGTGGCGCAGCGCGGCCGAGCGGTCGGGCAGCAGCTGAAGCTCGGCGCTGGTGAAGGCGAGTTCATCGGCCATGGCGGGCGCGCTGAAGGCCAGTTCGCGCGAGACCACCTTCAGGATGCGCGGGAATGGCAGGCCGGCCTCGGCGCAGATCACCATCAGGTCCAGCGCGTCGGGCATGCTGCGCGCCAGGGCTTCGTGGCGCCGGCCGGCCCGCAGCTTGACCAGGAGTTCCGGCAGCGTGGTGCCGACGAACAGCGAAATCAGGCCGACCGCCAGGCCGGTCAGGCCGAAGCGCGTCTGCGGGCTGGTCAGCAGCCACAGCGCCAGCGCGCACAGCACGACGCCGCTGCCGTATTTGGCCGCCATGAAGAGGCCGCAGGCCTCGGCCCGGCGCCATCCGGCCTGAGCCAGGAGGCGCTCGGTGGCGAGCCGGTCCTGTTCGGTGCCGGCGAGCTTCATGCCGAAGGCCGCGACGCCTTGCGCCAGCGGCGGCAGCGGCGAACTGGCGTCCAACGCGATGGAGGCGGTGGCCTGGGCGGCGCCGCGGCCGCGGCGGCCCAATCGGTCGTGCAGGGGGTTGCGGCGCGCTTCGGCGCGCAGCAGCCAGGCGGCCAGCGCGATGCCGGCAATGAAGGCCAGCAGCAGCAGGGGCGCCAGGGGATCGGAAAGCAGGGGCATGGCAGCTAGGTCGCGGGCGGGTCAGCGGATGCGCTTGACCATCAGGTGGGTGATGAACAGGCCCAGCCCAACGCTGGCGGCGGCGTAGATCATCACTTTGACGCCCGCCGCGTCGTTGAACATGAAGCGGAAATCTTCCGGGGAATTCAGGTACATGTAGAGCAGCACGCCCGGCACCAGCAGGGCGACGATCTTGGCCGAGGCGCGCGCCTCGGAGGTCTTGGCCTGCACCTTCATGCCCAGTTCGGCGCGCGCGCGCAGCGTGGCGGACAGGCGCTCCAGCGTGTCGCCCAGGCGGCCGCCCGATTCCTGGCTGATGATGAGGATGACGGCGAAGAAGCGGTACTCGGGCAGCGGCACGCGCTGCGCGGACGACTGCATGGCCTGCTTGAGCGGCACGCCGAGCTTGAGCCAGTTTTCGATCTCGCGCAGTTCGGGCGCGAGCGGGCCGTGCAGGTGGTCCGCGGCGATCCCGAACGCGCTGTGCAGCGGCACGCCGGACCGGCAGATGCGCGTGATGCCGTCGATGGCTTCGGGCAGGCTGCGCGCCAGCGCCGCCAGGTGCTTGGTCATGGCCTGCTGATACAGCACGCCGCACAGCGCGGTCCACAGCACGGGCGCGGCCAGCAAGGCCAGGAAGATCGGCGTCCCTGTCATGCGCACCAGCGCCAGGCCGCCGATCAGCGCGGCGGCGGCCGAGACCAGGACGCGCTGGCGCAGCGTGGGCAGCCAGCCCAGGGCGCGCAGGCCGTCGCGCAGGCGCGCCAGGCGCAGTCCCAGCCACGGCCAGCGCGGCATCAGGTCGTCCTGGCCCGGCAGCGCGATGGAGTCGGGCGATTGCAGCACGGCCGCGGCCAGGCCGCTTTCGCGCTGCATCTGCAAGCGCAGCGCCGCCAGGCGGGCCGCCATGGCGTCTTCGCGGCGCTGGCGCCGGCTGTTGGCGCGCACGGCGAAAAAGCCGACGAACACCAGCAGGAAGATGAGCAGGGTAAAGAGATCGAGCATGTCCGGGCTGCCTTGCCGCCGTCAGGCGATGTCCTGGTCGAACAGGTGCGACTTCTCGGTGTAGAAGTTCGGCCGCAGGCCGCTGCCCGTGTGTTCGCCCAGCACCTGCGTGGCCGTCGAGCCGGCGCGCGAGCGGAAGATGAACAGTTCCTGCGTCTGGATCACCTCTTCTTCCATGCCGCAGATTTCCATGATCGACACCACGCGCCGCGCGCCGTCGCGCATGCGTTCGATCTGCACGATGAGGTCGACGGCGCTGGCGATCTGGCGGCGGATGGCGGCCAGCGGGAGCTGCATGTTGGCCATCATCACCATGTTTTCCAGGCGCATCAGGGCGTCGCGCGGCGTGTTGGCGTGGACGGTGCACAGCGACCCGTCGTGGCCGGTGTTCATGGCCTGGAGCATGTCAAAGCATTCGCCGCCGCGCACTTCGCCCAGGATGATGCGGTCGGGGCGCATCCGCAGCGCGTTCTTCATGAGGTCGCGCTGGTCCACGCGGCCGCCGCCTTCGGCGCTTTCGGGCCGGGTCTCCAGGCGGATGACGTGCTCTTGCTGCAGCTGCAGTTCGGCGGCGTCCTCGATGGTGATGATGCGTTCGAGCGGACTGATGTTCTGCGACAGCGCGTTGAGCAGCGTGGTCTTGCCGGCGCCGGTGCCGCCGGACACCACGATGTTCAGGCGCGCTTCCATCGCGCGGCGTAGCAGCACGGCCATGTCCATGGACATGGCGCCGCGCTGGGCCAGCGATTCCAGCGACAGATCGCGCCGCATGAATTTGCGGATCGAGATCGTGGTGCCGTCCAGCGCCAGCGGATGGGTGATGACGTTCACGCGGCTGCCGTCGGGCAGGCGGGCGTCGACCATGGGGTTGGCTTCGTCGATGCGGCGGCCCACGCGGGCGGCGATGCGCTGCGCGGTGTTGAAGACGTGCTCTTCGTCGATGAAGGTGATGGACGACAGCTCCAGCTTGCCGAAGCGTTCGACGAAGATCTGGTTCGCGCCGTTGACCAGGATGTCGTTGACCGTGTCGTCGGCCAGCAGGGGCTCGATGGGACCCACGCCCACCATTTCATCCAGCATCTGGCGCGCGATCAGCTCTTCTTCCTGGCCTGAAAGCTGCAGGCGCTGCTCGTCGCAGATGCGGCGGATCAGCGCGTCGATCTGCGCCTGCAGCCGGTCGCGCGGCATGGCCGCGGCCTTGAGCGGGTCGATCAGTTCGAAGAGCTCGTTGCGGATCACGCGGCGTTGGGCGCTGCTCTCCGCGCTGGGCGGGGTGGCGGCGGCGACGGGACGCGGTGCGGGCGGCGGCGTGCGGGCCGCGGGCGCGGCGGCGGGTATCGGCGCGGCGTCGGGCAGCGCGGCAACCGGCGCCGGCGCGGGGGCAGCGGGCGCGTGGGGGGTGGAAGTAGCGGGCTTGCGGCGGGGCAGCATGAGGTCGTCCGGTGGGGTTCGCGGTGGAATCAGGCGCGCGCCGCGCGGCGCGCGGGCGCGGACCGGTTCAGCCAGGCACGCAGCCGCTGCACGTGGCCCGCGTGGACGGCGGGCGCGGCCAGCGGCAGGCCCAGGACGCGCGCGCCCAACTGGGCGACGGCCTGCGCATACGCGGGCGCCGCGTGCGGCGACAGCGGCCCTTTCAACAGGCTGGCCGCCAGCGCCTGGCCCGCGTAGGGCAGGTGCTGGTCGATGCGCCGTCCGACGAATTCCTCGAACTGCGTCGCGGTCAGCGCGGCGCCCTGGGCCTGGCGCGCATCGCTGGCCACCAGGACCAGCCGCTGGCCGGGACCGCCCTCGCCCAGCTCGGCCAGCAGGCGATGGGTGTTGCGCGCGCCCTGCACCGTCAGTTCGGTCAGCACGACGCGGATGTCGGCATGGGCAAGCACTTCATCGGCGCCGGCTGGCCGGTGCGACGGCAGGTCCCACAGCGACAGCGAGAACCACTGGCACAGCGCGCCGCCGATTTCCAGCGCGCGCTCGGGGTCGAAGGGGGTTTCCGGGCCGGGGCGCTGCGCCAGCAGTTGCAGGCGGGCGGACGGCTCGCCGCCCGCGGGCGGCGGCACCTGACCGGCCGCCAACAGCGTGCGTTGCAGCAGGCGCGGATCGATATCGGGCGCGGACAGCAGGCTGGCCAGGCCTGCATCGGCTTCCAGGCCCAGCAGCAGCGGCAGGTCGCCCTTGCGCCGGTCGAAGTCCACCAGCACAGTCGGGGTCTGGCGCGCGTGCGCGAGCCACAATCCCAGCGCCGCGGTCAGCGTGCTGACGCCCAGCCCGCCCGCCGCGCCCACGATGGCCGCGGAACGGCCGGCGCGCGCGCTGCCGCCCTGGCCGAGCGGCGTGTCGTCGTCGGCGCGGGCCAGCGTGTCGGCCAGCAGGTCCAGGCGCGGCGGCTTGATCAGGTAGTCGAAGATGCCGGCTTGCAGAAGCTGGCGGTACAGGTCCACGTCCTGCTTGTCGCCCAGCGCCACGATGCGGCAGGCCGGGCCCGCGAGGGCCGCCAGTTCCAGCAGGGCCGCGATCGGATGGGCTTCGCCCGTGATGTCCGCCAGCAGCACGCCGGGCAGCGGATTCGCGGCGCACCAGGCGGCGGCCGCCGCGGGGCCGCCTGCCTGCAGGGCGCAGGCGGGACGCTGCAGGCGGACGAGCTGCTCGCCGATGACGGGCAGGTCGGCCGGGGCGGCGAAGACGGCCGGGCCTTGGGTGGGCGCGCCGTTGCGGGTCGGTGTCGTGTTGCTCATGGCCGTCAGTTGTCGAAGTCGATGTCGATCAGGTCGCGGGTTTCGCCGGTCTGGTAGCGGTCCACGGCGCCGGCCGCCGCCTTGCCGTCCGCGCCTTCCAGCGTGCGCGGGCGCGCCAGGTCGCGCGGATCGCTCACCATGCGCGCCAGGTTGGCGCGGTTCGCGCAGCCCAGCGTGCCGACGCCGTAGTAGGGATGGATGGTCCAGTCGTCCGGCTTGGCGATGCTGCAGCGCGTGGCCTGCACCGTCATCGCCTCGGATTGCAGCTCCAGGTCCCAGCCGGCCTGCGCCGCCTCTTGCAGGCGCTGCGCGTCGCGGGGCAGCGATTCGACCCGGGGCGCGCGCGCGCCGCTGCGGGCCAGCGCTTGCGCCAGGCGCTGCGCCAGCGCCTCGCCGCGGGCGTTGAAGGGCGTGAGCGTCAGCACCTGCGCGTCGATGCGGCCCTGGCGCGTCAGCAGCTCGTTGGCCGCGTTCAGCGATTCGGCCGTCAGGCCGTTGCCGTCCGGCGCGGCCTGGAGCGCCAGCGCGACGGCGCGCGGCGCCACGGTGGGCGCCTTGGCGGCTTCGCCGGCGCCGAAGCGCTGGGCGCGCAGGTCGTTCAACTGCGTGCCGCAGCCGCTCAGCAGCAGGGCCAGCAACAGCGGCGCCAGCGGCAGCAGGCGGCGCGTGGTAAGGGTCTTGTCGTAGTCCATGGCGTGGTTCTCGTCCGCGTTCAGTACAGGTAGCCGATGGGGGCTTGCGGCGGCAGCAGGTCGTCGATGCCGGCCAGGCCCTGGCCCGGCACCTGCAGCTCGCCGGCCGCAACCGGATCGACCACGTTCGCGGTGACCAGGATGACCAGCTCGGTTTCGTCCTTGGCGGACACTTCGTGCTCGAAGAGCCGGCCCAGCAGCGGAATGCTGCTCAGCCCCGGCACGCCGGACACGGTCTGGGCCTGCGTCGACCGCAGCATGCCGGCCAGCGCAAAACTCTGGCCGCTGGCCAGTTCCACCGTGGTGTCGGCGCGGCGCACCTTCAGCGCGGGGATGGAGATGCCCTGCAGCGTGACCGCGCCGTCTTCCGTCAGCTCGCTCACTTCGGGCGCGATGTGCAGGCTGATGCGGTTGGCGGACAGCAGGGTCGGCGTCATGCGCAGGATCACGCCGTACGACTTGAAGTCGATCTGCACGTTGTTGTTGGTGATGATGACGATGGGCACCTCGCCGCCCGCGGCGAAGGCCGCGCTTTCGCCCGACATGGCGGTGAGGTTGGGTTCGGCCAGGACCGAGGCGAAGCCCTCCGCCGACAGCGCCGAGATCAGGCCGCCCATGGTGAAGCGGCCGCGCGTGGTCATGCCGCCCGCCGCGAAGGTGGACGTGGTGCGGCCCGGTATCAGGCTGGAGAAGTTCTTGCCCGTGACGGAATCGAACAGCGACGGATTGATGGTCTCGGTGGCGGGCGCGAAGCCGCCGGCCGCGCTGCCCGTCATGATCCCCCACGCGCCGCTGCCCGAATTGAGCGTCGCCGCCCAGTCAAAGCCCAGCTCGTGCGACAGCGTGCGAGACACCTCGACGACGCGCACCTGGATGTTGATCTGCGAGGACAGCTCCACCTTGAGCTGGTTGATCACGCCGTCGCGGGTGTTGCCGGCGCCGCGCGCGCCGCCGCCCTGCGTGCCTGCCGACACGCCGTCCAGATAGGCCTGCACCTGGTCGACGATCTGGCGCGCCTCGATGGGCGTGCGCACGTTGCCGCGCACGATGATGCGGTTGTTCAGCGAGGGCTCCAGCTCGATGTCGGCGCCGGGCACGGACCGCAGGATCTGCGTGCGCAGCGTGGACAGGTCGTGCTCGGCCACGACGCGGATCGCGGCGATGACCTTGTCCTGCGCATCCAGCGCGTACAGCGCCGTCGTGCCCACGGACTGCGCGAAGACGAAGATGTTGTTGGGCGAGGGAACCTGGAAACTGGCCACGCGGGGGTCGGCCACCAGCACTTTGGCCGCATCGGACTTCAGCTTGAGCAACTGGCCTTCGCGCACGTGCAGCGTGATTTCGCCAGTGGGCGCGATCTTCTGCAGGCTGGCGGGCAAGGCCGACGGCGTGTTCATGACGTCGACCGCCGGACGGGGGCGCGGCTCCGTGGAGGGGGCGGCCAGGGCGCTTGCGCCAGCCAGGCACAGCGGCGCGGCCAGGCACAACCGGGGCATCAGGAGGGCCGCGCCGCGGCGGGGCTGCTTGTGAATCATGGCGTGAAGGGATGAAGGGGCATGAGTAAGCGCGGACGTCGCCGCGGGCTGGCGGTGGGGGCGCATCGGTTAGGGGATGGCGGGTGACGGGGCGGGTTCGTCTGGCTCCGCCGCCTGACTGACGGACTGCGTGAAGGACTGCGTACTCTGCCGCTCGCCGTGGAACTTCTGCACGACGACCGTCTGCCGGGCCGGCTGGTTGAACATGTCCGTCGCATCGTTGATGCGCGTCACCGACCGCATGGCGTCGTGAGGCTGTTCGACGGTGTCCGCCTGCACGCTGCGCAGCGCCAGTTGCAGCGGGCCGACCTCTTGCGCGAGGGCCAGGCGCTCCGAGTCGCGAGGGGTGACTTCGAGCGTCAGGCTTTCGTAGTAATTGCGCAGGGGCACGGCCTTCTTGTCCACGGCGCCCGGGGTCGTTGGGGCATTGCTGGCGGGCGCGATGCCCGCCGGATTGCCGTTCAATGCCAGCACGCGCACGTTGCGCACGATCGTCTGCGACGCCAGCGAGGCAAAGGAGACGGCGGCCTGGCCCGGCATCGGCGGCTGGTCTTTGTCGCGCTCCAGATGCAGGATGACGTCCACCCGGTCGCCTGCGGACACCAGCCCCGAGTTGCTCGTCACCGCGTTGGTCGGAATCGACACGGCGCGCATCTCGGGCTTGAGCACCGACGCGACGAAGCCGTGGTCGCCGCTGAACACCAGCCCGTCGCGGGTCAGCGGCTGGCCGTCCTGCAGCGTGCGGCGGGGCGTGGCCCCGGCGACGGCGCGTTCGATCTTGCGGCGTTCCTCGTCGGTGTCAGCGGTGTAGTGGTCGGCCCGGATCTCGCTGGCGGGCAGTTCGCGCCATGCCAGCGTGCGTCCCGCGACGAAGTCGCCGGGGACCAGCGGCCCGGCCGCCACCAGCACCTGGCGCACGGGCGCGCGCTGCGCTTCGACCTGCTTGACGATGGTCACGGGTGGCGGCGGGCGCATGAGCGCGCGGCCCACCAGGGCCGCTCCCGCGGCCAGCGCGATCGCCGAGGCAAGCAGGATCAATGATCGGGTCTTCATAGCAAATAGGAGTGATTTGTCTTTTCAATTGCATCAGAGGCGAGTATCAGCCCCTGATGGCGCGCCATGGGCGCTGGGTCATGCCGGGTGGTGCTGGGTCGTGGCGGGTCGTGCCTGGTCGAAAGCTAGCTGGCGCTCCAGAGCACGAAGACGGCGCCGCAGGCAATCGCAAGTCCGTACGGAATGCCTTGCATGGGCTCGTCGCGCAGCGCGTGCGGCGTGGGGATGACCAGGCCGGACAGCCAGATGTTCAGGCGCATCAGGCTCAGCGCCAGGGCGCGTTCCAGCGCGCGCAGGAGCGGCAGCGCCAGGGCCATGACGCCGCCGGCCAGGGCCGTGACGATGAGAAAGACGAAGGTGTGTTCGCCCAGCCACAGGCACAGCACGGCCATCAGCTTGGCGTCACCGGCGCCCATCCAGCGCATGGCAAAGAGGCAATACCCCGCCACCAGCACGCCGGCGCCGGCCAGGATGCCGGTCGTCAGCGATGCGCGCAGCGCGGGATTGCCCTGCGCCAGCGTCCATCCGGCATAGGCGACCCATGCCAGCAGCAACGCCAGCACCAGGCGGTTGCTGATGCGGCGATACAGCAGGTCGGACACCACCACCCAGGCCAGGGCCGGCACGAGGATGATGCTGGGCAGGGAGTGCGCCACGAAACGCCTGCGGATCAGCCGCCCGAGCGGGCGTCGGTGCCGGCTTCGGTGATGTCGTTGGCGATGGCGCCGAACTTGTCGCGCAGCGCGGTGATGAAGGCGCCGTCGGAGCCGAAGATCACCCCGACCGCGGCGGCCATGGCGGCGGCGAGGATGCCGTATTCAATTGCGGTCACGCCGCTTTCGTCACGAAGGAATTGTTGGATGCGGGAGGTCACGGGAAGGTCCAAGAAAGAATCGTCGTGAAGGGAAAAAACGAAGGCTGCGAAAGCCGTCACTACACAGACGATATTAGGATTCATTTGCAGCTAGCGATCAACCTGCGAATCATTAAGAGTCGTTCAGGAACGTCCGCCGGCCGCGCTTTTACAGGGCAGGCGCAGGATGGCCAGCAGGCCGCGCGGCGCGCCGGACGCGGCGCCTTGCGGCGGGCCGGGATCGTTGTCGGCCAGCGCCAGCGACCCGCCGTGCAGCGCCGCCACGGCATGCACCAGGGCCAGGCCCAGGCCGTGGCCGGAGATCGTCCGGTCGCGCGTAAGCCGGCGAAAGCGCTGCACGGCCTGGCTGCGCTGGTCGGCGTCGATGCCGGGGCCCTGGTCGGCGGTGCCCAGCTCGATCCAGGGGCCGCGGCGCCGCGCCAGCAGCGTGATGGCCGAGCCGGGCGGCGCATACTTGATTGCGTTGTCGATCAGGTTCACCAGCGCCTGGAACAGCAGCGCGCGGTCGCCCATCAGGGGCAGGTCGTCCTCGACGCGGATCTGCAGGGCCACGCCGCGCTGATCGGCCAGGACATCGTAGTAATCGTGCAGGTCGGCCAGCAGGGCCCGCGCATCGAGGTCGACGGGTTCGTGATGGCAGCGCCCGGTCTCGATCTCGCTGATGCGCATGACGGTGCGGAACAAGTACAGGATGCGCCGCACTTCTTCTTCCGCCAGCGCCATCTCCGCTTCCGCCGCGGGGTTGTCGCGCATCGAGTCGGCCGCGTTGCTCAGGCGCTGCTGCAGGCGCGTCAGCGGTGTGCGCAGCTCGTGCGCGATGTGATTGGTGGCGTTGCGCACCTCTTCCATCAGGAAATCGATGCGTTCGAGCGCCTGGTTCACGTCGTGCCCCAACTCGTCGAACTCGTCCTGGCTGCCATGCAGCGCCACGCGCGCGTCCTGGTCCCCGCGCGCAAAGCGCGCCATGGTCTGACGGATGCGCGTGACCCGGTTGGCCGCGCCGATGCTAAAGAGCAGGCCCGCGCCCAGGCTGAGCAGCAGGGCCGTGAACACGCTCAGGCCCACGACCAGCGGCACGGGGTAGATGCGGTTGAGCATCGGCAGGATGTCGTAGGCGATGACATAGCGGCCGCCATCGGGCAGCAGGGAGGCGTGGCCCAGCCATTCGCTGGCGCCCTCGCCCGTGGTCAGCGATGCCCGGAGCCAGCCGCGGCAAGGCTGCTGGCCGCCCTGGCACATCAGCGGCGAGAGCAGCTCGGCCGCGCCGTACAGCAGGCGTCCGTCGGCGGCCTGCACGGAAATCGCGCGCTCGCGCCGCGCCACCGCGGCTTCGCGCAGCTTCAGCGCGCGCGCCAGTTCGGACGCGCTGTCGCGGCTGCTCAGCGTCTGGTGCGCCCGGATTTCGGCCGCGACCATGTCCTTCACGTGGCGCACCATGACGTGCTCGAGCAGGTTCTGCCCCCACGCAATCGAACCCAGCGTCACGAGCAGGAAGATGAACGCGAAGCAGGCCGTGTAGCGGAAATGGCTGGTCGTGCGCGTGGGCGGCGGCACGGCCGTGGCCGACGGCGCGCGCGCGTCGCGCCAGAACGACTGCCACGAGCCGAACAGGCCGGACAGCGGCCCCTGCCTGAGCGCCCGCAGGGTCTCAGGAATGTCGAACTGCACGGTGTTCATCGGGTCAGCTCAGCACGTATCCCATGGCCCGCACGGTCTTGAGCAACGGTTGCGAAAAGTCCTTGTCGATCTTCGAGCGCAGCTTCGAGACGTGGACGTCGATCAGGTTGGTCTGGGGATCGAACTGCAGGCCCCACACCTTTTCCAGCAGCATGCCGCGGGGCACGGTCTGGCCGGCGTGCTCGGCCAGCGTGCGCAGCAGCAGGAATTCCTTGTCGGTCAGGCTGATCTCGCGCCCCGACCGCGTTACCTTGCGGCGCAGCAGGTCGATCTGCAGATCCTGCACGCACAGGCGCGCCGTGTTGGGCGGGGTGGCGTCATGGCGCTGCACCAGCAGCTCCATGCGCACCATCAGTTCAAGAAAGTCGAAGGGCTTGCCGATGTGGTCCTGCGCGCCCGCGCGCAGGCCTTCGACGCGGTCCGATGCCTGGTCGACGGCGGACAGGATGATGACGGGCGGGTGCGGGCGGCCTTGCAGGCGCCGCAGCACCTCGATGCCGTCGATGCCGGGCAGCATGCGGTCGAGCACGGCGATGTCGAACACCTGCCGGTCCAGCGCAACGAGCGCCTGCTCGCCCGAATCGACCGGCACGCACTGATGGCCGCTGGCCTGGAACTTGCTGGCCAGCCAGTAGCTCACTTTGCTGTCGTCCTCGATTAGCAGTATCCGCATGCATGTCCTCGCCCGCGTGTCACTTCATTCCGCCAGCGTTTGTCGCCGAACCCCTCATGCCGCATGCATCAGAAATTCATCCCGGCAAGCCGTCTGGCTTGCGTCTTCAGGCCAGGCGCCTATGGGATCACGATTCATATCGCAACAGCAACGGGCTAAAACTTAACAAGATTTAATCTTATTGTAAATAAGAATGATTGTTATTCTTGTAGAATTCGGGCCGATATCCTGACTTCAAGGACGTGGCGGCTGCCGCGACGTCCTCTTTGCCATGTCCACTTTCATCCTTCGAAGCCGCCACTGGCTGGGCGCGGCATTGTTGCTGTCTTGCTCGGCCAGTCTTGCGGCGGACGTCTATGTGTCGTTCGACGATCAGGGCATGGCGCACTTCGCGCCCACCGCGCTGGACGACAGCTACCGGCTGCTGTTCCGCGACCTGTCCACGGGTGCGCGCGGCGCGCGCCGCGCGGCCGAGCCCAGCCCGGAAATCCGCCAGGCGCTGGAACAGGCCGCGCAACGCCACGGGCTGGACTACGCCCTCCTCCATGCGGTCGCGCAGGCCGAATCGGGCTTTGACACGCATGCGGTGTCGCCCAAGGGCGCCGTGGGCGTGATGCAGCTCATGCCGGCCACCGCCAGCCAGTACGGCGTGCCGGGCACGGACGAGGCGCTGCAGGCAAACCTGCGCAAGCTCGACCTGAACGTCAATGCCGGCAGCCGCTATCTGCGCGCGTTGCTGGACCGCTATGACGGCAACCTGGAGCTGGCGCTGGCGGCCTACAACGCCGGCGAAGGCGCGGTGCAGCGCGCCGGCAACCGCGTGCCGGACTATGCGGAGACGCGCAACTACGTGAGCCGGATCATGGCCGCCTACCAGCCGGGAGCCCCGAAAACCGGGATCGCGGTGGCGGACAACTCGGGTGCGGCGTCTGCCATGTGGACCCGCCAGGACGACGCGAAAGCGGTCCGGCAATTCGAGCAGGGGTTCATGGTGGTGCCGCCGAGAAAACGCTGACCGGCGCCCGGCGTTACGGCCGGTCGGCCTCGCGCTTGCGGTGCGCGAAATTGAGCGTCACGATCAGGCCCGCGGCCACGGAAAAAAGGTGCTTGATCGTGTGCCCGCTGAGATACGCGACGTGCTGGAAAATCTGGTGATCCAGCACTTCGGAAACCTTGGCCAGCACATAGCAGCCGATCGCGGCGGCAAAATACAGGCGTTCGCGCCGGGGCGTGCCGTTGCGCCATTGCAGCAATGGCACCAGCAGCAGCGGCATGAACTGCACGAAGAGGTAGGGCCGCAGGTCGCCCGCGCCGCGGCTGTCCGTGACCCACCACCACCCGACGCTGGCCACGGCCAGAACGGTCCACAGCACGTCGACCCAGCGCCCATCGCCCAGCGTGTCGCGCCAGACGGCCGACAGGATGCCGGCGCACAGCAGCGCAATCGGCAGGCGGTCCCAGATGAGACGGGCGTTGTCGGGCACCAGGTGATACCAGCCGGACCCGAACGCGGTGAGCATCAGCGCAAAGAAGAACAGCGCATAGCCCGGACGGATCGCGTCCAGCGAGGGGCGCTGGCGCGACTGCAGCACCAGCGCCAGGCCATACCAGCCCACCACCGCAAAACCCAGATTGTACAGCACATCGGCGGCATGGGGAATGCCGAGCCAGGCCCGCTTGTCCGCGAAGTCATGGTAGTGCTCGGGCTGCGCGATGGGCCCGGCCAACGCCAGCCCCACCGCCACCAGCACCACCACGGCCCACGGCAGCAGATGGCGCGAGCGGGTGGGGGCGGCTGCCGGCGCGGCGCCTGTCGGGCTTGATGGGATGCTCATGGAACTCCGCGCCCGGCACAGGGGATCGCCGGTCTGGATTCGATAGTAAGTCGCGCGCGGCGGCGCCTCCAGGCCCTGCCGGCGGATTTTTTATGTCCTTGTGTATCCGGTGGCGGCTTGCCTGGCGCCGGGCTAGGAAAGCCGGCGGCGGCCCGCGGCGCTGAAAGCCCGGCCGTTCAGGCGGCCGTCTTCAGCCACGCGGCTACCGTCTCCAGCACCTGCCCGGGCAGCTCGCGGTGCGGCACGTGGCCGCATTGCTTGAAGATGACCGGCTGCGCGCCCGCCAATTGCGCGATCCGCTCGGCATGCACGGTGGAACCGTATTCGTCGTTGTCCCCGTGCAGGGCCAGCGCGGGACACTTCACCTGGGCCAGTTGCGCGTCCAGCGTCCAGTCCGCGAAGTCGGGCGAGAGCCAGGTGTCGATCCATGCGCCCAGCACCCAGGCCGCTTTCTCGCCGTGGTACTTCTTCAGCCGGTCGAGCTGGCCGGGCTGCGCGAACGACTCGCGCGCCTGGCGGATGCCTTCCAGCGTGCGGTCTTCGGCAAAGACCTGTGCGGATTCGGTCACGAGCGCGCGGCAGGACTGCGGATACGCGGCGGCGCTGGCAATGGCCATGCCCCCGCCCACGCTGTGGCCGAACGCCGCGAACTGGTCCAGGTCCAGGGCCTCGCGCACGGCGCGAAAGCCTTCGATGGCTTCGCGGACCACGAAGTCCGGTCCCAAGGTGCCCGAATGCGGGTCGGAACGCCCGAAGCCCAGCCGGTCGTAGGCGATGACGGCGCGGCCGGTCGCGAGGGCAAGCTGTTGCGGAAAGTCGCGCCACAGTTCCACGCAGCCCAGCGAGTCATGCATCAGCACGAGGGGGACGTCGTTCGCGCCGGGCGCGTCGGGCGTCCAGCGCCGCACGAAAAGCTGGCCGCCAGCGGCGGGAACGAAGACATCTTGGGATTGCACGGACGACATCGCGGGTTCTCACGAAATAGATGGCTCGGGACGCCTGCGGATGCGGCGGCGCAGCGCGGCCGCCTCCCCGGGGACAGTCGGCAATAGTAGCGTAGGCGCGCGGGCGTGCGGCCGGCGCCCGTCGGGGCCGGGGCGCCTTGCTTGCTCGTATCAGACCGGTGACGTTACGAATGCAATTGCTACGGCCCCACGGCGCATGTGGACCGCGCGCACATGATTTGTCGCATTACGCGCCGGCGCTGCGCGCCGCGCTGCCGTGGCGCGCCGCTACGATGGCCGCTGTTCAATTTCGCACCAGGAGCAAGCCATGAAAATCAATGTCCGCCGCCTCGCCGGCGCCGCCGCCCTCATCGCGGCGCAGTGTTACGCGGGCGCCGCCAGCGCGCAGCTGCTGGACGCCGTGAAAGGGCAGATGGGCGGTTCGGGCCAGAGTGGCGCCATGCAGGGCCTGACCGGCAGCCTGCCCCTGTCCTCGCTGAGCCCTGCCTCGGCCGGCAATGCGGCGGGCGTGATTGAGTTCTGCATGAAGAACAACTATCTCGCCGGCGGCGACGCGCAGGCCATGAAAGACAAGCTGATGGGCAAGATCTCCGGCGGCTCGACCCAGCAGGCCAAGTCGGATTCCGGCTATCTGGCCGGCGTGCAGGGCATGCTCAATGGCAGCGACGGCAAATCGGTGGACCTGAGCGGCGGCGGGCTGAAGGAAGAGCTCACCAAGAAGGCGTGCGACCAGGTGCTCAAGCACGCCAAGTCGTTCCTGTAATCCGCCGGGCTGGGGCCGGGCCGCGCTAGGCCTTGCGCGCCGGCCCGAAAATATCCTCCCGCGCCGCCCGGCTCAGCGCCACCACGGCGGGATGCTCCAGCCGCTGTTCGGTGGTGATGGCGTAGAACTGCTCCTTGACGGCCGCCGCGTGGCCGATGGCGCGGACCCGATACTGCTTGCACAGATAGGCCGCCGTCGCGGTCGGCGCGACAAAGAGGCCCGTGCCGGTCTGGCCGAATGAGTTCATCAGCGCGCTGTCGTCGAATTCGCCCACGATGCGCGGGCGCACGTTGTGTTCGTCCAGCCATTGCAGCAGCCGCGGCCGGATGGCGGCGTCTTCGCCGGGCAACAGGAACGGCGCCTGGTCGAGCAGCGCCGGGAACTTGCCGGGCAGGCTTGCCAAGAGCGGCGGCGATCCGAAGAAGGTCACCCCGCACTCGCCGAGCAGATGGCTGAACCCCCGTACGTTCAGGTTGCTGGGCATGGGGCGATCGGCGATGACCATGTCGAAGCGGTGCACGGCCAGGTCGGCCAACAGGAAAGGCAGGCGCCCTTCGCGGCAGATGAGCCGCACGTCTTCGTCCAGATGAAGCGCGGGTTCGATCATCCGGTACACCATGGCCTTGGGCATGCCTTCGGCCACCCCCACCTTGAACTCCATGGCCCGCCGCGCCGGACGCTCGCGCAGGTCGTCGAGCAGTTCGTCGCCCATGGTGAAGATGCGGTCCGCGTACAGCAGCGCGTGGCGGCCGACATCGGTCAGTTCCAGTCCGCGGCCCGCGCGCCGGAACAGTTCGGTGCCCAGCGTGGATTCCAGCTCCTGGAGCTGGCCGCTGATGGATTGCGGCGTGCGCTGGAGCTGCTGCGCGGCGCGGGCGATGCTGCCGGCCTTGGCGACCATCCAGAAATAGCGCAGATGCTTGTAGTTGAGAGTGACCATGGCTGATCAATCCAAAAAATCTGACTATCGATTCATCATATGCGAATTGTTGGAGGAATCGCGCTGATCTAGACTGGCCCCATGCTGCTGCCGGGCAGCATTGTCCATCGCGTGGCGCACGTGGCGCGGTGGAAGGAGGCGCGTGATGAACCGGGTCGAAACCTTTGCGACGCTGCCGATGTGGATGGGCTTCGTGGGATTCGTGCTGCTTGTGCTGGCGCTGGACCTGTTTGCGTTCGGCGGGCGGCGGGCGCACCGCGTTTCGTCGCGCGAAGCCCTGTGCTGGGTGCTTGCATGGATGTCGCTGGCCACGCTGTTCGGCGGCCTGATGTGGTGGTATCTGGACGGCACGCTGGGGCGCGCCGTCGCGCACCAGAAGACGCTGGAGTTCTACACCGGCTACCTGATCGAACTGTCCCTGTCCGTGGACAACATGTTCGTGTTCTCGCTGATCTTCACCTATTTCGCCGTGCCCCTCGAATTGCAGCGCCGGGTGCTGCTGTACGGCGTGCTGGGCGCCATCGTGATGCGGATCGGCATGATCCTGGCCGGGGTCTGGCTGCTGTCCAAGTTCGTGTGGCTGTTCTATGTGCTGGGCGCGTTCCTGATCTTCACCGGCTTGAAGATGCTGTTCACCGCGGGCCGCCAGCCGGACATCGCCCGCAACCCGCTGGTGGTCTTCCTGCGGTCGACCATGCGCATCACGCGGGATTATCACGGGCAGTCGTTCTTCGTGCGCATCGATGGGCTGCGGTACGCGACGCCCATGTTCGTGGTGCTGCTGGTGATCGAGGCGACGGACGTGGTGTTCGCCGTGGACAGCATACCCGCCATCTTTGCGGTGACGACCGACCCCTTCATCGTCTTTACGTCGAATATTTTCGCCATCATGGGCCTGCGGGCGCTGTACTTCCTGCTGGCGGACATGGTGGCGCGGTTTCACTATCTCAAGTATGGCCTGGCGATGGTGCTGGTCATCATCGGCGCCAAGATGCTCGCCGAGCACTGGGTGCACGTCCCGGTGCACTGGTCGCTGGGGGTGGTGGGCGTGATCCTGCTGGCGTCGGTCGGCGCAAGTTGGGTGTTGCCCGCAAGGGCCGCGGACCCGTCCGCGCGTCCCGAGGTCAAGAAGTCACAAAACGGAGGTCTGCCATGAACACGATCATTCTTGCCACCGATGGGTCGAAATACAGCGACGCGGCGGCCCGATTCCTGGTGGAAAGCCCTTTGCTGAGCCGCGATTTCGTGGTGCATGTGGTGCATTGCGAGCCGGACGTGGGCGGAGACGTGAAGTCCTTCATCGCCAAGTCGGACATCGATGCCTGGCACCACGAAGAAAGCGGCAAGGCGATGAAATCGGCGGTGGGCATCCTGAGCGCGGCCAACGTCAGCCACGAATGCCATGAGTTCGTGGGTTTCACGCCGGAAAAGATCGTCGACTATGCAAAGCAGGTGGGCGCGGCCGCGATCGTCATCGGCTCGCATCACCACAGCCCGCTGCTCAACGCGATCCGGGGGTCGGTGAGCGGACGCATCCTGGCGCATGCGCCTTGTCCGGTGATGCTGGTCTGACCCGGCGCGCGGGCGCGGGAGTGGTATCTTCTGCGGATTCTCCGCTTACCGCTACCGCTTGCGCCCATGTCCGACGTCCCCGCTTCCGCCGATTCGCCGCTTTCCGACGAGCCGGCGGCCCTGCACAGGCCTTTCATCCAGAATGCCGGCGCCCGGCGCACCCTGCACTTCACGCAGCAGGAAATCCAGAGCAGCATGTCGCTGCTCAACCCGGACGCGCTGGAGATCGAATACACCCGGATGATGATGGGCTTCGTGCTGTTCAAGCCGGCGCCCGGGCACATCCTGATGGTGGGCCTGGGCGGCGGATCGCTGCCCAAGTTCTGCCACCGCTATCTGGCGGGGGCGCGGATTTCGGTGGTGGAGATCGATCCGGCCGTGATCGCGATGCGCGACGCCTTCCTGGTGCCGCCGGACGGCGAGCGCTTCCAGGTGATCCAGGCGGACGCGGCGCAGCATATGCGCGGCCTGTCCGATCATGCGGACGTGATCTTCCTGGACGGATTCGTGGCGGGCGGCATCCCGGACGCGCTGTGCAGCGCGGCGTTCTACGCCGACTGCCATCGCGCCCTGCGCGATGACGGCATCCTGGTGATCAACTTCCACGTCAACCACCCGATGCACCACACCTACCTGGAGCGCGTGCGCGAATCCTTCGGCTCGTCGATGTTCGAGGTGGTGGACGACGACATGACCAACAGCATCGTGTTCGCCTGCAAGGGCAACCTGCTGGATGACCCGGCGGCGGCGCAACTGACGCGGCCGCCGTCGATGCCCAAGGATGCTTGGCGCCAGTTGATGCCGACGATGCGCGTCATCGGGGCGACGCTGGAACTGCGGTAGTCAGCACTGCCCTGCCCGCTATGCCGGATCGCTGAGCATGACGGACAGCAGCTCGCGGGTGGCGCGGGACAAGGCGCCCGGCGGCGGCGCGCTGCCTTTCTCGCCCAGGGTGCGCGTCAGGTCCGACACCGTCTGGGCGACGGCGGCGTCTTCCAGCGCCGCCTGCGCCGGCCCGGCCGGTCCCGGCGGCGGCGTGATGTGCTTTTTCGCCGCCTTGAGCAGATCGGCCACCGGATCGGCCTTGCCTCGCGCGTTGACCCGGTCGGTCATGGCGGCCGCCAGGCTTTTGCCGCCGCTGCGCGTCCGCAGGCCGGAGCGCTCGCTCGCGGCTTCCCATGCGCCGCGCTGGGCGGCATAGGCCGTGAGCAGCGCAAAGCGGTCCGCGTCGATGAGCATCGGCGATTCGGCGACCGCGATCAGCAGGGATTGGTAGGCCGCGCTGGCGGCCGTGGCGTCGTTGCCGATCAGGGCCTTGGACACGTCCTTCCACAGATGATGGAACGGCAGCGCCGTCGCCGCGGCGAACATGTCCGCGCCCAGCGTCGTGCGCTGCTCGAACGCCAGGACCAGGTAGTCGACGTCATTGACCGGCTCGGGCTTGCCCCTGTCCTTCTGGCGATGCAGCACGCCGTCCACGAGCTGCAGCCCGGAAAGCCGGTCCTGCGAGTCCGCGCCCGCCAGCACGCGGTAGCCGCTGCGGCGCAGCGCGTCGCCGTCATAGACGCCGAAGCGCACGCTGACGCCGTCGGTGCCGAACAGCTTGGCCAGAGGCGTGAGCAGGCTTTCGCCCGTCTTGACGATGGCCCCGCCCACGGGGCCGCCCAGCATCGTCACGGCGGTGGAGACGAAGTCCAGGATGCCTCGGCTGAGGCTGCTGTCGGCGAACCGGCACAGGGCGGCGTACATCTCCAGTCCGTCGCTGGCGTAGGGCACGTTGCGCGCCACGTAGACGTCGCGAAAGGCCACGCGGCTGGCGCCGGCCTGGGGCGCGGCGGCGCCCAGCGCCTGCTGGATGAGGTCGTAGCCCACGATGTACGGGATCTCGCGCCGCGCGCCGTCCGCGCCATAGCGCAGAAAGAACGTGCACAGCGGCAGGAACTGGCTGAGATAGTTGCTGGCGTCGCACAGGCGCATCTCCACCAGCCGGAGACTGAAGTAGCACTGCCCGGGCACGAAGGCGGCCCCGTCCAGGCCCGCGGCCAGCGCGGGGCTGCCGCCGGGCGGTTCGATCTCCGCATAGAAGTTGCGGCCCGCGGGCACGGTGGGCAGCAGGGCGCCCGCGCCGTCGCCGCTGGCCGCCTTGCCGCCGATGCCGCGCAACATGCCGATTAGCGAATCCATGTCAGCTCCTTGTTTCCGGCCGCCCGCCGCGCAGGTTGCGCACAGGGGCCGGCAATGGCCATCGTGTGCTCAGTCGCGCACGATGGCCACCGCCGACGCCCAGGTCGGCAGATCGCCGGCATCGCCCTGCGCGGCCTTGCAGGCGTAGCGGTAGGCTTCGGCCAGCCCCTTCGGCTGGGCGGCGTCCAGGTACACGTCGTAAAAGCGCTGGATGTAGCGCGCGCAGGATTCCTCTTCGACCTGCCAGCGGAAGGCCAGCACGCCGGCCGCGCCCGCGCGCATGACTTCCAGCGCCGTGCGCACCGACGCGCCGCTGCACGACGACAGCACCAGCAGCTTGCACTTGCCCGCCTCCATCCACTGGCCGATCAGCCGGATGGACAGTTGCCAGGCTTCGCCGTCCTCGCCCGGCAGCACCAGCATCGTGGTTTCGCCCGCGGAGACGGAGTGGCCGGCGAAATGGAAGATGTCGTAGTTGCCGGTCTTGAGCCGCTCTTCGATGCGGCGCTGCAGCGCCGCGCCCACCAGGCCGGGCTCGTCCGCGCCGCGCACGTGGTCGATGATGAGATGGCCGGGCGCGCGCGCGGCCAGTTCGGCAAGATGCTCGCGCTCTTTGGCGACCGACTGCAGCGGGCCGAATTCCATGGCGGGCAGGGTCGGCCCGCCGTCTTCGCGCCGGAACGTGACGGTGCCGTACACCGCGCTGGCATCCATGAACAGCATCCGCACCGGCTGGCCGGGCGCGCGCGAGTCCGTCTCCCAGCGCGGCGCGGGGGCGGTGCCCTCCAGGTGCAGCCGCCGCGCCATCGGCAGTTCCAGGCACAGATAGCGGCCGCTGTCGGCGCCGAACTCGCGCCCCATCTCGAAAGGCAGGTTGAACAGGCGCGAGACCTCCTGGCTGGCCAGGTTGAACTCGAAGCGCAGGTCCAGTCCCGCGAACGCGCCGGCCCCCGGCGACAACTCCTCGTCGCGCGCGCGCTGGATCAGCTTGGCGATCGGCGCGCCCAGGCTGTGCGTGACCATGGCGCTGAAGACGTCTTCGCCCACTCCGCTCAGGTCCTTGAGCCATTGCGGCGCCTTCGTCTCCCCCATATAAGGGCTGAAGGTCTCGATGCGCCCCACCAGGGCCGAGATCCGGTCGCGCTCCTTGTAGGGCATGTCCTGCGACGAATACTCGTGCCGTCCCATCTGGATGCGGTACGTGATCGAGTGCTCGCCCACGCGGATGATGAGCCGCCGCCGGCGCTTGGGCGCCATCGGGGTGAGGCAGGTGAGGACGGTGGCGACCTCCGTGCCGCTGTTGCCGGCGCTCTTCGCATCGCTCGTCCACATGAAGACTTCGGGGCGTTCCAGCACGTAGCGTTGCACCAGTTCCGGCGGGTCGACCGCCAGCACCAGCAAGGGCACGGCGGATCGCTTGGAGATCCATTCCAGCAGTTCGACCGCCGCCGCGCCGGGCTTGGCGCGCTTGCTGGCGGTGGACCCGAGCCGGGCGTCGATGATGACCAGCCGCGGCTCGATGCGCGGCGTGGCCAGTTCCCAGGATTCGATCTGGGTCTTGGCGCTTTCCAGCGACGTGCGCCGGCGCAGCTCCGCGCCCACGAACGGCGCGATCGCCGGGTACTGCTGGACGTGGCGGTGCAGTTGGGCGAGGTTGTTGGCCCAGTCGTCCTCGTGCTCGTCGTTCATGCTGGCCAGCAGGATGAAATTCGGTCCGTCGGCGTCGTGTTCCATGATGGCTGTCCCATGATCCGGTTGGCCTAGCCGGCCCGCAGCGGCAGGATCAGCGTGAACGCGCGCCACGGCGGCGTGACGGACTCGTAGGCCTGCGGCGGCAGCAGCGGCGCATCCGGGAGCGGCGGGTCGGTGACGAGCGCGCCGCCGTGATCGATCATCGTGTCCTGGATCTGGGCGATGGCGATGCTGGCGCCGTCGTGCGCGGCGCGCTCGGCGCTCAGCAGGGCGTCGTCGGGCACCGCGTGGACCGGCGGGTCCATGTCCCACACCTGTTCCTCGCTCAGGCCGAAGCGCAGGGTGCAGCCGTCCGGGCCGGCGTCCAGGTCGATGGTCACGCGCGCATCGTCGGCGTTGCGGCAGCGCAGGAGGTAATCGATCATCGAGCGGAATGCCGCGCTCAGCGCCTGCGCGTCGCCGGACACCGTGGGGCCGTCGTGCGAGGCCGTATGGTTGGACAACGCGATGCGGCGCTGGTCGCGCGCGGGCAAGGCGGCGATCACGTCGCGCAGGCGCGCGCCCAGTTCGACGTCGCCATGCGTCGCGCGGGCGCGCCGCCGCGACTCGCTGGCGCCGGCCAGGCGCTCGAAGGTGATGTCGGCCTTGCCGATCTCGGCGACGATGCGCTGGCTCAGATCCTGCGCCTGGGCCGCGACGACTTCCGGGGGCGTGCCCTGGCGCGCGTCGTCATGCAGCAGCACGGTCTGCGACGTCAGGCTGCACGCCAGCGACAGCGAGGTGCGCGTCTGCCGCGCCACCTCGGCCACGGTTTCGCGCAGATAGCGCAGGTCGCGCGCCCAATCCAGGTCCGCGATGTCGGTGAAGAACCAGATCGACATGTCCAGGCTCGGGTCCAGGTCGGTGCGGGTGGCCAGCACGGACCGGGGCTGGCCGCCGGCGTCGAGCAGTTCGATGCGCTCGCGCTTGACCGTGAACGCCGACGTCAGGACGCCCAGCGTGGCCTCGTCGCCCGCGATGGCGTAGTCCGTGATCGACGGCGCCTCGGCGCCATCGCGCGTGCGCCGGACCTCGGCGCCCAGCATGTCGGTGGCCACGCGGTTCATTTCGATGACGCCGCCCTCGCGTCCCACAAACACGACGGCCTGCTCGGTTTCCGCCATCAGGCTCTGCTTGGTCTGGCTGAGCAGGTGCTGGGCCAGGCCTTCCTCCAGCGAGGCGATGATCTGGAGCAGGTCGTCGATGTCGGGGCCCTTAAAGGCGTGGGACACCGAGGATTCCACGTCCAGCAGCCAGCGTATCCGGCCGTTCAGGTGGACGGGAACGGTCATGGCCGAGCGCAGCGGCCGCTTGGGGCCCGTGTAGCCGTGCTGCGCGTAGGCGGGATTGCCGATGTCGTCCACCGCCAGCAGGCAGCCCAGCGATAGCGTGGCGCCCAGCATGCCCTGGCCCGTCGGCTGCTGGAAGCCGTCCGGCAGCGCGTAGCCGGGCGCCAGGCTGTGCTGCGTGACCACTTCGAAGCGGTTCTCCTGCCGGTTCACGCGGAACAGCGCCACGTGATCCCACCAGAAATGCTGCGCCAGCTGCGCGATGATGTCGTCGGCGGCCTGGCGCAGCGACGCGGCGGTCATCACCTTGCGCCGCAGCGAATCCGCGAACTCGGCCCGCTCGTCGTCGCGCTCCTTTTCGAAGCGCATCAGCACCGGTTCCAGGTCCAGGGCGCGCAGAATCTCCAGATGGCGGGCATCGTAGGCGCCGGGGTCGCGCGAGCACAGGCTCAGCGCCGAACTGTAGCCGCCGGGACGCGTGACTGGCAGCGTGACGGAGGACTGTATGCCCAGGTCCTGATAACAGCGCACGATCTCGTTGCCCGGTTCGGGCATGTTCGCCTTGACGAATGCGCCGACCTCCTCGACCCAGGTGCGGCCCGAGTCCAGGAAGGCGCGTATCGTCGGCGGCAGATCCATCCAGCGCGCGGGCCACAGCTCCACGCCCTCTGGCCGCACCGCGATCGCGCGGAACAGCGACACATCGTTGCCATAGATGCCGAAGATCGCGTGTTCGAACGGCACCAGGCGCCGGATCTGCTCCAGGATGCGATCCAGCTTGAGCCGCCAGCCGCCGATCGCGGGGTCCAGCGCGATGCGGCGGATCTCGTCGCGGGCCGATTCCAGCGTGCGCGACTGGATGACGGCGATCACGCCCAGGAGCTCGCCGTTGGGCGCGGGGTCGGGCGTCATGACCAGTTCGAATTGCCGGTCCGCGTCGTCCGGCACGGGAATGGCGATGGTGACCGACACCATGGCGTCGCCGTCCGTGTCCTGCACGCAGCGCAGGATGGCGCGCTGCACCGGCCCGACATCCGCGGGGCGGAAATGCGCGGCGAGCCGGCTGCCGCACAGGGCGTCGCGCGGCAGGCCCAGCGTGCGGGCCGCTTCGGGATTGGCGAAGCGGATGACGCCCTGCATGTCCAGCCGGAATACCGCGTAGGGCGTGCGCTCGAACCGGCGGGACTCGGCCTGGCGAAAGGGCGCGCCGTCGTTGACCAGCACGATGAGCTCGCCGCTGTCCAGCGTGCACAGCGGGATCAGCTGCGCGGGCACGCGGGCGCCGTCGTCGCCGCAGTACACCACGTCGACCGCGCCGTCGCCCATGCGCAAGGGCCGGGCCAGGCCGCAGATCTCGCTCAGGCGGCGGCCCACAAGGCCGGCGTGCGCCAGCGGCAGGACGGTGCTGGCCGCCACGATGTCGCCGGACCCCGCCACCAGCAGGCAGGGCACGCCGACCCGCGACAGGACCCCCGCGACCTCGTCGGCCTCGCCGTAGAGGGAGAATTCGCGCGCGGGGGGCGATGGCGGCGCGGGGGCGACGGGGGCTGCGGGGACGGCGGGCGCGGCGGCGCGCGTGCCCTCTTCGCCGGCATGGGCCGCCGGCGTCGGCACGTCGGGCCGCGGGGCCGGCTGCCTGGGCAGCTCCGGCGCCTCGCTGTAGGGTTCTGGCAGTATCTCTGGCATGACAAGACCCTCCACCCGCGGTCAGCGCTTGATGAAGGCAATGACCTGCTGCTGCGTGCCTTTGTCGTTGTCAAAGCCCCCGTGCGTGCTGGAGGCCACGGGCACGACGCGGGAGGCGCCGGAAGGACTGCCGGCCGGCGACACGTGGACCGCGTCGCAGGGGATGCCGGCGTCCCGGAAGTAGCGCTCCATGCCCAGCAGCGGCGTGGTGGTGCCGCCCTCGAACGATTCGCTGACCAGATAAAGCAGCGAGCGCCGGTACGGCCCGCAGGTGGGGTCGTCCTCTTCGGCGCGATCCGACAGGTGGAACTGCTGATAGCGCTTGACCCGGTTTCCCAGCAGCGGCACGACCAGTTCCCTGAAGGTCTTCAGGGTCACGGCCGGCGCCATGAGGCTCAGCGATTCGAGTTCTCCGCCGTCCGCGGCCAGGCGCCGCGCGAAATGGCTGGCGACGATCGCGCCGGCCGAATGCCCCACGATGTGCAGGCGCACGCGGCCGCGCGCGACGTGCGACTTGAAGTGCCGGTAGAGCAGGATCATGGCGGCTTCGTCTTCGCCGTGCGTGGCCGGCTCGCTCATGGCCTCGGCGTTCTGCTTCATTTCGCCCCAGATGACCGTGCCGGGACGCGCCAGCCAGCGTTCAAGCCGCTGGTTCCACCAGCGTTCCAGGCGTTCGCCGATGCCGCCGGTGGTGCGCGGCACGTCGTGCGCGGCGTCCTGGATGATGTTCCTGACGGTGGTGATGAAGTCCGTCTCCCACATCAGGAAGACGGGGAATATCTGGTGCTCGTAGAGCAGCGGGATCCATTCGGCGGCGGCCTCGGCGGCGTCGTTCTCGCCGACCAGGCCGCCGTGGTTGTACACGCAGACGTCCATCGGCTTGTCCTTCAGGTTCCAGCGCTCGCGCGCGGCGACCATGTGCACGTCGACGATCGCGCGCAGGTCGTCCGGCGTGGTGCGGAAGGCGCCGCTGTTGCTGAGCTTGCCGTTGTTGCCCACGTTGACGATGAAGGGCGAGAGCTCGCGGTCGCGCAGTATCTTGCCGGCGGCAAGCGTCACCTGTTTTCCCTCGGTGCGCAGGCTGATGCTGTTGGAGATGCTTTCGTGCTCGTGCGTGACCACGCCCAGCTGCACGACCCAGCAGTCCATCGCGTTGCGCATCCAGTCGTCGTAGGTCAGCACGGCCATGCCGTGCGTGCCCCATTCCTCCCCCCAGGAGTTCTGGATCAGAAAGCCGTCCTGCGTATAGCCCACGATGACGAAGGCGTGGCCCAGCACGGCGGTTTCCTGGCTGCCCGGAATGACCCAGAATGGCCGCGTGACGGGCGTGGCTTCGTCCTCGCGCGGCGTGACGCCGTGGCCTTGGTCCCAGCCCTCGTGGCAGCCCGCGCTGGCGTAGAGGATGCCCACTTCATTCAGCGCCGCATGCATCTCCACGATGCTGCGCGTGTCGATGCGGTAGTACGCGCCGAGCGGCCGCTTGACGGCGTCCAGCCACCAGTCGTCTTCCGGGCGCTGGGCCGCGGGCGGCATGTCGATGGACGGGAACAGGGCCTGGGCGCAGGCGCCGTGCCGGAACCAGCCCTTGAGCGCGCCGCGCAGGCTGGAGCCGCTGTCGTCGACCGATCCGGGGAATTCGTCGTAGCGCCTGGCCATCGAATACAGCATGTAGGGCGAGATCGCCGGGCGCGTGTCGCGTTCGGATTTGCGCAGCAGGTACTCGACCACCGTGGACAGCGCAAAGCCCGTGCAGGCCGAGGTCTCGCCCTGGTGCTTTACCGTCAGCCCCATCACGGGAATCATTTCCGCCTTGGGCGTGACAGAGATATTGGGGCGGAACAGGATGTCGCGCGCGTCGAAGGCATCGGGCTTGGCGGACCGGCCGAAGGCGATGCGGGGCGTTTCTTTCTTGGGCTTGCCGGGCTTGCTGGGCTTGGGGCGGGGCGCCGACGATGCGATCGCGGCCGCCGCAGTGGCAGTTGCAGATGCAGCCGATGCAGAGGCCGCCGACGCCGCCGGCGCATTCTTGCGCGGGGTCCGTTTGGAAGAAGCCGATGTCCTGGACGGCCGCGCCGCCGTTTTCCTGGTTGCCATATCGTTTCCCCTTTTTCCCGCCCGGGTCAGGAGGCCAGTTTCAGGCTGGCGATGGCGCGGGACGCATCGGCGGACAGCTTGGCCTTCTTATCGGAGCGGGCGCCGATATGCTTGGAAAGACGACATGACGACGGTGACGCTGCGCCCATGCTTCGATATATAGGCGGACCTCATCCGCCTTGCTAGTAGCCGAAAGTATTAATCCTTGAATCTGCAATGGTGCTTATGCACCATCCGGCCCCGCTTGTTCTCATCCTGTTGGATGAGCTCCGGCTTCAGGCCGCTTTTTGTATCCGGACGGGAATCGACTTGTAGCCGGGCGTGCCGCTTTCCGTGTCCTGGTAGTCCAGCGGGCACAGGTTGTTCGCTTCCGGGTAGTAGGCGCCGACCGACCCCGCCGCAATATCGTGCCGGATCGCCGTCAGCCGCAGCCGCCGGTGCCCCTGGCCGGGCAGGCTGGTGACGATGTCGACCTCGTCGCCGTGCGCGATGCCATGGCGCGCCAGATCGGACGCATTCATGAACAGCACGTCGCGGCGGCCGAACACGCCGCGATAGCGGTCGTCCAGGCCATAGATGGTGGTGTTGTACTGGTCGTGGCTGCGCAGCGTGGTGAGCCGCAGGATGTTGCCTTCGACGATGTCGGGATCTTCGCGCAGCCCCGCGAACGGGATGAACTCGGCCTTGCCCGAGGGCGTCTTCCAGATGCGCTCCGTGGGCGGCAGCGGCAGCCGAAAGCCGCCGGGTTTGCGGATGCGCGCGTTGTAATCGCGGAAATCCGGATAGATCTTTTCGATCAGGTCGCGGATGCGGTCGTAGTCCTCGATCAGGTGCGCCCACGGCACGCGGCTGTGCGGCAGCGTCGCCTGCGCCATGCCGGCAATGATGGCCGGTTCCGAGCGCAGCTGCGTTGAGGCGGGCAGGAGCTTGCCGCGCGAGGCATGCACCATCGACATCGAATCCTCGACCGTGATCGACTGCGCGCCGCCCGCCTGCACGTCGCTTTCCGTGCGGCCCAGCACCGGCAGGATGATCGACTGCTTGCCGACCAGCAGGTGCGAGCGGTTCAACTTGGTGTTCAGGTGGACGGCCAGGTCCAGTTGCCGCATGCCGCGCTCGCATTGCTCGGCGTCGGGCAGCGCAATCGCGAAATTGCCGCCCAGGCAGATCAGCGCCTTGGCGCGTCCGGCGGCCATCGCCTTCATGGCGTCCACCGCGTCGTGGCCGGGCCGCGCCGGCGGCCGGAAGCCGAAGGTCTGTTCGACGCGATCGAACATGGCGTCGTCGATCTTCTCGGTGATGCCGACCGTGCGGTTGCCTTGCACGTTGGAGTGCCCGCGCAAGGGGCAGATGCCGGCGCCCGGCTTGCCGATGTTGCCGCGCATCAGCAGCAGCGCGGCGATCTGCTGTACGTTGCGCGTGCCCCTTTCGTGCTGCGTAATGCCCATGCCATAGGTGACGATGGTGGCGTTGGCCCGGGCATACGCCTGGGCTACCTGCTCCAGGTCGCGTCGGCGCAGGCCGCTGGCCTGTTCGATGTCGGCCCAGGTCGTGGCGTCCAGGTCCTGCGCGAAGGCCTCGTAGCCGTGCGTGTGGCGCGCGATGAATTCGTGATCCAGCGTGGCGCGGCCGTCCCGGTCCGCCTCCATCAGCGCCTTCATGATGCCCTTGAGCGCGGCCGCGTCGCCGCCCACCTTGACCTGGAAATAGGTGGAGGCGATGCGCGTGGCGCCGAACGTGCCCATCTCGATCGGGTCCTGCGGATCGGCAAAGCGCTCCAGCGCGCGTTCGCGCAGCGGGTTGAACACGATGATGGGCACGCCGCGGCGCGCGCATTCGTGCAGCGTCCCCATCATGCGCGGGTGGTTCGTGCCGGGGTTGTGGCCCATCGAGATGATGAGATCGCAGGCGTCGAAGTCGTCCAGCGACACCGTGCCCTTGCCGATGCCGATGGCCTTGGGCAGTCCGACGCTGGTGGCCTCGTGGCACAGGTTGGAGCAGTCGGGAAAATTGTTCGTGCCGAATTCGCGGGCGTACAGGCTGAAGAGGAACGCGGCCTCGTTGGAAGCGCGGCCCGAGGTGTAGAACTCAACCATGTCCGGATCGGGCAGGCTGGCAAGCGTCTGGCCGATGCGCGCGAACGCGTCGTCCCATTCGATGGCCTGGTAGGTGTCGCTGGCGGCGTCGTAGGCCAGCGGATGCGTGAGGCGGCCTGCGTTCTCCAGGTCGTGGTCGCTCCAGGTCAGCAGTTCGGTGACCGGGTGCGCGGCGAAGAATTCCGGGGTCACGCGTTTGCGCGTCGCTTCCCAGGTGACGGCCTTGGCGCCGTTCTCGCAGAACTGGAATGTGGAGGTATGCGCCTTGTCGGGCCAGGCGCAGCCGGGACAGTCGAACCCGTCGGGCTTGTTGGTGCGCAGCAGCAGCGCGGGCGCTTCGGCGATGCGCATCTGCGTGGCCACGGCCTGCGCCGTGGCCTTCAGCGCGCCCCATCCGCCCGCGGGCGCGTCGTAGCGGTGGATGCCGGTGGGTTTGCGTTGGGTCATGAGGGTCTCCGGAATTCAGGATGCGGTACGTGGGGCGGCACCGCGGGCGGCGCAATGGCGGCTCGCCAGGACGGAGCCCGCCACCGCGAGGACCATGGGGATGAGAAAGGCAGGGTCCACCCGCGTGAACTCCAGGATCAGCACGACGGCGGTCAGCGGCATGCGCATCGACGAGGCCAGGAACGCGGCCGCGCCGACGACGGCAAATGCGCCGGGCGGCGCGTCCGGCCAGGCCATGCTCCACAGCCCGCCCAGCGCGACCGCCAGCGAGGCGCCCACGGCGATCGCGGGCGTGAGCAGGCCGCCCGCCGCGCCCGCGCGCAGGCTGCTGGCGACGACGGCCGTCTTCAGCACCGCCAGCGTCGCCGCCAGGGCGATGGTCAGTTCATTGTCGAACGCCAGTTGCGCGGGTCCCTTGCCATTGCCCAGCAAGGCGGGCAGGGTGATCGCCAGCAGGCCGAGCAGCGTGAAATTCAGCAGGCAGGACACCGCCAGGCGCCAGCCCCGGGCGGCCTGGGCGCGCGCCGCGCCGGTCAGCCGCCGGAAGCCGTGGGCGGCCCACCCGAACACCGGTCCCGCGGCGATGGCCCAGACCACCAGGCCGGGACTGATCTGCAGGGCGGGCACGGCATACTGAATCTCGTTGCCCAGTCCGGCCCAGGCCACCGCGGCGCCGAGGCAGCAGGCCACCAGCGCGGCGACGACCGCAGGCCAGGCAAACGACCCCAGCAGCCCTTCCAGGACGAAAAGCGCCGCGCCCAGCGGCACGTTGTACACGGCGGCCAGGCCCGCGCCGGCGCCGCAGGCGATGACGAGCCGGCACTGTTCCGGCGGCAGGCGCAGCCGCGCCGCCAGCCGGCCGCCCGCGAGCGCGCCGACTTCGCGCGGCGCCACCTCGCGTCCCAGCGGCGAGCCCAGCCCGACGGTCACGATCTGCAGGACCGCGTGCGCCATCGTCGTCGCGGACGGCATGCGCCGGTCGGGATCGGCCACGGCCTGATCGACGCTGACCAGGGGACGGCCATAGCGGTGGATGAGCCACCAGCCCGCGCCGGCCGCCAGCCCGCACAGCACCAGGGCGAGTACGCGGCGCGGCCCGCTGGCGGCCTCTACACCCATCAGGAAGGATTCGTGGCTGATGACGTGCCCGCCGCCATAGCCGTAGGCCAGGTGCTGGACCGTGTGCAGCAGCATGCCGAGCAGCATGCCGCCCAGGCCGGCGACCAGGCCGGTCAGGGCCACCGCGGCAAACAGCCGGGGGCGCAGCCAGGACGGATCATCGGGCGTGGGTTCGTGCATGCCAGGTCGGCTCCCGTCGGTGGGCGCGCCCGAGCATCGGCGCGCTGCGATGGGGCAGTGTAGGGCGCGTTTGCGCCCCGAGGAATGCCCGGCGGGCCGAAACCATACCTATTGGTTAGGCGCTCATCCCGAATTCCCTTGCCAGATCCGACACCCCCGGCGCGGGGGGCGGCGGATCGGAGACTGCCGGGTTCAGTCCCACTCGGCCGCCAGGCCTTGCGGGCTGACTTCACGGCCGTTGCGTTCCAGCGCGGCGATCTGCGCCATGTCGTCGTCCGTCAGGCGCAGGTCCTGGGCGAGCAGGTTGCTGGCCAGGTTGTCGCGGCGGGTGGACGACGGGATCACGGCATAGCCCAGCTGCAGCGCCCAGGCCAGCGCGACCTGCGCGGGCGTGGCCGCGCGGCGCTGTGCGATCTGGCCGATGACCGGATCCTTGAGCACCTTGCCGTAGGCCAGCGTCATGTACGAGGTGACGTGGATGCCCTGTTCCTTCAGAAACGCCGTGAGCGTGCGGTTCTGCAGGTAGGGGCTGAGCTCGATCTGGTTGGTGGCGATCTGCTCGCGGCCCACGGCGGCGATGGCGGCCCGCGTCTGCGCGATCGGAAAGTTGGAAATGCCGATCTGGCGCGTCAGGCCCTGCGCCTTGGCCTCGGCCAGCGCCGTCATGAATTCGTCGACGGAAACGCCGTTGTCCGGCGCGGGCCAGTGGATCAGCGTCAGGTCGACATAATCGGTGCGCAACCGGGCGAGGCTGTCCTTCAGGCTGGGGGCGAGCTTGTCGCGGGCGGTGTTCGGCACCCAGATCTTCGTGGTGATGAACAGGTCTTCGCGGGCCACGCCCGATTCGGCGATGGCCTGGCCGACGTCGGCCTCGTTCTCGTAGATCTGGGCGGTGTCGATGGCGCGGTAGCCGACGTCCAGCGCGTTGCGCACGGAATCGACGGCGGCCTGACCCTGCAGGCGGAAGGTGCCGACGCCAAAGGCGGGAATGCTCATGTAAAACTCCTGGGGAATGGGCTTGGCCGGACGGGCGGTGTCCGGGGATGGGCGTAGTGTCGCTGCCGCATCCTTGCGGAAAAAGATAGGTATGGGCGAAATACTTTTGATAAAAATGCAAATATGAAAACCACCCTCGACGAAATGCAGGTCTTCATCGCCATCGTGGACAGCGGCTCGATCACCGCGGCGGCCGATGTGCTGGGGCAGACCGTTTCCGCCACCAGCCGCACCATGAGCCGGCTGGAGGAAAAGCTGCAGACCACGCTGATGCGGCGCACGACGCGGCGCCTGGCGCTGACCGAAGAGGGCAAGGCCTATCTGGAGCAGGCGCGCCGCATCATCGCGTCGGTGGAAGAGGCCGAAGAACTCATGAACCTGCGCCGCAACCAGCCCGCCGGGCTGCTGCGGGTGGACGCCGCCTCGCCGTTCATGCTGCATGTGATCGCGCCGCTGGTGCCGGGCTATCGCAAGCGCTATCCGCAGGTGGAGCTGGAGCTCACCAGCAATGAAGGCAATATCGACCTGCTGGAGCGGCGCACCGACCTGGCCTTTCGCATCGGCCGGCTGAAGGACTCGTCGCTGCACGCGGTGGCGCTGGGCACCAGCCGCGTGCGCGTGCTGGCCAGCCCGGGGTATCTGGCGCAGCACGGCACGCCCCGCCGCGCCGCGGACCTGGCGTCGCACGTGCTGCTGGGCTTCAGCCAGCTTGAGTCGCTGAACGAATGGCCGCTGCGGGATGCGGACGGGCAGGCGGTGCACATCAAGCCCGCGATTCGCGCCTACAGCGGCGAGACGCTGCGCCAGCTTGCGCTCAACGATGGGGGCATTGTCTGCCTGTCGGATTTCATGACGCGCGAGGACCGCCGGCGCGGCGCGCTGCAGCCGCTGTTCGTCAAGCAGCTGCTGGAAGTCAGGCAGCCGATCAACGCGGTGTACTACCGCAACACCGCCATCTCTTCGCGCATCAAGTCCTTCATCGACTACGTGGTCGAGACGCTGGGGCCGCGCGGATTCGAGGAATAGCCGGCGGGTAAAGATGTATCCAATGGCGACCCCGCCCGCGCGTTGCCCGATACCGTCTTTATACTGTCCCCGTTTTATTTCCACTATTTCCACTATTTCCACCCCGGACACGCATGAGCATTTTTTCCCGTTTCTTCGGCCGCAAGGAAGTTTCCGCCGACACGGCCGCCCTGTCGGCCAACCCCGACATCGCGCAGCCGCTGAGCCTGCAGGTCCTCTTTGCGGGACCGCTGGCGATCACCGAGGCCGCGCTGGGCGATGCGTTGCGGGCCTATCACCCGTCCATGCAGCAGGCGCGCGCGGAGCTTGCGACGGACATGCCGGAGTTTCTGGGCCTGGCCGGTTGGGACAAGCACGTCGTGCGACTGGTGGGTTTCGATGCGCCGTATCCGAAGGATGCGCTGGAGGCCTGCGTGGCCCCGTCGCACTATCCCGCCACGGTGAAGGACGAAGTCCGCGGGCACGCCAGCCATATCCTCCTGTACTACGCGGGCTTTGAAACGGATCCGCTGGAACAGTACGTGGCGCTGGCCGCGGTGGCGGGCGCGCTGACCGGTTTTGGGGCGATGGCGGTGCTGAACGAGCATGCGCACACCTCGCTGCCCGCGGGCGTATTCGCGGCGGAGTCGCTGGGCGAGGAAAGCATGGACCTGCTGCGCACCTTGCCGCTGAACATGCTGTATTGCGGCTTCGTGAAATATGAGGTCGAGGGCGTGCAGGGCGTGTGGATGCGCACCTATGGCGCCGATGCCTTCGGGCTGCCGGACTTCGCCGCGCTGGCGACGGGGCATGACGAGGGCGAGACCTATTCGACGATGTTCAACAACATCATGGGCTACATGCTGGAAAGCGGCGCCGAACTGGCCGCCGGGCACACCATGCAGATCGGCGAGGACGCCTACATGAAGCTGCGCGAGCCGGCCGAGGCGGAGTATTACCTGGACGGTCCGGGGCGCGTGCTGGTGGCCGAGATCATCGCGGCCGACCAGATCAACACCCCCGGATAAGTCACAGCAGGCCCGCGCTGCGGGCCCGCGCCACGGCCTGCGTGCGGCTGTCGGCGCTGAGCTTGACGTTCAGGTGACGCAGGTGCGTGCGCACCGTGCTCTCCGAGACAAAGAGCTGCCGCGCGATGGCGCTGTTGGAATGGCCTTCGGCCAGCAGGCGCAGCACGCGCAACTCTTTGGGCGTGAGCCCTTCCGCGCCGGCGGCGTCGCCGGCGACCGGGGCCGCCGCTGGCGATGCGGGGCCGATGCGGGCCTGCGCCATGTAGCGCTGCCACCAGTCCTGCGCCCCGTCCGAGGCCAGCCATGCGCTGCCGGCCGCGCACGCGCCATGGCGCTGCAGCAGCCCGGCCACGGCCGCGCCCTCGTCCGCCAGCACGCGGCACAGGCCTTCGGATTGCGCCGTGCGCAGCAGCGGCGCGAGCTGCGCGCAGGCGCCGGCGTCGTCGCGGTTGCGGGCCAGCGCGACGGCGCGCAATAGCTGCAGCATGTACGCGCGCCGCACGCGCCGCGCCGCCAGCGCCTGCGCGATGTCGGCATCCAGCTCGCGCAGCGCGGCGGCGGGGTCGCCGTCATACGCCAGGCAGCGCAGGCGTCCCAGCCGCGGCGTCAGCAGATCGTTGGCGGGCAGGCGCAGTCCTTCCACGCGGCGCCAGAGATCCGCATCGTCGGCGCGGCCCAGTTCGTCGCGCGCGGCCTGCGGATGGCCCTGCATCAGCAGCACGCGCGCGCGCTCCACCCGGGCGCTGGCCGCAATGCGCGGCAGGCGGCGCTGGTGGCCCAGGTATTCCAGTTCGCCCAGCAGGTAGAAGGTCTGTTCGGGATCGCCCTCGTGGAAGGCCACGCGCGCCAGCGTCACGTAGCCCAGGATCAGGTGGTCCGGCAGCCCGACATCGCGGCCCAGCGGCACGTACACCTGGAGCAGGCGCGAGGCCAGCGCGAGGTCGCCGGTCTCGTAGACCCACGCGGCGTACAGCACGCCCGCCCAGGCATTGCCGTTGGCCTGCCCGTAGGCCCCCTTGCGTGTGGAACGCACCGCCATGCGAAAACGCGCGCCCGCCTGGCGCATGCGCCCTTCCTGCAGGTCGATGATGCCCTCGACCGCTTCGGAGTACATCAGGTTGAAGCTGCTGGCGCTGCGGCTCTGCGCGCGCCGGGCGGTGTCCAGCAGCGCGCGCGCCTCGTGGTAGCGGCCCAGCACGGCGGTGATGTTGGCCATGGCGTTGGCGAGCGCGGTGTCGGTGAACGACAGCGCATCGCCCAGCGCCGCGATGCTGGGCATGCCGGCGGCGTAGGCCTCTTCCTGCCGGTCCATCATCGACAGCAGCAACGGCTGCAGCGCGCGCACGTGGGCGCGCACGGCGGGATCGGCGCTGCCCGCCAGCTTCAGCTCCGCCATCAGCAGGGACGCCTCGCTGGGGCCGCGCGTGAAACACGTCGCCCACACCTGCATGGCCTGCAGCAGCGGCCGGGTGGCGAGCACCGCCGCGGGAAGCTGGCCCAGCCAGCGCGCCAGCAGTCGCATGCGGCCTTCGGCCAGCAGCGTTTCCGCGTGCGCCTGCAGCAGCGCCAGCGCGCGCCCGAAGTCGCCGCCGTCGATGGCGTGGTCGATGGCGGGCACCGGCCTGCCTTCGTCTTCGTACCAGCGCGAGGCGGCCAGGTGCAGGCGGGCGACGTCGCCGGGCGCCTGGGCACGCAGCTGCGACTGCAGGTAGCTGGCGAACAGGCTGTGGTAGCGGTAGTGGCGCTCGTCGGCCGCGGTGCGCGTGAGCAGGACGTGGCCGTTCTCCAGCTGTTGCAGCAGGCCGGCGCAATCCATGTCGGGCAGCAGGGCCTGGCAGAGCGGCGCGCTGAGCTGCTTGAGGATGCTGGTGCGCAACAGGAACTGGCGCAGCGCCGGCGTCTGGCTGGCCAGCACGTCCTGCGCCAGGTAGTCGGCGACGGACTGGTCGCTGCCGGAGAAGCGTTCGATGAAGGCCGCGGCGCTGGGTTGCCGCGCGAGCGATGCGGACGCGAGGCACAGCGCCGCGACCCAGCCTTCGGTCTTGCGATGCAGCAGTTCGACCTCGGCGGGCGTCAGCGCGGGTTGGCGCCGCGCGAAAAACCGGGTCGCCTCGTCCACGGAAAAGCACAGCTGCGAGGCGTCGATCTCCAGCAGCTGGCCGGCCGCGCGCAGCCGCCCCAATGCCAGCCCCGGCGTATGCCGCGAGCCGATCAGCAGCCGGCCGTGCGCGGGCAGGCTGCCGATGAGGTCCTGCACCAGGTCCAGCACGGCGGGGGCCGTGATGGCTTCGAATTCGTCGAGCACCAGCGCAAAGGGCGCGCCGTGCGAGGCCACGGCCTGCACCAGCGCCAGCGCCAGCGTGTCCTCGGAATCATGGGCGTCCAGGCGCAGGCTGGCGCTGCCGGACAGCGCGCCCAGCGCGGCCGTCAGGCAGCGCAGGAAACGGGAGAGGTCATTGTCGGCGCGGTCCAGCGTCAGCCACGCGGTTCGCATGGGCAGCGCCTGCAACCTTGCCTGGCACTGCGCCAGCAGCGTGGTCTTGCCGTAGCCGGCCGGCCCGCGCGCCACCACCACCTTGGGTCCGTCCGGGCGGCAGATCTGCTCGCACAGTTCCCGCCGGGCGATCTGGTCGCCATGCGCGGTGGGCGCATTGAGCTTGCCGCTGGCCAGCGCGTGTTCCATCGAGAACGAATGACGCATGAGCTGCCTGTCTGAAGAGTGCGGTCTTGCGTGGATCGGCGCGGGAAAACCCGCGGCGCGCTGGAAAATCGTCGCTTTGGACGACGGCGAAAACGCGTGCCTACGATACAAAAGGACGCTCCCCGGAGCAATACGCTCACCGCCGCAAAGACGGCGTAAACCGATAACGGAGACGAGTCCATGGCAATCCCGAAACTGACGCTCGCGCTGGCGGGCGCGATCCTCGCCGCGGGCGGCGCGCACGCCCAGAACGCGGCGGGCCCCGTGAAGATAGGCATCATGGCCGACATGAGTTCGGCGTATTCCGACATCGGCGGCAAGGGACTGGTCGAGGCCGCCCGGATGGCGGTGCAGGACTTCGGCGGCTCGGTGCTGGGCAAGCCGATCGAGCTGGTCTTCGCGGACGGCCAGAACAAGGTCGACGTGGCCAGCGCCGCCGCGCGCCGCTGGTTCGACCAGGACGGCGTGGACATGGTGACCGACCTGCCCACGTCGGCGATCGCGCTGGCCCTGAGCGAACTGGGACGCGAAAAGAAGCGGGTCATCATGGTGACCAGCGCCTCCACGTCAGAACTGACGGGCAAGGCGTGTTCGCCCTACACGGTGCACTGGACCTATGACACCTACGCGCTCGCCAACGGCACCGGCGCGGCGGTCACGGAACAGGGCGGCAAGAACTGGTTCTTCATGACCGCGGATTATTCCTTCGGCTACGCGCTGCAGGGCGATGCGTCGGCGGTGATCGAACGCAATGGCGGCAAGGTGCTGGGCGCGGTGCGCTCGCCGCTGAACACGCCCGACTTCAGCTCTTACCTGTTGCAGGCGCAAAGCTCCAAGGCCGCCATCATCGGCCTGGCGCTGGGCGGCAACGACGTCATCAGCGCCATCAAGCAGGCGGCCGACTTCGGCATCGGCCGTCCCGGCGGCCCGCAGCGGCTGGTGGCGCTGCTGGCCTTCCTGTCGGACGTGAAGTCCATCGGCCTGCAACTGGGCCAGGGACTGCTGCTGACCGAGGCCTTTTATTGGGACCAGAACGACGCCACGCGCGCGTGGTCGCAGCGCTTCCAGGACAAGGTCGGCCGCAAGCCCACCATGACGCAGGCCGGCACCTACGGCGCCGTCACGCATTACCTGAACGCGGTGAAGGCCGCCGGCACCAAGGACGCCGATGCCGTCATGGCCAAGATGCGCGCCATGCCGATCAACGACTTCATGACCCGGGACGGCAAGCTGCGCGTGGACGGGCGCGTGGTGCGCGACATGTACCTCTTTGAAGTGAAGAAGCCCGCGGACTCCAAGGGCGAATGGGACCTGTACCGGCAGGTGGCGGTAATCCCGGGCAACGTGGCGTTCCGGCCGCTCGACCAGGGCGGCTGCCCGCTCGCCAAGACCGGGGGCGCGGGATGATCAGCTATCAGGTCAGGGCCTTCGGCGAACCGCTGGCGCGCGCGCAGACCCCCACCCCGGCGCCCGAGGGCGGGCAGGTGCTGCTGCGGGTGCTGGCCGCGGGCGTGTGCCACACCGACATCCACACCTGGGAAGGGTCGTACGACCTGGGCGGGGACAAGCGGCTCCGCATGCAGCAGCGCGGCGTCACGCTGCCGCTCACGCTGGGCCACGAGATCGTGGGCGAGGTCGTGGCCACTGGGCCGGACGTCCCCGAGCACGTGCGCTCCGGCCAGCGTTATCTGGTGTATCCGTGGATCGGCTGCGGCGAATGCAAGGTGTGCCGCCGCGGCCGCGAAAACCTGTGCGCGGCGCCGCGCTTCCTGGGCATTTTCCGGCCCGGCGGCTACAGCGATCACGTGGTGGCGCCGCATGCGCGCTATCTCGTGGACATCGGCGACCTGCGGCCCGAACAGGCCGCCCCGTATGCGTGTTCGGGGCTCACGACCTACAGCGCCATCCGCAAGATCCCGCAGGACGTGCTGGCCGAGGAATCGGTGGTGGTGATCGGCGCGGGCGGGCTGGGCCTGATGTGCGTGACGCTGCTGCGCGCGCTGGGCTGCGGCAATGTCGTCATGGTGGAACCGGATGGCGCGCGCCGCGGCGCGGCGCTGGCCGCGGGCGCGCACGCGGCGGTCGATGCCGGCGCGCCCGACGCCGCCGCGCAGGTGCGGCAGGCGGCCGGCGCGGTGTGGGCGGTGATCGATTGCGTGGGCGCGGCCAGCACGGTGCAGCGGGGCATGGACCTGCTGACCAAGGGCGGCCAGCTCATCCTGGTGGGTCTTTTTGGCGGCGAGCTGTCGCTGTCGCCGGCCCTCGTGCCGATGCGCGCCATCAGCATCGAAGGCGCGTACATCGGCAACCTGGACGAACTGAAGGCGTTGATGGCGCTGGTGCGCGATCGCAAGCCCCGCGCCATTCCCACCACGTGCCGCTGCCTGGACGGCGCGCAGTCCGCGCTGGCGGACCTGGCGGCGGGCCGCGTGGTGGGGCGACTGATCCTCGGCCCCGATGCCGACCCTTCTTCCCGCGCCGTCCCGGCCACCCTTGAACAGGCATCCCCACCATGCAATTGAATCCGGACTCCGATTACACGATGACGCTGAATGGCCGGGCGGAGGTCTCGCCGCAGACCTTCGACGTGCTCAATCCCGCCACCGAGGAACGCATCGCGGCCGCGCCCGACGCGTCGCTCGACCAGTTGAATGCCGCCATCGCGGCGGCCCGGGCCGCCTTCGGCCCGTGGCGCAGCCGGCCCATCGGCGAGCGCCAGGCGGCGCTGCGCGCCATGGCCGAGCGGCTGGAGCAGCATGCCGACGGCTTCATGCGCCTCTTGACGCGCGAGCAGGGCAAGCCGCATGCGGACGCGCGGGCCGAGGTTGGCCGCTGCGTGACGTGGCTGCGCGCCTTCGCCGCCCGCGACCTGCCCGTGGAGCGCCATGATGACGGCGCGGGCCATCTGTTCGAGACCCGGCGGGTGCCGATCGGCGTGGTGGCGGCGATCGCGCCGTGGAATTTCCCGATGACGCTCGCCATCTGGAAGGTCGCGCCGGCGCTGCTGGCCGGCAACACGGTGGTGCTCAAACCCTCGCCCTACACGCCGCTCACCTCCCTGAAAATGGGCGAGCTGTTTCGCGACCTGCTGCCGCCCGGCGTGCTGAACGTGATCAGCGGCGGCGACCGGCTGGGGCCCTGGCTGACCGAGCATCCGGGCATCGACAAGATCGCCTTCACCGGCTCCACCGCGACCGGCCGGCGCGTCATGCAGAGCGCCTCGGGCCGGCTCAAGCGGGTGACGCTGGAGCTGGGCGGCAATGACGCGGCCATCGTGCTGCCCGACGTCGACGTGAAGGAAACGGCCGCCCGGCTGTTCTGGGGCGCGTTCCGCAATTCGTCGCAGTATTGCCTGGCGACCAAGCGGCTGTATGTGCACGAGTCCATCTACGATGCCTTCGCGGACGCGCTGGCGGGCGTGGCGGCGGGCGTGGTGGTGGGCGACGGGTCGCAGCCCGGCACGGGGCTCGGCCCGATCCAGAACCGCGCGCAGTTCGAACGCGTCAAGGACCTGATCGCCGATGCGCACCGCACCGGCGTGCGCTTTCTGACGGGCGGCGAGGTGCCCGAAGGCAAGGGCTACTTCGTGCCCGTCACCATTCTGGACAACCCGCCCGACGACGCGCGCAGCGTGGTGGAAGAGGCATTTGGCCCGGTGCTGCCGCTGCTGAAGTACCGCGACATCGACGAGGTGGTCCGACGGGCCAACGACACGGAATACGGCCTGGGCGGATCGGTGTGGTCGCGGGACGTGGCGCTGGCGCAGTCGATTGCGCGGCGGCTGGAGACCGGCACGGTGTGGATCAACCACATCCACGTCATGTCGCCGGACGTGCCCTTTGGCGGCCACAAGCAGTCCGGCGTGGGCGTGGAGAACGCCCTGGATGGACTGCTGGAATACACCAACACGCAAACGGTTTCCGTGCCGGTGCCGGTGTCCCGGTAGACAGGACTGGCCGGCGGCGCGGGGCGCCGCCGGCCCCAGGCGTCACGCCGCGTAGCGGCCGGCCTCGCCGTTGCGGCTGGCCGTCGGCCACAGGCGCAGGGCCAGGGCCGCGGCCGCGGCGCCGGCCGCCGTCACCGTCACGCCGGTCCAGCCCCAGTGCGCCAGCGCCAGGCTGCCCAGCGCGCCACCGGCGGCCATGCCGACGAACACGCCCGTCATCAGGATGGCATTCAGGCGGCTGCGGGCGGCCGGATCGATGCCGTAGACGATGCTCTGGTGCGCGATCAGCGAGGTCTGGATGCCCAGGTCGAAGCCGATCGCGGCGCCGCCGATCAGCCACAGCGCGGCATGCGCGGGCAGCAGCGGCAGGAAGAACATGGCCGCGAACGACACCATGGTCAGGCCCGCGCCCAGGCTGGCGACGGCCAGGGGCCCCCGCGTATCGGCCACCCGGCCGGCCAGCGGCGCGGCCAGGGCGCCCGCGGCGCCGGCCAGTCCGAATGCGCCGGCCGCGCCCGCGCCCAGATGAAACGGGGCCTCGTGCAGCATCACCGCCAGCGTGGACCAGAAGGCGCTGAAGCCTAGCGACAGCAGGCCCTGCGCGGTAGCGGCGCGGCGCAGGCCCGGATGCTGGCGCCACAGGGTCAGCAGCGAGCCCAGCAGCGCGCGGTACGCCAGCCGCGTGGTCGGCTCGAAACGCGGCAGGCCGCGCCACAGCGCCGCGCCCAGCCCCAGGATGCTCACGGCGGCGGCCGCGAACATCATGCGCCAGCCGAACTGCTCGGCCACGAAGCCGCTGACCACCCGCGACAGCAGGATGCCCAGCAACAGGCCCGTCATGACGGTGCCGACGATCTTGCCGCGCTGGTCGGCCGGCGCCAGGTGGGCGGCGGCCGGCACGATGTCCTGCGCCAGGGTGGCCGACAGGCCGATCGCAAAGCTGGCGGCCAGCAGCAGGCCGATGGTCGGGGACGCGCCGGCCAGCAGCAGCGCCAGGCTCAATACGGCGGCCTTGACCAGGATGATGCGCTTGCGGTCGTAGCGGTCGCCCAGCGGCGCCAGCAGCAGGATGCCGAAGGCGTAGCCCAGTTGGGTCAGCGTGGGTATCCAGCCCAGCGTTTCGGCGCTGGCATGGATGTCCGCGCCCAGCACGCCGAGCATCGGCTGGCTGTAGTAAAGCGAGGCGACGCCCAGGCCGGCGCCCACGGCCAGCAGGAAGACCAGGCCGCGCGAGAGGGAGGGGTGGGAAGTGGGGGATGACATGGTGGTGTCCGGTGGCTTGAGGTACGGGGCAGATTCTGGGCTTGCCGCCGCGGTTTTGGTAGCCGACCTTCGGGTACATCGGTTATACGATGGTCGTATGACCACACGCGCCATCCCCGCCATCCCCGCCCTTCCCGCCCCGGCCGGCACCGACCGAATGCTGCTGATCGAGACCTTCGTGCGCATCGTCGAAGCCGGCAGCCTGTCCGCCGCGGCCGCCCAGATGGGCGGCACCCAGCCCACCGTCAGCCGCCGCCTGCAATTGCTGGAACGCACGATGGGCGTGCGGCTCCTGAAGCGGTCCACCCATGCCATCCGCCTGACTGAAGACGGCCAGCGCTGCTACGAACGGGGCAGGGAATTGCTGGCCACCTGGCAGTCATTCGAGAGCGAGGTGCGGGGCGCGGGCGATGAGCCGGCCGGGATGCTGCGCGTGGTGGCGCCGCACGTGTTCGGCCAGGACCAGTTCGTCGAGCCGCTGGCCCGGTACCTGAAGCGGTATCCGAACATGCGGGTGGAATGGCTGTTGCATGACCGCATGCCGGACCTGATCGCCGAGAACGTCGACTGCGCCATCCGTGTGGGCGCCGTGACGGACCCGTCGGTGATCGCCGTGAAGCTGGGCGAGGTGCCGCGCATCGTCGTCGCCTCGCCGGACCTGCTGCAGGGCGGGCCGGTGCCGCAGGATCCCTCGGAACTGGCGCGCCTGCCGTGGCTGGCGCTGCGCACCTTCTACCGCACCGAAGTGAGCCTGACGCATTGCGACAGCGGCGACGTGCAGGGCTTCGACATCCATCCCCGCCTGTCCACCGACGGCCTGCACGCGCTGCGCAACGCGGCGATCCAGGGCCTGGGGGCGGCGCTGGGATCGGCCTGGGCCATGCAGGCGGACCTGGCCGCCGGACGGCTCGTGCACCTGGCGCCGCAGTGGCGGGCGGACGCCCTGCCCGTCTATCTGGTGTATGCGCCGTCGCGTTTTCAGCCTGCCCGCTTGCGCCGCTTCATCGAGATCATGCGCGAACACCTGCCGGCCGAGCTGGAGGCCGGCTTGGTGGGGGGCGGCCAGCCGGTCAGGGGATGATCACGATGGCGCCCGTGACGGTCCGGTCCTGCGCGGCGCGATGCGCGTCCTGGACCTGTTCAAGGCGGTAGCGCGCGCCGATGGCCGCGCGCACCGCGCCGCTGCGCATGGCCTCGAAGACGTCGGCCGCATTGGCGCGGAACGTCGCGGGATCCGCATTGTGCGGAAACACGGACGGACGCGTGAGGAACAGGCAGCCCTTCTTGTTGAGCAATTCGGGGTCGATGGCGGGCGCCGGGCCCGACGCGGCGCCAAACAGCACCACCAGCCCGAACGGCGCCGCGCAATCGAGGGAGCCCATGAACGTGTGGCGGGCGACCGAGTCGTAGACCACGCGCGCCTTCTTGCCGCCGGTGGCCGCGACGACCTGCTCCACCCAGTCTTCTTGCGTGTAGTCGATGGCGGCCGCGCAGCCGGCCGCCCGGGCGACGTCGCATTTCGCGGCGGAGCCGGCCGTGCCGATGACGGTGGCGCCCAGCGCCTTGGCCCAGCCGCAGAGAATCTGCCCGACGCCGCCCGCGGCGGCGTGCACCAGCACGATGTCGCCGGGCTGGACCGCGTGGGTTTTCTTGACGAGGTATTGCGCCGTCATTGCCTTGAAGAAGACCGCGGCGGCCTCCTCGTCGGAGATGCCCGGCGGGATCCGCACCACCTTGGCGGCCGGGACATTGCGCCGGTCGGCGTAGGCGCCGACCCCGGCGTTCATATACACCACGCGGTCGCCGACGCGCAGGTCCGTCACGCCCGCGCCCACCGCCTCCACCACGCCCGCCGCCTCGTGGCCCAGGCCGGTGGGCGTGGGCAGCGGATACTTGCCGGCGCGCTGGTAGATATCGATGTAGTTAAAGCCGATGGCCGTCTGGCGCAGCTGCACGTCGCCCGGCCCCGGGGGCGCAAGATCGGTACTGGCCAGCCGCATGACTTCCGGGCCGCCGAATTCAGTCAGGACGATGGAACGCGCTTGCGTCATGCGGTGTCTCCAGGTGATTGCGGGTGATCCGTGGGGGGCAGGCACCGCCGGTCAGCCAGGCTGCCGGTCCGCGTCCCTGACCGATTCGTAAACCAGGGTGGCCAGCGTCAGGTCTTCCAGCGCGCTGCCCACGGCCTTGAACACCGTGATCTCGCGCTCGTCGCGGCGGCCGGGGCGCTCGCCCGCGGCGAGCTGGTGCAGGTTGCCCTGGATGCCCTCGCGGGTCAGCACACCGGCCTCGAACGCCGACAACAGGTCGCCCGCCTTGGTGGGCGCCTCGTCGGTGTCCACGTAGACGGTGGTGCCGTCAAAGCACGCGGGGTCGGTCTCGCGCATCTCGGGCTTGAAGCTGCCGATCAGGTCCAGGTGCGTGCCCGGCCGCAGCCATGCGCCGTGGATCAACGGTTCGGTCGACAAGGTGGCGCAACTGACGATGTCGGCCTGCCCGGCGGCGGCCTGCAGGTCCGTCACGGCCCGGGCGTCGAAGCCCTGTTCGCGCAGACTGGCCGCCAGCGCCTCGGCGCCCGCCGGCCGCACATTCCACACCAGCACGCGCTCGATGGGCCGCACCGTGCGCATGGCCTGCGCGACCAGTCCGGCGATGCGGCCGGACCCGACGATCAGCAGCGTGCGGGCATCGGCGCGCGCCAGGTAGTCCGCGCCCAGCGCCGCCGCGCCGGCCGTTCGGTAGACGGTCACGATGTCGCCGTCCACCTGCGCGATCGGCACGCCGGTGGCGGCGCTGTACAGGTTGTAGGTGGCGTGCAGGCCGGGCAGGCCCTGGTGCGTGTTGTCCGGGAAGATGTTGATGATCTTGACGCCGAAGTACCCGCGCTCGCTCCACGCGGGCATGATCAGCGAGGTGCCGTGGGCGTTGCCGCACTGGATGGCGTGGACGTGGCGGGCGGGCACCGTGGCGCCCTCGCGGAAGGCGTCCCGCAATGCGGGGATGACGGCGTCGAAGGACAGGGCGTTGCGGGTCTGGTCGGTGTCGATTAAGCGCATCGGATCGTTGCCTGCGGAGTGGTCAACTGCGGGGTGGTCAATCAGGGAGCCACGGGCAGTCTAGCAGCGCGCAGGGGGCGGCACCCAAAAAAAAGCCCGCGACGACGCGGGCAACTGGGCGGATTCAGGCGGCGTGCGGCATCAGTCGGCGTCCGGCCGGGGCAGCGGTTCGCCCGCGCCGGTGCGCTCGACGATCAGCCGGTAGTGCTGCGGGCTGCGGTGCTTGGCGAAATTGAAGACGTGGTCGCGGAAGGTCTGGCCCATGCCCAGGTCGATGCGCGCCGTGATCACCTCGTCTTCCTCGCCGCTGGCGCGGGCCACGATCTCGCCCGAAGGCGCCACGATCATCGAGCTGCCGATCATGTGATGGCCGTCCTCGTGGCCGCATTTGGCGGCCGCGCCGATCCACACGGCGTTCTGGTAGGCGCTGGCCTGCAGCACGATTTCGTGCGTGGTGGTGCGCAGGTGCGCGGGCTCGTTCCAGTGGATGTTCAACGACGGCGTGTTGTAGCCCAGCACGATCAGCTCGGCGCTTTGCAGCGACATGACGCGGTAGGTCTCGGGCCAGCGGCGGTCATTGCACAGGCACATGCCGATCTTGACGTCGTCGGTCTCCCAGACGCCGAAGCCCAGGTCGCCCACTTCGAAGAACTTCTTTTCCAGATGCTGGAACGGGGCATCCACCTTGTGGTCCGAATGGCCCGGCAGGTGGATCTTGCGGTATTTGCCGATGATCCTGGCGCTGCGGTCCACCAGGATGGCCGTGTTGAACTGGCGGCCTTCCGGCGTCAGTTCGGCATAGCCCAGGTAAAAGCCGATGCCCAGTTCGCGCGCCGTGTCGAACAGGGGCTGCACGTCGGCGTTGGGCATGGTCTTTTCGAAATAGCGCTCCACCGCCTCGGCATTGTCCATCCAGTAGCGGGGAAAAAAGGTCGTCAGCGCCAGCTCGGGAAACACGACGAACTCGGCCTTGCGGGCGGCGGCTTCGCGCATCATCTCGACCAGGCGGCGCACGACCGCGGCGCGGGAGTCGGCCAGATTGACGGCGCCCATCTGGGCGACGGCCAGGCCCATTTTGCGGGAGGGGGAAGAAGGGGTCACAGGGGTCTCCAGGAGTGCGAATCGCCGGAACCGGGCGAGCGGCGCGCCAGCGCCGCCGCCCGGTCGCGTGCGGAACAATGTTGCGTGGCCGGGCGCGCGGTGCGCAGGCCAGGCCGAAGGCGCAAGCATGCCCGGGCGGGGGCAAATCCGATATGGCGGCACGGACGGGGCGCACCGCGGCGCGCCGGCGCGTCCCGCGACGCTAAGGCGCTGATCTGCATGGACAATCCCCGCGCGGGCGACGCTGGCGGCGGCGCCTGTGCATAACGCGGGATCATGGGCGTGGTGCAAAGTTTTATATCGGGTTTCCCCGTAGATCGCGCCAGGGGGCGCGCCCCGCGGCGCTTTCCGCGCCCGTGGCCGGGGCTGGGGCGGGCGGGCCGGGAAAGCAACAATTGGCACGATTCAGCAGGCGACTTTGCGCTTTTGGGATGTTTCAGTTCCGGTTACATTGCCTTACGCGCAGAATTTCCTCGCAACGCGCCGCTCAAGTGTCACCGGTCCCCATGTCACGTTCCAGAATTGCGGCTTTCGTGTTGTTGATGTCGGCGTTTGGATTCCTGGCGGGGGTAATGGCTGGACGCCATATCGAACTGGGACAGGTCGACGACGAACTGGCCGGGCACAACGCCCGGCTGCTGGCGCACGCGCTGCGCGTGGCCCAGGAGGGCAACCGGCTGATCGCCGCGGCCGCGGACCGGGGCGTGCCGTGTTCGGAAGCGGACGTTGCGACCCTGCGCGTCCTGCTTTTCAATGCCACCTACATCCGCGACATCGGCCGCACGCTGGGCGGCATGCTGCGCTGCTCGGCGGCCTGGGGCAGACTGCCGCAGCCCCTGCTGCTGCCGCCGCCCGCGTTCACGCTGGCGAACGGGCGCCAGCTCTGGGTAGGCGCCACCAACATTGTCGACAGCCGCATCGTCGGCGACATGGTGGCGTACCGCGACCTCATCGTGTTCACCGCGCCCGACGCGTTCGACGGCTTTCCGGAGCCGGGCTCGGGCATCGATGCCAAGCTCCTGACGCGCGACGGCGCGCACGTCTACCGACTCTTTGGCCGCGCCAACGACCTGGACCTGGACCTGGCGCGGGAGGCCAGCGCAGACCAGGGCTTTGCGCCGGAGCGTCGGGCCTGGGCATGCGCGCCCGAGGGCGGCCCGGATGTCTGCGTCGTGTCGCGGCTGCGTTCCGACGCCTGGTTCCAGTTTCCGGCGAGGGTCCTGTCGGTGGCCGGCGCGCTGGCCCTGGCTTTCCTGGCGGGCCTGTGCGTCCTGTGGCGCCTGCATGCGGGCAGCGCCAAGACCGAGCTGCGCAAGGCGATCCTGGGCGGCGACATCCAGGTCCACTACCAGCCGCTGCGCCAGCTCGCCACGCGGCGCCTGGCCGGTTTCGAGGCCCTGGCCCGCTGGCGAGCGCGTGGCCAGGACGTGTCGCCCAGCCTGTTCGTGCCGCTGGCCGAGGCCATGGGCCTGGGCCGCGCGCTGTCGCGGCGGGTGACCTCGCAGGCCTTGCGCGACCTGCACCAGCGCCTGCGCGACAACCCCGAGCTCTACATCAGCATCAACGTGTCGGCGGCGGACCTCAAGGACGCGGGCTACCGCAACTTCCTGATGGACGCCGTGAACGAGCACGGCCTGACGCCCGCCAACGTGGCGCTGGAGATCACCGAGGGCACGCCCTTGTCCGACGGCCACGTCCTGTCGATGGTCAAGACGCTGCGCGGCAAAGGCTTCAAGGTGTTCATCGACGATTTCGGCACCGGCCATTCCAACCTGAATTACCTGGCCGAACTGCAGGCGGACGCGATCAAGCTGGACCGCAGCTTCACGGGCGCCATCGGCGCCGAAGACGCGGGCACGCTGATCGTCGACCACGTCATCAACATATCGCGGGAACTGGGCATCAGCCTGATCATCGAAGGCATCGAAACCGAGGAGCAGGCCAGCTACCTGCTGGCCCGCCAACCCGCCGCCGTGGGCCAGGGCTGGTTGTTCGGCCGTCCCGTTCCGCTGAGCGAGATCGTGGCCGATTGACGGCGCCGGCTGCATATTGTCGTGTGTCCAATGTGCCCAATTTATTTATGGAAAATCCTTTCCGCGGCCGCCGGCTGATTATCTTTCCCGCGGAAAATTATTATTGGCGCATTTTGCAGATAGAATTCGTGCGTTGTTTAACGAGTTAATTTGCTGTATCTGCCATGGGACCTAACCAGACGCTGGTCGACAATCTTCTGCGTATCCTTCCGTATGTCGAGGACGAAGAAGCCGACGCGATGGTAATGGGCATGGGCATGGCGGAAATACGCGAAAAGCTGGCCGCCCTGCAGAATCCGGTGCCCGGCGACAAACAGATCCGGCGCACGCTGCTCAAGCTGGACAGCGTGGGCAGTTTCGGCGCCACGCGCGGCAAGCTGTGGTATCGCACCCTACAGCGCACCGATTTCCGCATCCGCAACATGAACGCGAACATGGCGATGGCCATGTGCGCGCTCAAGCAGGTGGCGGACCGCCATCTGCCGGCCGTCGTGCTGGACGACCTGGCGGCCACGTTCGACGGCGCATTGCGCTATCTCGAAACCCACCAGGCGCAGCCCGGGATCGCGCCGGCGCACGACTGGTCGCGCAAGATCCTGCGCATCGACGGCACCCATCCCGCCGTCTTGCCCGAAGTGCCGTCCGAGGTCTACCGCCAGGTCAGCGGCGCCCTCTACTACAACCGCAAGCTGACGTTCCGCAACACGCCCTTTGGCGAAAAGACGCCCAGCGAGCGGGTCTACGTGATGACGCCGCTGGCGATGGTGGACCGCGCCGGCGTGCTGTACATGGTGGCCTGGGGCGCGCGCCAGCCGGGCAGGCGCTTTCTCTTTCGCATGGACCGCCTGTCCGAAGTCCGGTTGCTGGACGAGGCGGCGGACCCGGATCCCACGTTCGACCTGCACGACTACGTGCGCCGCGAGGAAGCCCTGAACTTCGATCCGGGCGGGGAAACCCGCATCCGGCTCCACGCCGCGGAACCCATGATGGAGGACGGCCGGCGCCGCCGCCATCCGCTGCGCGAGTTCTGGCTGTCGCCCGACCAGACGATCGACGAGGACGATGCGGGCTTCACCCTGACCGCCACCGTGCGCCCGTCCGTGATGTTGTGGCAATTGCTGCATGGGCACGCGTCCTCCATCGAAGTGCTGGAGCCCGAGGACATCCGCGAACGCTTCGTTCACGAGGCCCGCGAACTGGCGCGCCGCTACCTCTAGCGCCGGGGGCGCGCGGTCAGTGGCCCGGCCACGCGCGCGCCAGGAGCAGCGGCAGCACTTTTTCGGCCGGACCCCGGACGCCGTGGCTGGCCACGCGATCCAGCAGCGTCGGGTTCGGATTGATCTGCACGAGCTGCGCCCCGCGCGCCAGGGCCTCGTAGCAGAGCTCGGCGGCCGCGGGCGTCTGGCACGACGTGCCCACCGTCATCAGCAGGTCGGCGCTGGCGGCCAGCCCCTTGGCGATGCGCCAGACCTCGGGCGCGGGCGCCTCGCCGTGCCACAACCGGCCGGGGCGCACCGCGCCGCCGCAGATGCGGCAGGCCGGCGGCTGGGGATAGGGGCCATGCCGGGCGTGCCGCGCCGGAGGCGTCGTCAGCGTGTGGGTCATGGCGCAGGCGGTGCACCGCGGCTGGTCGAACCGGCCCTGCAGATGCAGGATGCGCGGACTGCCCGCGCGCTCGTGCAGCGTATCGCCGTTCTGCGTCACCACGAATGTGCCGGGTGCGCGCTCGGCAAGCGCGGCGATGGCCCGATGCGCCGCATTGGGCGCCGCCAGCAACGCCCGGCGCCGCCTTTCCTCGTGCCAGGCCCATACCAGCGCGGGGTCATTCCTGTAGCCCGCTTCGGTGGCCAGCGCCGCCGCGTCGTAGCGCGCCCACAGGCCGCGCAGGCCGTCCCGGCACTGCGGCAGGCCGCTGGCGGGGTTCAGGCCCGACCCGGTCAGCACGATGATATTGCGCGCCGCGCGCAGGGTCTGCACCAGGGAATCGGGTAAATCGAGTTTGCGCAGTTTCATGCGAGCCGCCCCGCTTGCGAGAGCGCCGCGGTCCGGCTCGGCCCGGCCTGCGCCGGCGTGCCGGGACAGGCGGCCAGCCGCCGGTCATCGCGGGTAAGGCCGGAATATCCGGCGCGATCAAGGCTGAGAATAATCTTTTCGAACAAACCAGGCATGTCGCTTTCCGTTGCTGAATCAATGAATCAGGGAACCAGGGAATCTGCCGGGATTCTGAAAGCGTATTCGGACAAAATCGGGTTGAATCAGTCATTACAGTATTGCGCTGATTCGAGAATGTGTATCCCGTGGAACTTCATCGAGCCGACCGGCTGACGGTGGCCAGGCGTCAGCTGGCACTGTCCAGGCCCTGTTCAGGAACCGTAGCAGCGGAACGGGCCGGGAGGCGGCTTGGCCTGTGGAGGAACAGCGGAGTTCACGCCAGGGGTGTTGCGCGGCGCGACGACCAGCTTGGCAATCTGCGACCGCCGCTCGGGCGGTGGTTCAGGCGGATGTGTTAGACGTCGGCGTTAGGAAGCGTCGAAGCACACCTGCTATGTTCTGAAGGGAGTGATCGTATCTATCTATTAGATATCTAAAGATCTGCTCCTGCGAGGCTATCTTCTTTTCCTGTAGGTAGTTGTGAAAGTCCTTCGGGCCAGTGAAACTTTGCTTGCTTGTTTTAAACGGGAAATCAGCGTTATGCATGTCTGCGTACAAGGCTTTTTCAACGCTATCGAGAGGGATTGTGTAAACCCCGGGGTCGCCAGCAAACTTTTCGTTCTTCTGATCCCCGTCGAGAACGGCGATCACCCTGTCCGGTGAGGTAAAAAACTCTTCGCGTTTATTGTGATTCATTAAGCCTACCACTTGCGTACTCCCACCGATAAAAATCACCTTGTAGCGGAAGAAGGTGTTGGTGCAGTACGTTTTGATTATGGCTTCAATGAATCCAAGTAGCACTTCGTCCTCCGTCAGGATGTATCGGTCCCAACCCGAAAACCCGAACAGGCGCGCTTTGGCATAGCTGAACGACGTCGGGACTATGGAAGTGACGCCTTCGTTTTCTTCGACGTAAAAAAGCTCGTTCGCCTCAAGTTTTCGCATCAATGCGAGTGAGTGCGTCGTAAACAGGATTTTGCATTCGTACCGGTGGCAAAAAGCTCTTAGCCAGTCAGCCAAATTCGCTTGAGCCGCTGAGTCGAGCGAAATATCTATCTCGTCGATTGCAATCAAACGAGCGCGTCCTTTGATCGTTCGATAAAGGTTTATCAGAAAGTACTCGCCAGAACTAAGGTAGTCCTCACGGATATATGTGCCGTCGTCCCTGACAATAGCGTAGTACGTCTTGCCTTTGACGTCGACAGCTACCATTCCTGAGTATCGGGTTGAGCCATACACCGCTTCGAGGAACGAGATTAGCTCTTTTGGGTAATCGTGATTGCCGAGAGCGATTGCTTTACGAATGTCTAAATCCGCTTCGCTGGCGCTTTTGAAATAATTGAAGCGCATGCCATGCGGCATTGGAAGCTCTGCTGCGATCAGGTTTCGCATTTCAACCGAGATTGGTTCTTTGCAGTTCAAAGAACGTATCTTGTCGTCATACGTGAATTCCACCCTGGTCGTGTTTAGTGTGTAGCTGATCCGGCTGTTTCGAGAAAACGCGTATGGCGTTGCAGTTCGGACAAAGGTATCTGCGCTGGCTAAATTGCGAAGTGCCCGGATCAAAGTCGTTTTGCCCGTGCCATTTCTACCGACCAAGCAAACTAACCCGGGGGTCGACAGGTCCAGGTCCAGGGTAAGGCTGGTGACGTGCTGAATTGATTCAAGGTCTACCAATAGGCGCGTCATTGGGCCGACCTGCGCAGAAAGCTATCAATCACCGTATTTCCGAACTTCGCTCTAAGCTTTTCCAGATAGAGCGGGTCCGCCGCGTGTGCATAGCCTATTAGCCCACTGAGTCTCTGTAGTCCCTCTTCCAATCCCTCCTTGCGCTCCTCCTGGAATATCTTCGCTAACCGTGGTCGATCGCTTACGTAGAAATGCAGCCACGCTTCGATCCGGTGTCTGACTTCCCGATCAATGACAATCGCTCCAGTGGGCAAAATCACAAGGCCAAGAAGTTTGATTTTTCGACCTATAGTAGTTAACTTGCTTTTACTCGAATTTAGCTTGAACCCATCCCCCAGTTCAGTTCCGAGGCAGTCTTCTATTACTTGAGGAGCGTCTTCTATGGCTAGACGGTCAGCAGCCGAGACGATTATGTCGTCAGCGTATCGAGTGTAGATCCAACCGCGCTCATGGCTGATCGCCGCTAAACGTTTATCGAAGCCATACAAGCACGCATTGCTCAGAATGGGAGATGTCGAGTAGCCGATCGGTAGCCGACCGTCGATCGTTAGAAGGCTCAGAATGTGATCAAGATGATCGGAAAGATCGGAAACAGGGGTGGCAGCTTGTTCAAGGACTGATCGGATCAAATTGTTGGTGATGCTGTCGAAGAATCGCTCCAAATCGGTCTGATAAAACGCGCGACTACGCGAATGCGGTTGGACCGCTTGCAAAAGTGTTGCGCCTTTGCGATACGCAAACGAAACCGATTGATCGACGGGGAGGTGTTCCAGCAGAAATCCACCGATGAAATGATGGAAATCTTTCAATTTTGCCGAGGGTTTGTAGATGGTGCGATTTTTCCAGAGTACCTGGCTGTAATGATCGCCCGCGTACAGTGTCAAAAACTCTTCGAACCTGTACTTGTCGTGGTACATGGCGTCGAATAGTTGCTCTAAGGGCCTGGATATCATCAATCAACTGTCCTGGAATCTCTGCAGATTTGAGAGAGTGTCGCTAATCGATAGGAACGCGGAAAGTACATACGAAAAACCCGGCCGGGTGTGAGCCTCGACCGGGTATTCGTAAATGTGATAAATCGCCCTAGGGACCAGACATTAGACTGGAGCTACTCCTAGTCGCTGGTATGAAAAGAGGTTAGCACGGTCATCATCATCGGACAACGGTGCCCATGAGAGGTAGCCCGCATCTCGGACTGATTAACGCGAGTAAACGTTGCGCTGAGGTTACGGTCGGAAAGCTATGAGCACGGTATCGCACTTTAAGCCGATCACTGAATCGTCGAAGGAGCAGAAGGTGAGGAGCGTTGTCAGTGTGACTTTCCCGAGCACACGGTGCGACGAGGGCGGGCGTGCGGGGCCGGCGATCCGCCGGCCCCGCACGCCCGCAGGCGGCGCCGTCAGGCCCGGGGGGGCGTTTCGGCGGGCGGCGTGCCGTTATGGAACAGGGACTTGAGCTGCGAGCGCAGTTCGGGCGAGTCAGCGTGCTTGTGGACCGTGGTCGCATGTTGAACCGCGGCTTCCAGCAATTCCTCGTCCGAGTCCGCGGACAAGGCCACCGAGCAATTCATCTCGCTCGGATACTCGCGGCAATCGATGTACTTGCGTGTCATGGGGCTCTCCCTGCGCAGGCCAGCAAAGGCTGCGTGCATGGACATCAGACGCGCCGGACGGACTGCACCGGCGCGATGGCGCGTCGCATCGCGGCCGGTGTGTTTCCAGTATAGGACTGGCGCGCGCCGGGCAGTCGGCTTATTTCGAGGGGGCCGGGGGGCGGGCGCGCGCCGCGTCGCTTGCCGCGCCCGCGTGCGACACGGGGCGTCCCAGCAGGTAGCCCTGGAAGTGCGAGCAACCCTCGGCCGTCAGGCGTTCCAGTTGCTCCGGTGTTTCCACACCCTCCGCCGTGGTCGGAATGTCCAGGCTGCGGCCGATGCCGTTGATCGCGCGGACGATGGCCAAGGCCTCGCGGCTGGATCCGACGTCCTGCGTGAACGATTTGTCGATCTTGATCTTGTCGAACTCGAAGGTGCGCAGGTAGCCCAGCGACGAATAACCGGTTCCGAAGTCGTCCAGCGCCACCTTGACGCCCAGTTCCTTCAGACGGTGCAGGGTGGCCAGGTTGCCGGCGGAATTGGTGAGCAGCACCGACTCGGTGATCTCCAGTTCCAGCCGCCGCGCGGGCAGGCCGGACTTGGCGAGCGCCGATTCCACCAGCGACACCAGCGCGCCGTTGGTGAACTGGCTGGCCGACAGGTTGACCGCCACCGTCTCGTGGTCGTCCCAGCGCATGGCTTCGGCGCAGGCCTCGTGCAGCGTGAAGGCGCCCAGTTCGTGGATCAGGCCGGTTTCCTCGGCGATGGGGATGAAGTCCTGCGGCATGATCAGGCCCTTGCGGGGATGCTGCCAGCGCATCAGCGCCTCGCGGCCCACGATGCGCACGTGGCTCACGTCCATGATGGGCTGGTAATGCAACTGCAACTGGTGCGAGATGATGGCCTGGCGCAGGTCCATTTCCACCTCATGGCGCCGCAGCGCGGCCGCTTCCATTTCCGGCTCGAAGAAAGTGAGGCAATTGCGCCCGTTGCGCTTGGCCTCGTACAGCGCCATGTCGGCGTAGCGCAGCAGATGGTCGGCCGACAGCGACTGCGCTTCCGACATCGCGATGCCGATGCTCACGCTGACCGGCACGGTATGGCCCGCGATCTCGAAAGGCTGTCGCACGGCCTCGATCAGGCGCTCGGCCAGCTTGCGCACGTCGTCCTGTTCGGCGATGTTGGGCAGCACCACGGCGAACTCGTCGCCGCCCAGCCGCGCCAGTGTGTCCTGTTCGCGCAGGTGCTTGGGCAGGCGTTTGGCCAGCAGGCGCAGCAGTTCGTCGCCGGACTGGTGGCCCAGCGTGTCGTTGACGCTCTTGAAGTTGTCCAGGTCCAGGTACAGCACGGCGGTCGAGCGATCGCGGCTGGCGGCCAGCGCGCTGAGCAGGCGGTCGCGGAACAGGCGGCGGTTGGGCATGCCCGTCAGCGTGTCGTGGTGGGCCATGTAGCGCACCTGCGCATGGGCCGCGTTTTCGTCGGTGACGTCGTCCGCGATCAGCAGCACATAGCGCGAACGCGGATCGTTGCTGTGGAACGCGAGGGTCTTGGTGCGCAGCGTGCGCGGGCCGCGCGCCGTGGCCAGTTCCTCTTCCTCTTCGCGGATGGCGCCGTCCGAGCGCAGCGCGTCGTTCGTCAGGCGGTCGAAGAACGCGCACACCAGTTCGGGCAGGCATTGCTGCGCGGTCTTGCCCTGCAGGCCGCCCGGGCTGCCGCCGAAGGTTTCCTCGGCCTGCCGGTTCGCCAGCAGGAACTCGCGCGACACGGCGTCCAGCACCAGCACGCACGAAGGGATGTGCGAGACCACCGCCTGCAGGAAGCTGGACATGGAGGTCAGTTCGCCGTTGTAGTGCTCGGCCAACTGCTTGGCCTTCAGGAGCTGCTGCTCGCGCTCGCGGCGCTCGGTGTTGTCGCGCGTGACCTTGGCAAAGCCGATCAGCTCGCCGGCGTCGTCGTGGATGGCGTCGATGACGACGTGGGCCCAGAACAGCGTGCCGTCCTTGCGCACGCGCCAGCCTTCGGCTTCGAACTTGCCGGTTTCTCGCGCGGTGGCCAGGCCGCGCTGCGGCACGCCGCGCGCCCGGTCTTCCTCGGTGTAGAAGCACGAGAAGTGCCGGCCGACGATTTCCTGGGCCGTGTAGCCCTTGGCGCGCTGCGCGCCGGCGTTCCAGTTGGCGACGATGCCATCCGGATTGAGCATGTAGATGGCGTAGTCGACGACGCCTTGCACCAGGTGGCGGTACATGACGTCGGAATTGGCGATGATCATGGGATGCGGCGGGCTTGCGCGCCGGCCGCGTTGCGGCAACGCGCCTGCGCGGATCTGCCCTGAAGGACGAGGGGTTGTACGGATTTACGGCGTGAAGCGGGCAATATTTACCGTACTGTCACGAAAAAGACCAATCTATCGAATCATGTCGCACGAAGTCATTTCATTGCATCGGCAGGGCGCTTCAGAACACTTCAGAACCTGACGCGCGCCTTGAGCGCCTGCGCGATCGTGGGAATGTCGATGTCCTTGCCCGGATGCTTCAGGCAGAAGTCGTACAGCACGGCGATGTAGGCGTTGCCCAGCAGCTTGGTGATGGCGCCCGCCGTGGTGGCGGCGATCGTGCCGCCAATGGCGCTGCCTGCGCCCGGAATGAACTTCAGCATGCCCGAGACGACCGAGCGGCCGATCAGGGTGGCGGCCGACGCGCCCAGCGTGGACGTGACCAGCGTGGTGATCGCGGTCGTGTCCAGTTCCATGCCGAAAGTGATGCCGATCTTGGCGATCATGCCGACCTGGATCGGCACCAGCGCAAAGGCATCCGAGAAGGGGATGGGCGCGGCGGCGGCCGAGGCGGCCAGGCCCGCGGCGACGTTCACCTCGATCTCAGCCCGCTTTTTTTTTACTTCCAGGGCCTTCTTGTTGCGGGTGGACAGCGCGTTCGCATACGCGCGCTGCTGCGCTTCGGGCACATGCTGCGCCGTTACTTCGATCAGCCCGTCCAGCCCCATGGGCGGCAGTTCGGCGTCCAGTTCGTCGATCCATTCGGGCAGCGCCCGCACGGCCACGACCTGGCGGGCGCGCGGCAACAGCTTGCGGGCCTCGTCAAGAAAAGGACTGTTCTTGCGCGCCTTGGTCAGCACCGCGACGACCGGAATGCCGGCCTTGTCCAGCATGTCGCACAGTTCGATCTCGGCGTCTTCGACGCGGTGGCTGCTGTCCTGGATGCAGAGCCAGGCGACGTGCAGATGCCGGTCCTGGTCGTCCGAGGCCGAGCGTTCCTGGATCAGGTCGGCAAGCTGGGCGCGCGAGCGCTCGTAGTCGCCGACTTCCAGGCCCCGCGTGTCGATGATGGTGAGCGGATGGCCCGGGCGGGTGAATTCCTGGGTGGTCTGGGTGACGGGCTTGCCCGCGCCCGTGCGGGCCAGCTCGCCGCGGAACACGGCGTTGATGAGCGTGCTCTTGCCCACGCCCGTCTTGCCGGCGACCAGGATGTTCACCCGGCCCGCGCCGCGCGTGGCCGTGCTGATGGCGTCGGCGATGGCGTCTTGCAGGTCGGGGTGGTCGGGGCGGATTGCGCTCATTGGACAGGTGGGAAGCGGACGGGGATGCCGGAACGATATCAGACGAGGACTTCTTTGGCGCAAAACGTAATCGGGGGGTGACGGACCCCGTCATCCGGCCGACGCCATGAGAATGACATGCGGCGCCGATATGATCGCGCGGCTTCGCGGGCGGCGGCAGCGTTTTCCATATGGTGAAACCCCAGTACGCCGGCGGCTGGTGCGAGGGAAATTTTGGGGGCAGATAAGTGGGTTCTTCAAAGGGTTACATCTCACATAATCCACTCGCGCTTTTGCCAGGAGGCGCTGCGTAGAATCAGGTCGTTGTCAGGCTACGCCGCGGTACACGCGCAACCCCTCATGCCCCGTCTTGCGCTCGTCCCCCGCTTGCTGCGCTCGCGCCCGTTGACCAAGGGCCTGCGCTACCTGTATCGCTACACGCGGCCCAGGGCGGATCGGCACAACGAAACGCTGTGGCCGTTCGTGACGGTCCGCCGCGATGGCCAGGGCCGGTTGTCTGGCTGCGACCTGCATGGCGTGCGCGGGCCGGCGACGATCCCGCTGGATCGCTTGCCGCGCGGCATCGGCGGCGACGCGCACCTGATCCTGAGTGGCCCTTCCGTGGCGCAGATCGATTACGACCAGTGCCGCATGAGCACGGTCATGGGCGTCAACGGTTCGATCGCCCTGCGCGCCCGGCATCCCGCGCTGCGCTTTGACTATTACGCGATGCTGGATGCGGGGTTCGTCAAGCGGCGGCGGGACCTGGTGGCCCAGGTGCTGGCCCAGGACCTGGTGCTGTTCGTGACGCCGGAGGTGTATCGCTGGATCGCGCTGCTGTTCGACAACCGTACGGTGCGCTGCCGCATCGCGCTGTTCGAGGAAGTGCACCAGCGCGCCCAGCAGCCGCGCGCCAGGCCCGAGGAGCTGGAGGCGCAGTTGGGCGCCGATCCCGAACTGGTGCTGTTCGACGCGCACCACCCGATGCATGCGCACGGATTCAGCCTGGATGCGGCGCGTGGCCTGTTCGGCGGCGGAACGGTCGCCTACACGTCGCTGCAGTTCCTGGCCTGGCTGGGCGCCAGGACGGTCTATCTGCACGGGCTGGACCTGACGGCCACGGCGGGTCCGCGCTTTTACGAAAGCGCTGGCGCGCAATTGCCCACCGCTTTGGACCGGCAGTACGCCGGACATATCGAACCCGCGTTCCGGCAGGCCAGCCAGCTGCTGCGCGCGCGGGGAATCAAGGTCTACAACCTGTCGGTGCTGAGCCGGCTGGGCGACGACATCTTTGAAAAGCGTCACTGGAGCTGCCTGCTGGCGCCGGCCGCACAACCGCTGACGAGTCCTGAACAATGAAGATCCTGTACACCAATTTCCACCAGGGCGATGGCGGCGGTCACACGACCTACGTGATGTCGCTGGCGCGCATCCTGTGCCAGAAGTCGCATGTCACGGTCGGCGCGCCGCGCAAGAGCCGCCTGCTGGCCGAAGCGCGGACCGTGCCCGGCCTGCGCACCATCGACCTGGAATTCAAGGGCAACGTGCTCGAACAACTGAGCGCGCTGCGCCGCCTGCGCGCGCTGCTGCGCAAGGAGCAGTTCGACGTCATCCACGTCAACGGGTCGGCCGATCACCGGCTGTGCATGCTGGCGACGATGGGCATGGGCGCGCGGCGCCCCTTTATCGTGTACACGCAGCACAACGACCGCAACGCCGTCAGCCTGGGCGCGCGGCTGCGCGCCAAGTGGGGCACCAACCGCGTCATCTGCGTGTGCAGCCACACGTTCCGGCGCATGAAGCAGTCGGTGTTCCGCGACGAAGACCTGCGCGTCGTGCACAACGGCGTGGACACCGAGAAGTACCGTCCCGCCTGCCGCACCCAGTCCGCGCAGGCGCGCGCCCGCTTCCTGCCGCCCGCATTGCGCGACCGGCTGGTGATCGGCAGCAATGCCGGCACGGCGGACTACAAGAGCTGGATCGACATGGTGGACGCCGTGTCGCGGCTGCCCCAGGCGCAGCGCGACCAGATCGCCCTGCTGATCGCCGGCGAGATGCCGGGGGACGAGATGCTGCGGCAAGTCGCCGCGCTGGGCATGCAGGATCAGGTGGTCTTCACCGGGCTGCTCGACAATGTGGAGCCGGTGCTGGCGGCGCTGGACGTGGGCTTTGTGCTGTCGTCCCGCCTGGAGACGATTTCGTTCGCCTGCCGCGAGATGATGGCCGCGGGCACGCCGGTCATCGTGACGAGCGTGGGCGGCCTGACGGAAAATGTCACCGAGGGCCGCAACGGCTGGATCGTGCCGCCCGGGTCCCCGGAGACGGTGGCCCGGACGGTGTCGGAGATCCTGCGGAACCGCAGCGTGCTGCAGGCCATGGGCGTGGACGCCCGCAGCACGGCGCTCAAGGAGTTCTCGCTGGCGACCTTCGTCGGCAATACCGAGCGCGTCTACCGCGAGAACGCCTACGTCAGTAGTGGATCACCGTCCGGATCGACTTACCTTCATGCATCAGATCGAAGGCTTCGTTGATACGGTCCAGGGGCAGGGTGTGCGTGACGAAGGGATCGAGGTCGATCTTGCCGCTCATTGCGTCTTCCACCATGCCCGGCAGCTGCGTGCGGCCCTTGACGCCGCCAAAGGCTGAACCGCGCCACACGCGGCCCGTCACCAGCTGGAACGGGCGCGTGCTGATCTCCTGGCCCGCGCCGGCCACGCCGATGATGATGCTCTCGCCCCAGCCCTTGTGGCAGCATTCCAGCGCGGCGCGCATCACGTGCACATTGCCGATGCATTCGAACGAGAAGTCCACGCCGCCGTCCGTCAGTTCGACAATGACTTCCTGGATGGGCTTGTCGTAGTCCTTGGGATTGACGCAGTCGGTCGCGCCCATGGCGCTGGCCAGCACGAACTTGTTCGGGTTGGTGTCGACGGCAATGATGCGGCCGGCCTTGGCCTGCACCGCGCCCTGGATGACCGCCAGGCCGATGCCGCCCAGGCCGAACACGGCGACCGTGTCGCCTTCCTTGACCTTGGCGGTGTTGTGCACCGCGCCAATGCCGGTGGTCACGCCGCAGCCCAGCAGGCAGACTTTCTCGTGCGGGGCGGCCGGATTGATCTTGGCCAGCGAGATCTCGTTGACGACGGTGTACTCGCTGAAGGTGGAGCAGCCCATGTAGTGGTAGAGCGGCTTGCCTTCGTAGCTGAAGCGCGACGTGCCGTCCGGCATGACGCCCTTGCCCTGCGTGGCGCGCACTTTCTGGCACAGGTTGGTCTTGCCCGACAGGCAGAACTTGCACTCGCGGCATTCGGCCGTGTAGAGCGGAATGACGTGGTCGCCCGGCTTGAGCGAGGTCACGCCTTCGCCCACTTCGACCACCACGCCCGCGCCTTCGTGGCCCAGCACGGCCGGGAACAGGCCCTCGGGGTCGTCGCCGCTCAGCGTGAAGGCGTCCGTATGGCAGACGCCGGTGTGCGTGATCTGCACCAGCACCTCGCCGCGCTGCGGGGGCGCGACGTCGATTTCAACGATTTCCAGCGGCTTGCCGGGGCCGAATGCGACGGCTGCGCGTGATTTCATAGCGATGCTCCAGATGGGTTATTTCAGATAGGAACGGACGATGCGCATGAGCTCATCAATCTGCGATTCGGTCTCGGGCCTGGGGGCAGGCGGATTGCCCTGGGCGGACTGCAGGAAGGTTTCCCGCAGGTGGCTTTCCAGCACCTCGGCCATCAGGCCGTTCGTGGCGCCGCGCAGCGCAGCCAGCTGCTGCAGCAGCGCGCCGCATTCCGTGCCTTCGTTCACCGCGCGTTCCAATGCTAACGCCTGCCCCTGGATGCGGCGCAGGCGCGTGACAACACGTTTCTTTTCTTCGGGGGAGTGCGGCACGGCAGGCTCCGATTCGATACAGGGGGGGAGTATACGGGCTTGAACCGCGGCCGTCCAGGCGCGGGGGCGGCGCGGGTCTCCCAGACCTATAATTCCGCCACCCTGAAGGACTTACTCTTGGCCATGAACCCATCCGATGTGCGGCTGTACCGGGCCGCGGACTATCCGCGCATGCCCTGGCGCAACGGCGGCGGCACCACCCAGGAGGTCGCCTGCAACCCGGGCGGCCATACCGCGTCGTTCGACTGGCGGCTGTCGCTGGCCGACGTCGCGCAGGACGGCGGCTTCTCGGCCTTTGGCGGCTATCAGCGCATCATCAGCGTGCTGGAAGGCGGCGGCATGGAACTCACCGTGGACGGCCGGACGCAGCGTCCCCTTGGGCCGCGCGAGGCCTACGCGTTCTCGGGCGACGCGGCCGTGTCGTGCCGCCTGCTCGACGGCCCGATCCGCGATTTCAATCTGATCTATGCGCCTGACCGGCTCCACGCCCGCCTGCAATGGGTGCGCGGCGCGGCGCCCTGGGTGTTTCACAGCAGCGCGCGCAGCGTGCTGGTGCTGACGGCCGGCGGCGCCCTGTCGCTGGAGCTGGACGGCGCGCAGCATCTGCTGCCCGCTCGCTATGATTGCCTGCACATCGAAGGACAGGACGGCCTGGCCCGCTATTGTCTGAGCGCGGCGGACGGCATTGATGCCTGCGTGATCGAGCTGCTGCCGCGCACGGCCTGAACGCGGGGGATGCCGCCGAGGGCGGAAACAGGCCCGGACCCCGCTCCGCGCCCGGCCCGGGCCGGGGTTAGGGCCGGGGTTAGGGCCAGGGTTGGCCCGTCAGGCGGTCAGCAGCGTGGGCCGCCCGCGCACCTGGGCCGGGGCCTGGGCCGTAGCCGGATCCCGCGGGGGCAGGCGGAAGGCGCTGACGGCGGCCTGCAGCCGCTGCGCCTGCGACGCCAGCGAAGACGCCGCGGCGGCGGCTTCCTCGACCAGCGCGGCGTTCTGCTGTGTGACCTGGTCCATCTGGGTGACGGCGGTGTTGACCTGGTCGATGCCGGTCACCTGCTCGTTCGACGCGGTGGCGATGCCGTTGACCAGCAGCGTCAGCCGATCGATGGTCTCCAGGATTTCCGTCATCGTCAGGCCCGCCGCCTCCACCTGCGCGGAACCGGCCTGCACCGTGGCGCCGGAGGCTTCGAGCAATTGCTTGATCTCCTTGGCGGCGCCGGCGCTGCGCTGCGCGAGCGACCGGACCTCGGCGGCCACCACCGCGAAGCCCTTGCCTTCCTCGCCCGCGCGCGCGGCTTCCACCGCCGCGTTCAGGGCCAGGATGTTGGTCTGGAACGCAATGCCGTCGATGACGCCGACGATGTCTTCGATGCGGTTGGAGTCCTGCGCGATTTCGCGCATCGTGCTGACCGCCGCCTGCACGGCGTCGCCGCCGCGCTGCACCACCTCGGACGCGGTGGCCGCCATCTCGTTGGCCAGCCGGGCGTTGTCGGCGTTGCTGGTCACCGTGGACAGCAACTGTTCCATGCTGGCCGCGGTTTCTTCCAGCGCGGCCGCCTGTTGTTCGGTGCGGCTGGACAGGTCCTGGTTGCCGGCCGCGATTTCGCTGGAACCCGTGTTGATCTCGATCACGCCGTCGCGCACCGCATGCACGGTGCGCACCAGGCTGGCCTGCATTTCCTGCAGGTAGGGGATGATCTGCCCCACGCAGTTCTTGCCGAACGGCGCGATGGGCGTGGTCAGGTCGCCGCTGGCGATGCGCTGGAAGTGGTCCTTCAGCCCGTCCAGCGGACGTTTCACGAACATCACGACGTAGCGGTCTCCCAGCGCCAGCAGCAGCAGACAGATGCCCAGCACGACGCCCACGCCGATATAGGCCTGGCGGCGGTTGGTCTCGGCGTCCGTCCACAGCTGCAACTCGCGCGCCTGGGCATACGCTTCGTACTGTTCCATGCTCTTGCCGAAGCTGCGGCTGGCGGTGACCACGGGGCCCGCCGCATGGGCGCGCGCCTTGTCGATCGCGCCGTCGGCCAGATGCTGGCGTTGCACGGCGATCCCGTCCGCCAGCGCGTCGAAGCCGGACCGCATGGCGTCCAGCAGCGCGGGCGGCGCCGCGCGGCGGGCCAGTTCGATGAACCGCGTCTGATGCTTCTTGGCCTCGGACAGCGCGGCGTCGATGCTGCGCCCCTCTTCGGCGGCCTTGTCTTTCTGGCCTTCGGCGGCGTATTCAAGCTGGCGCGCCAGCCGCAGCCGGGCGCGCATGACCTGGTCATTGACCCGGGACAGCGTGGAGACTTCGTGCAGGAGTTCGTTGCCGGTGGCAAGCGCTTCGCCGGCGCTGCGCAACCCTTGGACGCTGATGGCCGACAGGCCGGCGATGAAGGCGCTGATCAGGAGCAAGGTCCCCAGGATCATGCGGCGGATCGTGATGTCTTTCAAAAGCTGTGTCATACGCGTCGTCCCAAAATGCAGCAAGCCTGCACCATGGACAACGGCCCCGCCGGATCCTTTATTTAGCCGATGTTGCACATCTTACGAATATGTCGAAAGACGTTTCGAATATTTCGATATGAACGGCAATATTGTTGCGTAACACCGCGGGAAAGCCCCGGTAAAGCCCCGGGAAAGGGGGACCGTCCCCGGCAGCCTGGGTCAGCGCGAGGTCGGCGTCTGCACCGGTTCGCTCGCGTCGAAACGCAGGCGCGCAAAGCTGGCGATACACGCGAGGCCGGCGCACAGGCCGCCCAGCCACAACGCGGCGACGGCGCCGTGCGTGGTCGACACGTTGAAGCAGGCGGCGACCAGGGCCGCGCCGCTCGCCTGCCCCAGCAGGCGCACCGTTCCGATCATGCCGCTCGCGCCGCCGGCCCGCGACGCCGGCGCGGAAGTCATGATGGCGCGCAGATTGGGCGACTGGAAAAAGCCGAAACCGGCGCCGCAGATCGCCATGCGCCACGAAATATCCAATATCGACGGATCGGCGGGCAGCAGCGCCAGCAGCGCCATGCCCAGGGCCAGCAGGGCCAGGCCCACCCCGCCCAGCATGCCGGCCGGATACGTGTCCGACAGGCGGCCCGCGATCGGCGCCATGAAGGCCACCACCACCGGCCAGGGCGTGATGAGGAAGCCCGTTTCAACCTGCGTGTAGCCCAGCACGGACTGGAACAGGAATGGCAGCGAGATAAACGCCAGGGCCTGGGCGGCGAAGGCGCACACCGCGGTCGCCGCCGACAGCGCGAAGAGCGGGCGGCGCAGCAGGTCCACCGCCAGGATGGGCGCGGGATGGCCGGCTTGGCGCCGCATCAGCAGCCACAGGCTGACCGCCGCCACGCCGCCTTCCAGCGCCACGCGCGGCCACGGCGCGCCGTGCGCGAGTTCGTTCGTCGCCAGCACCAGCAGTCCCAGCGTCATGGCGCACAGCAGCGCGGCCATGCCGTCAAAGCCGTGCCGCGCCCGCGTGGTGTCGGGCAGGCCCCGCAGGGCCAGGATCGCGGCCAGGATGCCGATGGGGAAATTGACCAGGAACAGCCAGTGCCAGGACCCCAGCAGCAGGATGGCCGACGCCACCGTCGGTCCGCCGGCGAAGGACAGGCCCACCACCATGGCATTGAGCCCCAGGCCGCGGCCCAGCATGTGCGAGGGATAGATGAAACGCAGGAGCGCGCCGTTCACGCTCATCACGCCCGCCGCGCCCAGCCCCTGCAGGATGCGCGTGGCCACCAGCATGGGCAGCGACGGCGCCAGGCCGCTGGCCAGCGAAGACAGGGTGAACACCGCCAGCCCGACGATGTAGACCCGCCGGTGCCCCAGGATTTCACCCAGCGCCGCCGCTGGCAGCAGCCCGGCCACCATCGCAAGCTGATAGCCGCTGATGACCCAGATGGAGCCGGCCTCGCTGGCCTGCAGGTCGCGCGCGATGGTCGGCAGCGCGGTGTTGGCGATGGCCGTGTCCAGGCTGGCCATGCAGACCGCCAGCATGACAGCCACCAGGGCGCCCAGCCGTTCGGCGGCGGGCAGGCCGACCCCGGCCGGATAGACGGTGCTGCGGGAGAACGAGAGCATGAATGGGCTGCGCTGCGAGGGCGTCCGGACGGAAAGTCCGGAATCGTAGGGACTGATTCTAATGCGGCTACGGATTTCGCCCCGGCGCCGGCCGCGGCGGGGCGGGAGGAACTTGGCCCCCCCGCCCCGCGCTAGGACTGCGCGGGCGCGGGCCGCGGCTTGACCGGCCAGAACAGCGACGCCGGCCGCCGCAGGATGCGGCGGCGCACGCCAGCCGTCAGCGAGACGCGGTCGTCGCGGCGCATGTCGCGCGAGGCGAGCGCCACATTGAAGGCGAGCGCGAAGCTCACGATCACGTTCAGCGCGCCCGTCGCCGCGGTGCCCGCCACCGCCAGCCAGAACACCTGCGTATGCACGAGATCCCAGCCCAGCGTGGCCACCGCGGCGGCGATCTGGCCAGCGCTCAGCGACACGTGCCGCACTTCCAGGGTCGATCCCAGGGCGTCCACCAGGGCCGGCAGCAGGCCCAGCATCAGGCCCAGCGACACGTTGGCCGCGATCTGCGAGACGTTGCGCTCCCAGAAGCCCGCCCAGCGCACGGCCCCGCGCTCGCCCAGCAGCCGGCGCGTGCGGCGGCCGTAGGCCATCACGTCATGCACGCGATGCAGCGCGAACCAGTTGTCGGCCCAGCCGGCGATCAGGCTGGACAGCCAGATCAGCGCGCCCGTCAGGGCCGCATAGAGCGGCGTGGGCCCCCAGAACGACAGCGAATGCAGCGTGTCCTGCGCCTTGTCGGCGTCGATCAGGGGATGCCCCGCCACGCGCATGGCTGTCCACTGGATCGCCCAGGCCAGCGGCAGCACCACGGCCAGGTTGCCCAGGATCGCCGCGGCGTTCGAGCGCAACATCGCCAGCGTGTCGTCCACGAAGGCCTCGCGGCCGTCCGGGGTGTAGGCGGCGTCGAGCCGGCGGGCGAGCGCCGGGCCCGTCATGGCCGGCTGCTTGGTGGCCAGCGTGAAATGCGCGAACTGGATCACGAGAAAGCTGCCCGCGTAGTTCAGCGCATTGAGCAGCCCTTCGAGGAACTTGTCCAGGTGCAGCGAGACGATGAAGAACTTCAGGTAGACCGTGAACGCCACGATGAAGCCGCCGCCCAGCGACGCCTTCAGCATGTCCAGGTATTCCAGCGAGTCGCGGGCGATGTAGTGTTCGCCGGTTTCCGCGCTGCGGTCCATCACGCGGCGGGCCAGGTGGGCGAACGAGGAGGCCGCCAGGTGGCGGATGCTGCCGCGCGCCTGGGTGGACCGGATCAGTTCGGCGATCAGGTGCACGTACCGGTGGCGCTGCGTGGGGTCGATCCACACGCCCAGCAGCAGCTCGATGCGCGCCACGCGCAGCTTCATGCTCTCGATCTGGTAGACCACGTCGACCGCCACGCCGTTGCGCTTGAGCTCTTCGTACACGGCGTCCCCGGCGGCCCGGCAGTCGTCCAGCAAGGCGCGGAACACATTCAGCCGCTGCCCCAGGACGTCGCGCGGCGTGCCCGGCGGGCTGTCAAAAAGCGCCGAGGCCGCGGCCTCCAGCGTGAAGAAGGGCGTCTCGTCCACGGGCCCCGGCAGGCGCGAGCGGATATCCTGGCCCAGCCCGACCGCGCGCACCTGGCTGACCAGCACCTGCATGCTGCGGATCAGGGTCTGTTCAAGGCGCAGGAAGAGGGCGTCGGAAGATGGGGCGGATGATGGGTCGCGCGATGCGTTGCTAGATGCGTCGCCGCCTTCCCGGCGCACCAGCGCGCGGATGCGCGCCAGCGTCGCGTCGTCCAGCGATTCCATCCACGCCGCGTAGTCCGGTCGGCGAAAGACGCGCGTGAACAGGCCCGCCATGTCGCCGCGGTTCGGGGGCGGCGGCAACATCCAGGCCACCACACGGCGCCAGAATTCGCCCCAGAAACCGGGACGCGACGCGACGCCGGTGTCGCACAGCAGCGCGGTGGCATCGTTGTCGGCAAGCACCGAGCGCAGCGTCGCCGCGGCGCGGCCCGCGACCTCGGGGTTGTTTTCCAGCACCTGTAGCAGGTAGCGCAGGCGCGCGTGGCGGGGATCGTTGCCGTCCCCGTCCTGGTCCTCATCGTTGTTTTCGTTCTGACGGGGCGGCCGTTGGACGGACCGGTTCAGCCAGCCAAAGACGTCCGCCAGCCAGAGGTTCCGGTCCGCCAGCGGCGCCTGCGGGTCGGCATTGGCCAGGATCAGGTCGAGCTGCAGCCCTGCCCGCCGCGAGGCCCGCCAGTTGCGCCAGAGTGAGGTAAGCATGGTCGGGCCTCGCGTTTCATCGGGATTCGGGATTGCGGCGCAATGAAAAGCCCAGCGCTTCGCCCATATTGAGCGTGGTCCGGGCCGCTCAATGGTACGCCCAAGCCTTGCGGCGTTGGAGGCGGCCGGCGCTTTTCCGGTAACCTGCGCGCTGGCCTTGTTACGGGCCGGGGGCGCGGGCTGCACGGCGGTCCGCACGTTTGCGCGCGGCTGCGGCCGCCGTGGCCGGCCCGGCGCCGCGCGGCGCCGAACGGGGCCCTGTTGCACCATTTACGTTTGCTGATTCAAATGACCCTGAATTTCAATGGGCGCGCATTCGCCGCCCTGCTGGCCGTCACCGCGGTGCTGGCCCTGATCGCCACCGTCGGCGCGCCCTATCCCTTCCTGCGCGGTTTCGTGGGCGACGCCGTCGCCGTGGGCTGGGCCTACCTGCTGTATCGCAGTTTCATCCGCGCGGGCGTGCTGCCGCTGGCGGTCGCGGCGCTGTTGTCGGGCTATGCGGTGGAATTGGGCCAGTACCTCGCCCGTCAGTCCGGCTGGACAATCGAACAGCCGATTTTGCGCGTCGTGTTCGGCAGCGTGCCGGACTGGTGGGACGTGCTGGCGTACACCGTGGGATTCGCCGTCGTGCTGCTGCTGGCCGGCGGCAATGCGCGCCGCCAACGCAGCGCGGCGCAGCGGGATGCGCGGCTGCAGGTCAGCCTGCGCGCAAGGCGCTAGCAAGCCCCGCCTGTCCCGCTCAGCCCGGCTCCGTGCCTGGGCGTCCGCTCCGGATCAACCCGCCTGGCAGACCGTGTCGTCGCGTTGCGCACGACCGGCGGGCGCGGCTGCGCGCAGCGGCCGCAGGCGGGCATTGCGGAACGGCGCCAGCAATTCGGCCCAGGACGACGGAAACAGGGGCGTCGCGTGCCGCACGGCGTCGCGGCGGGCGTAGTGGACCAGAAGCTGTTGGCCGATCGGGGCGTCGCCGAGGGGATGGCGGGTGTTCATGGTATGTCCGTATTGCAGTGAAAGTGTATTCATTGTACGTCCTTGCCGCGGCACGGTCCAGCCGCCTCGTTGCGCCCCGCTCCCGCTAACCGCGCCAAGTGCCTGATATTGCTGGTGCGTCCCTCTTTGGGCAGCTTCACTCCGGGATAGCCCTAGCAGATCAAAACAGTAGACGGTATACAATGTTCATCAATCCCGGGCTGCCACAGGCCTGGAATTTCTTCCCACCGGACCTGGAGCGCGCCATGGCAGAACTGATGAACCGAGATGAATTCCGCACCGCGTTGGAAAACGCGATCAAGGGCAAGAGCGCCAACGCGTCGCCCTTTTCGATTGCATGGGCCGAAGGCAAGCTCAGCCGCGAGCACCTGTCGCGCTGGGCCGAGAACCACTATCACTACGTCGGCCCCTTCGCCGATTACCTGGGCTACCTGTACGCCCGCACGCCGGACACCTACACCGAGGCCAAGGACTTCCTGCTGGCCAACATGTACGAAGAGGAGATCGGGGGCGACCGCCACACCGACCTGCTGATCCGCTTTGCCGAAGCCTGCGGCACCACCCGTGAACGGGTCACCAATCCGGACAACATGTCGCCCACCACGCGCGCGCTGCAAAGCTGGTGTTACGCCGTGGCCATGCGCGAGGATCCGATCGTGGCGGTGGCCGGCCTGGTGGTGGGCCTGGAATCGCAGGTGCCGTCCATCTACCGCAAACAGACGCCGACCTTGCGCGAGAAGTACGGCTTCACCGACGAGGAAGTGGAGTTCTTCGATCTGCACATCGTGTCCGACGAGATCCACGGCGAACGCGGCTACCAGATCGTGCTGGAACACGCCAACACGGTTGACCTGCAGCAGCGCTGCCTGAAGATCTGCGAGATCGGCGCGCAGATGCGGCTGCTCTACACCACGGCCCTCTACACCGACTACGTGCAGGACGAAATCAAGCTGCCCGAACTGGGCCTTGCCGCCTGATTTCCGCCACGCCGCCCGGCCCGTGCCGGGCGGCGGCCGCATCGCAGACCCTGGATGAAGACCTCATGCCTACCGTTGTGTTTCATAAAGGCGGCCAGACCTACACCGATGTGGTGAAGGACAACACCAACCTGGTGGTGCGGGCCGGCATCAAGCAGTTTCCGTTTCCGCACCTGCGCTACGAATGCGGCATGGGCAAATGCGCCAAGTGCGCCTGCCGGATCATCGCCGGGGCCGAGCATCTGCCGCCGGTGAACTGGAAGGAAAAAAAGCAGCTCGGCGACCGCATCGACCAGGGGTACCGGCTGGCCTGCCAGCTCTGGCTCAATCGCGACATCGAACTGGTCCAGGACCTGGAGGCATGACGGCCATGGCATCGACCTATGTGATCCTGACCTCCAAGCCGGGCGTCTTTCGCACCGAGGCGGGGGACGGGGCGGACATCATCGAAACCTACGACTACGTCTTCTACGGGCGCGCGCTCGCGGTCTTCAGCATTGCCTGCCTGCACCGCGACATCAAGCTGGTCGTCACCGAGGAGACGCCGCCTTACGTGGTCAATCACGTGCCGTCCAAGTTCCTGGAGAAGTTCGCGTCGGTGGACGCCGCCCGCAAGGAACTGGCGCACCTGACGCGTTTTGGCAGCATGGAATCGACGCTGACGCTGCGGTCCAACGCCGTCGCCACGGAGCACTGAAACCATGGTTCAGATCACGTTCATTTCCAATGGCGGCAAGGTCGCCACCGCGCCGGAGAACAGCAACCTGCTGCGGGTATCGCTCAAGGAAAAGGGCGGCATCCCGTTCAAATGCGGGGGCGGCCTGTGCGGCACGTGCAAGTGCCGGATCGAAGAGGGGCTGGAAAACACCGACGCCATCAAGCCCAAGGAGCGCAAGCACCTGCGGCCGGAGGATTTCGAGGCCGGTTACCGCATGGCCTGCCAGACCTTCGTCAATGGCGACGTCAAGGTGTCGTGGGTAGTGCAGAACGGCAAGGGCATCGTGGTTGGCGCCGCGCCGGGCCCGGTGGAAGCCGCCGCGACCTGACGACGGCCGGCGCATAACCAGCGGCCGGCGTATCCGGCGGTCGGCGCAACCGGCGGCCGGCGCAACCGGCGGCCGGCCGATCCGCCGGTACGGCCTCAGGCCACCGAGGCCTGTTGCGGCGGCTGCTGCGCCTCGGTATACGCCTTGGCGGCGTTATGCACGTGCTGGCTGGCCAGCAGCGCCGCCAGATCGCCGTTGCCGGCAATGACGGCGTTCAGGATCTGGGAATGCTCGTCCCAATTCTGCTTGGCGCGCCGCATGTTGCTGGGCGCGAACAGCAGGGCGGTGCGGTCGCGCAGCGAACGCATCAGATCGGTCAGCACCACATTGCCGCCGATCGTGGCCAGCATTTCGTGGAACTCAGAATTGAGCGCCAGGAACTTGTCCAGTTGCTCGTCGCGCGCCGCTTCCGTGCCTTCGCGCAGAAACGCCTGCAGGCGTTCCACGGTCTTTTCGTCGCGGCGCTGCGCCGCCAGCTTGGCGTTCAGCCCTTCCAGCGTGGCGCGAACCTCCACCATGTCATAGGCAACCGCGTCGGAAAGCACCGACACGGAAGCGCCACGGCGCGGCTCGATCGTGACCAGGCCTTCGGCGGCCAGCGCACGCAACGCCTCGCGCACCGGAATGCGCGAGACGCCCATCTCCTCGGATAAGCGGCCCTCCACCAGGCGGTCGCCGGGCGTGAATTCGCCGCTGAGGATGCGCTCGCGCAGCTTGTCGCGGATGACGGCAAACAGCTGCGGATGCTGCTCGCCGATCTTCAGCGAGGCGGAGTGCTGCGTCTCTACGGCTTGCGTGCTGACGGGAGAAGTTGTCATGGCGAGCAGATTTGGCGTAATGGATACAGTCGCCATTGTATTACCGGGTGTAGCCGGTCGTCGCGGGCGGCGGCGGGCATCAGGCGAGGCAGATGGTCAGGCATCAGGTCAGGCATCAGGTCAGGCATCCAGGCTTCACTGCGTCCAGAAGGCTTTCACCAGCACCCCCACCGCGCCCATGGCGCAGGCCGCGAGCAGCACGCCGCGCACGGCGCGGGGCGGCAGCAGGGTGCGCAGCCGGTTGGAGACCGCGAAGCCGGCCAGCAGGAAAGGCGCCAGGCTGAGCGCCAGTCCGGCGTGGTAACCGGTGTAGCGCTTGGCCAGCGCCAGCATCGCAAGCGAAAAGATCGAACCCAGGAACAGCACCATCCCCAGCGTGGCGCGCAACCGCGCCGGGGCCGCATGCTGCAGCACGATCGCGATGGGCGGCGCGCCCACCGAGGTCATCGTGCCCATGATCCCGGAGGCCACGCCCGCGCCCGACACGCGACCGGGCGTGGCGGAAAACCGCAGTCCGGCCACGCTCAGCGCCACCGCGATCAGGATCATGCAGGCGAACAGCACGCCTAGCGCCTGCGGCGCGAAACGCGCCATGGCATAGATCGCGATCAGGGTCCCCACGGCGCGCCCGGCCAGGGCATACGAGACGGCCGGCCAGTCGATGGCGGCCCGTTCGCGCAGCGCGGTCAGCAGGGAAATGAAGCCGCCCAGGGTCAGGAGCGGGCCGGGCGCGAGCTGGGGAAAGAACATGGCCGCCACGGGCGCGGCAAACATGGCAAAGCCCACGCCGCCCACGCCCTGCGCCACCGCGGCGCCGAACACCACGGCCGCCATGGCGGCGTAATGCCACAGGTCGGGAAAAGCCAACGTAGACAGCATGCGGCGTCACAAGTCAATTATGTATACGATAGTCTATCCATGAAATCACGCTGCGCCCGCAAATTCCCGACAAATCAGGGTAAACCCCTGTTTTTAAGCCGTTATTCAGGCCATTTCTGGCCCTATCGCTTTCCCTAGGCGATGCATATTTCGGTTGGTATGCCTGCAAACGAAATATAGTATACCGATGGTGGCGACCCAACAGCCACCCATATACAAGGGGAATAGCGCATGCAATCCGACGTCGTGCTCAATGCCGCTCATTGGATGTACCTGATCAGCGTCGCCGCCATCATCCTGACGATGATCCTGCGGGCCAATGTGGTGGTGCCATCCGTCATCGGCACGTTCCTGGTCGTGCTGGCGATCACGGGCAATCCGATCAGCGCGCTGATCGGCATTTTTTCCGCCAGCTTCGTCGCGGCCAAGGAGCTGTTCAACATCTTCCTGGTCATCACTTTCATGACGGCCCTGCTCAATTCGCTCAAGACGCTGCAGGCGGACGTGCGCATGGTCCAACCCTTTCGCCGCATCATGCGCGGCGGGCATTCGTCCTTCCTGATCATCGCCCTCTGTACGTATGTGATCTCGCTGTTCTTCTGGCCGACCCCCGCGGTGCCGCTGGTGTCCGCCATCCTGCTGCCGGCCGCCATCGCAGCGGGACTGCCGCCGCTGGCCGGCGCTATGGCCATCGCGATCGCCGGCCAGGGCATGGCCCTGTCCTCGGACTATGTGATCGGCGTGGCGCCCAGCATCAGCGCCAAGGCGGCCGGCGCGGCGGTCAGCGCGGCGGTGGTGGCCGACCGCGCGCTGGTGTTGTCCCTGATCACCGGCGCCATCGCGCTGACGGCGGCGTACCTGCTGGTTCGCCGCCAGATCGTTCCCGCCGATGCCGCGCTGCTGTCGGCCTGGCAGGCGCGCGCCCAGGATGGCAGCCTGGCCCGGATCGAACAGGCCGGCTCCTTCGACAAGGCGGAGCTCGCCCGCGGCACCATGGGCGCGGACCCCGCGCTGCCCGACGGCCCGGCGCTGGGCGAGGAAGCGCGCCGCATCCGCTGGTCCAAGGTTTTCGCGGTGGTGACGCCGCTGGCCTTTCTGGCGGTGATCGGCGTGATGGTGCTGCCCCGGCTGTTCCCGTCCCTGCCCGCGTTGCGCGGCGGCGACGCGGCGGCGCTGGTGGGCGGCGTCGCCTTCGTGGTGATGATGCTGGTGACGCTGGCGGCCGAAGGCCCGCGCAAGATGCTGGACGTCTGTCCGGAACACGTCACGGACGGCTTTGTCTTCGCCTTCAAGGCCATGGGCTCCGTGCTGCCGATCGCCGGTTTCTTCTTCGTGGGCGCGAACGAGACGGCCGCGCAGATCCTGGGCGTGCCCGCGGCGCAGGCGCCCGGGCTGCTGTTCGAGGTGATCTCGGCCGCGCAGCACCTGATCCCCGAAAACCACTTCCTGGTCGCGTTCGGCGTGCTGCTCGTCGGCATGATCACCGGCATCGACGGCTCGGGTTTTGCCGGCCTGCCGCTGACCGGCACGCTGTCCGGCGCCCTCGGCCCGGTGGTGGGCGTGGACCCCGCCACGCTGGCGGCGGTCGGCCAGATGGGCGCCGTGTGGACGGGAGGCGGCACGCTGATCGCCTGGTCCTCGCTGATCGCGGTGGCGGGCTTTGCGCGGGTGAACGTGTTGTCCCTGGTCCGCGCCCTCCTGCTGCCGGTGCTGCTGGCCCTGTCCGTGTCGACCATCTGCGCGGTGCTCATCTGGAGTTGATGGCGCCGGCCTCCCAGGCGTAAGGCTCCCGGGAGGGAGCCTTTTCGCTGGATGCGCGGGTGGGGTTTCCACCGATCGTCGCAAAGTGATTAAAGTATACAATGTTCTGAACCTGGCTCAGACGCCTCACTCCGGCCACGCCGGCCCCGACCAAGGAAGCGCTCCCGTGGAAGATCTCTCGCAGCACGTGTTCATGAACTACATCGGCGGCAACTGGATGCCCAGCGGCACGGGAAAAACCGCCCCGAACCTCAACCCGGCCGACACCCGCGACGTGGTCGGACTGTTTCAGGTGTCGGACGCCGAGGACGCGGCGCAGGCGGTCCGGGCGGCCGACGCAGCCTTCGCCGCGTGGCGCGACATGCCGATCTCCAAGCGGGCCGCCATCCTGTTCCGCGCGGCCCAGCACCTGGAAGACCAGGCCGACGCCATCGCGCGCGAACTGACCCGCGAAGAGGGCAAGGGCCTGAACCTCGCCAAGGACGAAGTCCTGCGGTCCGCCCAGACGATCCGCTTCTACGCCGTCGAGGGCCAGTCCTTCACGGGCGAAACCTTCGCCAACGACGATCCGGACATGATCGTCTACAGCCAGCGCGAGCCGCTCGGCGTGGTGACGGTGATCTCCCCGTGGAACTTCCCCATCTCCATCCCCGCGCGCAAGATCGCGCCGGCCCTGATCACGGGCAACACGGTGGTGTTCAAGCCGTCGTCGGACGCGCCGCTGTCGGGCTACCGTCTGACGGAAGCCTTCGTGCAGGCCGGCCTGCCCCCAGGCGTGCTGAACTTCCTGACCGGCCCCGCCGGCGCGGTGGGCCAGGCCATCACCGCCGCCAGCCAGGTGCGCGCCATTTCGTTCACCGGCTCCACCGCGGCCGGCGAGCAGATCCACCGGACGGCGGGCCTGACCACCCGCACCCAGATGGAACTGGGCGGCAAGAATCCGCTGATCGTGCTGGCCGACGCCGACCTGGACCGCGCGGTGGACCTGGCGGTCAAGGGCGGCTTTTCGCTCAGCGGCCAGGCCTGCACCGGCACCAGCCGCGTGCTGGTCGACCGCAAGGTCAGCCAGGCCTACACGGACAAGCTGCTGGCCAGAATCCGCACGCTGACCATCGGCAACGGCCTGGAAGGCAACTTCGACCTGGGGCCCCTGGCGACCGCCCGGCAGCTCGACAATGTGCTGGGCTACATCGAACTGGGCAAGCAGGAGGCCACGCACCTGCACGGCGGAGACCGCCTGACGGGGCCGGGCATTGACCGCGGCTATTACGTCACGCCAGCGCTGTTTGCCTGCGTGACCCAGAAAATGCGCATCGCGCGCGAGGAGATCTTCGGGCCGGTCATCGCCTTGATCGAAGTCGACGGCTATGAGGACGCCATCGCGCAGGCCAACGACACGGAATACGGGCTGTCGGCCGCCATCGCCACCACCGATGCGCGGTATGCGCACCGCTTCGCGCGGGACATCCAGGCCGGCACGGTCAAGATCAACCGCACCACCACCGGCAACCTCATCAATGCGCCGTTCGGCGGCCTGAAACACTCCAGCACGTCCACGTTCCGCGAATCGGGCCGCGTGGGCCTGGAGTTCTATACGCAGATCAAGACCGTCTACCGCGCCGGCTGACGGCCAACCCACCACCAGAGGCTTTGCAATGAAACAGATCTATCGCCTGGAACTCGAAGAAGCGCGCGTCATGGTGCGCGCCGCCATCGCCAAGTCGCAGGAAATCGGCGTCCTGGAATCGATCTGCGTCGTGGACGACGGCGGCTATCCGATCGCGCTCGAACGCATGGACGGCGCGCGCATCACGGGCCCGCAGATCGCCTGGAACAAGGCCTTCACCGCGGCGGGGCACAAGCGCTCGACGCACCTGTTCAACACCCCGCCCAACGGCCCGGCGCTGCCCGGCAACGAAGCCTTCGGCATCCAGTGGAGCTTTGACGGCAAGTTCGCCGTATTCGTGGGCGGCTTTCCCATCGTCGTCAACGGCGAAGTGATCGGCGGCGTGGGCCTGAGCGGCGGCAACGGAGAGCAGGACACCAAAGCCGGCCTGGCGGCGCTGGCCGCGCTGGCCGAGCTGCTGGAACCGCGCGGCATGAAGGTGCTGGTCGAAGCGGACATCAAGAAATAAGCGAGGGCGCCATGGCATACCGCGTGCACATCCTGGAAACCGACGAGGCGTTCGAGGTCGAAGCGGGCGAATCCGTGCTGGAAGGCGCGCAGCGGTCGGCGGTGAAGCTGCCGCACGAATGCACCTTCGGCGGCTGCGGCACCTGCCGCATCAAGCTCGCGTCCGGCGCCGTGCGCTACGACGAGTTCCCCATGGCGCTCACCCCCGAAGAGGCCGAACAGGGCTACGCGCTGGCGTGCCAGGCCCGCCCGACGGGCGACCTGTGCATCAGCGTCGCCAGCAGCCGGCAGGCGTTCCCCGAGCCGCGCCGCATCCCCGCGACGATCCATCGCATCCAGGCCTATTGCGACGACGTCATCCATCTGACGCTGGCCCTGCCCGGCGAAGGCCTGGACTACGCGCCGGGCCAGTACATGAACGTCGTCCTCCCGGACGGCGCGACGCGCAGCTTCTCCATGGCCTCGGCGCCTGCCGGCAACCTGATCGACTTCCACATCCGGCGCATTCCGGGCGGGCGCTGCACGGACCAGTGGCTGGGACAGGCGGGCGCGGGCGCGCCGGTGGAAATCGAAGCGCCGCTGGGCGTTTTCAGCTATCACGAGGAAGATTGGCGCCCGCTCATCATGATGGCCACGGGCACCGGCATCGCGCCGATCAAGGCCATCCTCGAATCCCTGCTGGACAACGAGGACTGCCCGCCCGTCACGCTGTATTGGGGCATGCGCACCGAAGCCGACCTGTACCTGCGCGACGAGATCGCGCGCTGGGCCGGCCGCCTGTATGAATTCAATTTCGTGCCGGTGCTGTCGCGCGCGGGCCAGGCGTGGACGGGTCGACGCGGCTACGTGCAGCACGCCGTCCTGGAAGATCACCAGGACCTGTCGGAGCATGCCTTCTACCTGTGCGGCGCGCCCGAGATGATCCGGCAGGCCAAGCACCTGCTGGCCGAGCGCGGCGCCAGCCTGGACCACATGTATGCGGACAGCTTCACCTTCCAGCACGAACTGGCGGCGGCCTGACCCGGCCCGCCGGCCACGGACATCGCGGACCTGGCGCTTGCAGCGCGCCCTGCGTCCCTAGCGGTACACCAGCACCGGCAACCGCGTGCGGGCCAGCACGCGCTGCGTCTCGCTGCCCAGCAGGAATCCGGTCATGCCGTGACGCCCGTGCGATCCCATCACGATCAGGTCGCACCCCAGCTTTTGCGCCGTATCGACAATGGCCTCGTGCGGGTGGTCGTTGACCGTGACGATGGCCTCGCAGGGCACGAGCGCGTGCCGCGCCTCGGCCTCCAGCCCTTCCAGATACGCCTGCGCGTTCTTGCGTGCCTGGTCGGTGTAATGCCCTTCGGTGGAGCCCAGCATCTCGGCTTGATACACCAGCAGATGGTCTTCCGGGATGGCCCGCAGCAGGGTGAGGGTGGCGCCCATTTCCTTGGCGAAGACGAGCGCGCGCTTGAATGCCGATTCCGACAGCAACGAACCGTCCACGGCGATGAGCAAGTGCCTGTACATGTTGCCTCTCCTTTAGGAAAAGGACTGTCCAGCAACGGCGAATCCAGTATAGGCCCGGCCGTGGGCGCAATCCAGTCTGCCTGCGGCGGTCTCGTCCGCCGCGAGGCGTAGTCCGAAAAGCGCAGGCAAGGCGCACTGCGCCGGCGCTTCCAAACCGGTGGGGTTAGGCATATATTGTCTTTGCGAGATCCGGCGGTTCCCTCCTGGCTTGTGGCTGATGCTTTGCTTGCGGAGAACGGAAATGCGGCGAGTGCAAACGTGGTTCATCGGCCTGATCTGCCTGGGGCTGTCCGTCTGTTTTCCCGCCTGGGCGCAGACCAAGCTGAGCAACGCGCAGCTGGACCAGCTGATGGCGCCCGTGGCGCTGTACCCGGATGCGCTGCTGTCGCAGATCCTCATGGGGTCGACCTACCCGGACGACATCGCGGCGGCCGCCAAATGGTCGGCCGCGCACAGCTCGCAGTCCGGCGACGACGCCGTCAGGGCGGTCGAGTCCGAATCCTGGGATCCCAGCGTCAAGTCGCTCGTTGCCTTCCCGTCGGTCATGGACATGATGGGACGCGAACCGACCTGGGTGAAATCCGTCGGCGATGCCTTTCTCGCGCAGCCGGAAGCCGTCATGGATTCCGTCCAGCGGCTGCGAACGCAGGCCCAGAAGGCTGGCAACCTGAAAACCACGCCGGAGCAGACGGTCAAGACCACCACCCAGAACGAGAAGACCGTCGTGGTGATCGAGCCGGCCGATCCGCAGGTGGTCTACGTGCCCAGCTACAACCCCACGGTGGTCTACGGCACCTGGGCGTATCCCTCGTATCCCCCTTATTACTACCCGCCGCCGCCGGGGTCGATGTTCGCGACTTCGCTGGTCGCCGGCATCGGGTTCGGGCTGGGGGTCGCGGCGATCAATTCGATGTGGGGCGATGCCGATTGGGGACGCGGCGACATCGACATCGACGTGGATCGCTACAACAACATCAACGTCAACAATCGCCTGGACCGCACCAACGTCAACAACAACCGGTCCACGTGGCAGCACAACGCCGCCAATCGCGGCAATGCGCCGTATGCCGACCAGGCCAGCCGCCAGCGGTTCGACAGCCAGCGGCAGGCCGGCTTGCAGAACCGCGCGCAGGCGGGGCAAGGTGCCGCCGCGGCGGGTTCGCGCGATGCGGCGCGCGAGCGCGCCGCGCAGTCTTTCGAAGGGCGCACCGGCCAGCCGATCGCCGGACACGGCGGGGACGCAGGCGCCCGCGGGCAGCAGGGCGGTCGGGGCGACGGGGCGGCGGGCCGCGCGCAAGGCCAAGGCCCACAGGGCGGCCAGGGCGCCCGTGACCGCGGCGCGGGCGTGTCCACGCAGGACCGGCAGCAGAACCGGTCTTCCGGCGTCTCGACGCAGGACCGCCAGCCGGACCGCGCCTCCAGCGTATCGACACACGACCGCCAGGCCGCGGCGCAGCGCCAGCGCGCCGACGAGGCCGCCGCGCGCGACCGGGCGCGCGCCACCAACACCAGCAACGCCCTGAGCGGCGCGGGCGACGGCAACCGCATGCGGCAGCAGAACCAGCGCAGTGACGTGAGCCGGGGCGCAGCCCCCCACCGCAGCACCGGCGCCAGCGCGCCGCATCGCGGAGGCGGTGCGCCGAGCCGCGGCGGCGGTGGCGGCGGCCGGGGCGGCGGCGGCCGGAGATAAGCACCATGAACAGCGGAGTTCCCATGACGATTGCTCGTTTGCGCGTGCTGTGCGCCGCGTCGGCGCTGGCGCTCGGTGTCGCGGCCCCGGCCTGGTCGCAGGCCGTCTATCCCAGCGCCCAGGCGGCGGCGCAGGCGTTCACGGACGCGCTGGCCTTGAATGACGTCGATGCCCTGAGAAAGGTGCTGGGGCCGAACCACCGGCAGCTCGTGCCGGGGGGCGTCGACCAGGAAGACATCTACCGCTATCTGGCGGCGTGGGTGCGCAAGCACGAGATCGTCGCCGACGACGGGCGCTCCTGGGTGGCGGTGGGCGATTCCGGATGGACGCTGCCGGTGCCGCTCGTGCGCGCCGGCCAGGGATGGCGTTTCGACCCAGTGACGGGCAAGGCGGAGATCCGGCGTCGCGCCATCGACCGCAACGAATTGACCGCCATCGAAACCCTGCAGGAACTTCAGGCCGCGCAGACCCGCTATCGGCAGGGCGTCGGGCAGGGACGTTACGCGATGCGGCTGGTCAGCCGCCCCGGCGAGCGCGATGGCCTGTACTGGCCCGAGCTGCCCGACGCGCCGCCGCAAGCCTTCGGCCCGGATGCCCTGGCGATGGGGCCGGACGTGCCGGCGGACGATGCCTATTTCGGTTATCGCTACAAGGTCATTCCGGACGCGGCAGGCAACGCGTACCGGATCGTCGCCTGGCCCGCGCGCTACGGCCAGACGGGGATCGGCACCTTCGTGGTCGGCCCCGAAGGCGGCGTGCTGGAAAGCGATCTGGGGCCGTCTTCCGCGACGCGCGCCGCGGCCTTGCGAGAGGGTGACCTGCGCGACGGAAACTGGGTCGACGCCAGCGGCCAGCCCATGCCCGCGAAGTAGGTTTTCGGGGCCGTATGGCGCGTTTTCCGCGCGCCTGTTGCTGGGTCGCAACAGGCGTATGCGTTTGTCGCCAAAGCCGCCGACGCGCCCCGCGCGTGGCCCTTTTGTCAGGCGGCTGTGCCTAAAATGGCGAGCATCGGGCGCCCGCCCGTTTTCTCCTTGCCGGATCCTCAAATTGAACCCCATGCATTTCGTCCGCTGCGCCGTTTTCGGCGTGGGGATGGCGCTTAGCGCCGCGGCGGCTTCCGCCCCGATCTTTGTCCTCAATTCCCTGGACGCCAACGTCAGCATCATCGACCCGGCCACCTACAAGGAGCTGCGACGGGTGCCCACCGGCAAGGAGCCGCACCACCTTTACCTGACGCCCGACGAAAAGTCGCTCATGGTGGCCAACGCCACCGGCGACACCATCACCCTGATGGATCCCAAGACGGGCGACGTGCAGCGCACGCTGACGGGTATCGTCGATCCCTACCAGTTGCAGTTTTCGCCGGACATGAAGTGGTTCGTCACGGCGGCCAACCGCCTGGACCACATCGACATCTATGCCTGGAAGCCGCTGGAAAAGGGCTTTGACCTCACGCTGGTCAAGCGCATCCAGGCGGGCAAGACGCCCAGCCACATCATGATCGACAAGCACAGCACGACGGCCTACGTCACGCTGCAGGACAGCGACCAGCTCATCGCCATCGACCTGGCCACGCAGACGCCCAAGTGGACGGTGCCAGTGGGCAAAACGCCCGCCGACGTGTTCCTGACGCCCGACCAGAAGACGCTGCTGGTGGCGCTGACCGGCGACTCCTACGTCGAAGCCTACGACGTCAGCAACGGCCCGGCCAAGCTGGTCAAGCGCATCCAGACCGCGGCGGGCGCGCACGCCTTCCGCGCGCAGGGCGACCACCGCCACCTGTTCGTCAGCAACCGCACCGCCAATTCCATCAGCCGCATCGACCTGCAGACGCTCACTGTCGTGGATACCTTCCCGGTGCCCGGCGGCCCGGACTGCATGGACGTGCTGGCCGACGGCAAGACGCTGCTGGTGACTTCGCGCTGGGCGCGCAAGCTCACCGTGGTGGACCTGGAACAGAAAAAGGTCGTCAATCAGGTGCCGGTGGGCAAGTCGCCCCATGGCGTCTGGACGCTGAATCATGCGCCGACCCGGTAGCCGTCCGCACGCCGCGCGCACGCGCCGGCCCGCGCCCTGGCGCGCCCGTGCCGGCGCGGTCCTGTGCCTCGCGCTGTCGGCCTCGGCCGTCGGCGCGGCCCCGCCGCCCGCCACCTGCGACAAGCCGGTGTACCTGACCTTCGACACCGGCCACATGGGCGTGGCGCCGCTGATCGCCGACGTGCTGAAGCGCCACCAGGTCAAGGTCACCTTCTTTCTGGCCAACGAACGCACGCTGACCGACGGCGCCAGCCTGGACGACGTGTGGGCGCCCTGGTGGAAGGCGCGCGCCGCCGAAGGCCACGCCTTTGCCTCGCACACCTACGACCACGTCTACTGGCAGGGCGACCTGCCCGGCGGCAAGTTCCGCGTCAAGCCCAGCGCCGGCCCGGACGCCGGCAAGCGCGCCGAATGGACGGCCGAGCAGTACTGCGCCGAGATCAAGCGTCCGGTGGCCCGGTTCCACCAGATGACGGGCAAGGACATGCTGCCGCTGTACCGCGCGCCGGGCGGCAAGACCTCGCCCGCGCTGCTCAAGGCGGCCAAGGCCTGCGGCTTCGAGCACGTGGGCTGGTCGCCGGCCGGGTTCCTGGGCGACGAGCTGCCCAGCGACAAATACCCCAACGCCAAACTGCTGGACCAGGCGCTGCGCACCATCAAGCCCGGCGACATCCTGCTGGCGCACCTGGGCATCTGGTCGCGCCAGGATCCCTGGGCGCCCGCCGTGCTGGAACCGCTGATTGAAGGTTTGCAGCGCAAGGGCTATTGTTTCGCTACCTTGAACACCCATCCGGCCTATCGCGACTGGATCGCCACGCATCACTGAACATGGATACGCTTAGCCAACTCTTCGGGGACTGCCAGCAATGGCTCTTCGAGACGGCGATTCAGCCCGCGCTGTTCCACCTGGGCATGAGCAACTTCATCGAAGACGGCTACGACGCCACCATGTGGCTGCTGGTGGGGCTGTTGCAGGTCGCGGTGCTGGTGCTGGTCTTCGGCCCCCTGCAGCGCCTGCGGCCCGTGGAGCCGGTGACCGACCGCCGCCAGATCGGCATCGACGTGCTGTACACGCTGATCCACCGCCTGGGCGCGTTCCGGCTCCTGCTGTTCTTCACCATTGATCCGTTCTGGGACAGCATCTTCGGCCAGTTGCACGTGTGGGGCTTTGCGCCGTTCCAGCTGGACCAGTACTGGCCTGGCGTGACCGACAAGGCGTGGGTCAGCCTCATCATCTACCTGCTGCTGTTCGACGCGGTCGACTACTTCTACCATCGCGCGCAGCACCGCTACGGCTGGCTCTGGGCGCTGCATGCCGTGCATCACAGCCAGCGCCAGATGACCATCTGGAGCGACGATCGCAACCATCTGCTGGACGACATGCTGCGCGACGTGCTCGTCGTATTCGTGTCGCAGCTCGTGGGCGTGCCGCCGGCGCAGTTCGTGATGGTGGTCGCCATCACCCAGCTTGCGCAGAGCTTCTCGCATGCCAACCTGCGCATGCATTTCGGCGCGTTGGGCGAACGCCTGCTGGTCAGCCCGCGCTTTCACCGGCACCACCATTCCATCGCCTACGACGCCTCGTCGCCGGGCCCGGTCGGCGGCTACAACTTCGCCGCGCTGTTTCCGATCTGGGACGTGCTGTTCCGCACCGCGCGCTTCGGCGTGGGCTACGGCCCGACCGGCATCCATGACCAGCAGGCCGAACTGGGCGCGCGCGACTACGGCCAGGGCTTCTGGTCGCAGCAATGGCTGGGCCTCAAGCGCATGGTTGGCCGCGACCGCGAGCCCGCCGCCGCGCCGCCCGCGCCGCCGGCCGGCGTGGAGCGCGCATGAAAAACCCCCGCCGCAGGGTGTCCTGAAGGCGGGGGAATCTGGCGCGGGCCGGAGGGCGGCTTGCCGGCCGCGATGGGGCCGCGATGGGGCCGTCAGGCGCCGGGCGCGTCGTGCGTGGTTTCGCGCTTGATTTCGTCGTGCCGGCGTTCCATTTCCTGGCGCAGCTCGCGCCGCAGTCCGGCCGCCTTGAAGCGCTGTTTTTCTTCCAGCGTGCGGGGTTCCAGCGGCGGCACCGCGGTCGGGGCGCCGTTGTCGTCCACCGCCACCATCGTGAAATAGCAGCTGTTGGTGTGGCGCACCAGCTTCTTGCGGATGTCTTCGGTGACCACCTTGATGCCGATTTCCATCGACGTGCGGCCGGTGTAGTTCACCGCCGCCAGAAACGTCACCAGCTCGCCCACGTGGATCGGTTCGCGGAACACCACCTGATCGACCGACAGGGTCACGACATATTGGCCGGCGTACCGGCTGGCACAGGCGTAGGCCACCTGGTCCAGATACTTGAGGATGGTTCCGCCGTGTACGTTTCCTGAGAAGTTCGCCATGTCCGGCGTCATCAGGATGGTCATCGACAATTGGTGGCTAAAGGCGTCGTCCATGGCGGGCGGCTCGTTCGTGAATAAAACGTCTATGGTAGCGGCTGGCGGCTGACATGAGGCCTTAAGCGGCGCGCCTTTCAGGGTTTCTTGGCGGGCGGCGCAACCGGATCCGACGTGGCGGCCGCGGGCGTCGCGTCCGCCGCCCGCGGGGCGGCTCCGCCCTCGGCCTGGGCCGCCTCATCCGCCTGCGCGGCCGCCTCGGGGACGTCGCGGCGCACGGCGGGCGGCGTCCACAAGCCGTCCAGCACCGCCGGGCCCGGCGCGTAGACGCGCAGCAGCATGCCCACCGGACCGGCCCCGGGGATGGGAAGCCAGTTGGACTGGTCCTCGGGCGGCGGCGCGGCGTGGCTGAAGATCAGGTCCAGCGAGCCGTCCGCGTTATAGCGCAGCGGGTTGCGGCTGCCGAGCGCGTGGCGGTCGACCGGATTGGGCACGGGCATGCCCTGGGCGTCATAGGCAGCCAGCGACCACAGCGCGCCCGCGCCGGGCACCTGGTCGCCGTCGAAATGCAGCGTATAGCGGTGCGCGCCGTCCAGCAGGGCACCATCGCTGTCGGCGGCCAGCACCAGCACGGTCAGGTCTTCCGGCAGGCCGCTGCCCGGCTGCGCCTGCGCGGCAAGCGCGCGCTGCAGCCATGCGTTGCCGTAGACGCCGACGCTGGCCGTCTCCCGCAACCAGCCGTTCGCGCCGCGCAACGACTGGCCGGCCGCGGCCTCCATCCGTTCGCGCGCCGCGCGCACGCCGCGGCGCATTCCCTGCTTGGCGGAATGATCGAGCTTGTCGAAATCGAAGGGCCTGCCGGGCACCAGCCCCACGCGCCGCAGCAGGGCCAGCACCGGCTGGTCCGTGGCGTGCGGCGGGTGCTTGCGCAGCAATTCCGCGGCGTAGGTGAAGAACGCGTCGGTCGGCATCGCGTCCACCTGCTCGCGCACCGGAATGTTCAGATCCAGCGACGGGTCGGCCTTCGACCGCGGCGCCTGCGCGGGCAGGTTCCACTGCGCCAGCGGCGTCAGGACGAAACCGTCCTGCAGCGCGTTGGCCGCGGCCAGGTCCGCGGGGCCGTCGGCCTGGATCAGTGTCCTGGCCCAGACGTGGACCGTGGGCGCGTCGATGCGCGCCATGCCGGAGGGCAGCACGCCGCGCCAGCCCGGCGGCACGATGGCGGTATTACCCTTGGCCGTGCCGGTGCTGCGCGAGCCCAGCGTGGCGAACACGTCCGTCCACATGTCCAGCAGCGTCAGCGTGTAGCGCCGGCCCTGCGTGTCGGGCACGGACAGCACGACGGGCCCGGCCGTCAGGTCGACCCAGCCCGTGCTGCGCAGCATGTCGGGATTGGCCCACGGCGCGGCGTCGCCCGCGCGCGGCAAGGTGCGCCCATGCAGGAACGTGTTGGCCGGCGCGCCAGCCTGTCCGCGCGCCGGGTGGGTGAACTGGCGCCGGGTCAGGTCCATGGTGACCAGCGGGTAGAAATACAGATAGCCTTCCATCGCCGCCTGCTGGGCCGCCTCGGTCGCGGCGGCGGCCGGCGTCGGCTTGGCGGGCGCCGCCTGGGCGGTGCCCGGCGGCATCAGGGCGAAGTGGGCGGCGGCCAGCAACAGGGCCAGGGGGGCAAGGCGGCGCATCGGCGCTCCAACGGTCATGCGGAACAAATGAAAGGCGGCAGCGTGGGCCGCGCGCGGACGGGGCCGACGGGAACACCGCGGCCGCCGGCCATCGTAGCAGCGCTGCAGTGCCGCAAATTCCGCGAAGAAGGCGCATTTACGCGCCAAATCTCGGACCGACGCCAAAACCGCGCGCTGCGCGCAGCATGACGCGCCCAATTCGTAGGCCTATACTTGCTCAAATTCCCTTGGAAGTCGTGGGGCTTTTCGTCCAGGAAATTCCCGCTTCCTTCATACACCCGGAGAGGAGTGCTTCATGGTCAACATGAATCGCCGCCAGTTCTTCAAGGTGACCGGTGCAACCCTGGCAGGCTCCAGCCTGGCCATGCTGGGGGTAGCCCCCGGTACGGCCATGGCCGAAGTGCGCCAGTTCAAGCTTGCGCGCATGACAGAAACGCGCAACACCTGTCCCTACTGTTCGGTGTCCTGTGGTTTGCTGATGTACGGCCTGGGCGATGGCTCGAAGAACGCGCGCGCCAGCATCATGCACATCGAAGGCGACCCCGACCACCCCGTCAACCGCGGCACCCTCTGTCCGAAGGGCGCGGCCCTGATCGACTTCATCCACAGTCCCAACCGCCTGAAGTACCCGGAATACCGGGCGCCCGGTTCGGACAAGTGGGTGCGGATGTCCTGGGACGAAGCCCTCACCCGCATCACCAAGCTCATGAAGGCCGACCGCGACGCGAACTTCGTCGAGAAGACCGCGGACGGCAAGACCGTCAACCGGTGGGTCACCACCGGCATGCTGGCGGCCTCGGCAAGCAGCAACGAGGTCGGCTACATCACGCACAAGACCGTGCGCAGCATGGGGATGCTGGCATTCGATAACCAAGCCCGTGTCTGACATGGCCCGACGGTGGCAGGTCTTGCCCCGACGTTTGGCCGTGGAGCGATGACGAACCATTGGGTCGACATCAAGAACGCGGACATTGTTTTGATCATGGGCGGCAATGCCGCCGAGGCGCACCCGTGCGGCTTCAAATGGGTCACCGAAGCCAAGGCCCATAACAAGGCCAAGCTGATCGTCGTGGATCCGCGCTTCACGCGCTCGGCATCCGTGGCGGACTTCTACGCGCCCATACGCACCGGCACCGACATCATCTTCCTGGGTGGCGTCATCAAGTACCTGTTGGATCACGACAAGATCCAGCACGAGTACGTGCGCAACTACACCGACTTTTCGTTCCTCGTGCGCGAGGATTTCGCGTTCGATGCGGGGCTGTACTCGGGCTACAACGCCGAAAAGCGCACCTACGACAAGCAATCCTGGGACTACGAGCGCGGCGAGGACGGCTACGTCAAGACCGACCCCACGCTGCAGCATCCGCGCACGGTCTACCAACTGCTCAAGAAGCACTATGCGCGCTACACGGCCGACATGGTCGAACGCGTCTGCGGCACGCCCAAGGACAAGTTCCTGACCGTGTGCGACCTGCTGGCGTCCACGGCCGCGCCCAACCGCGCCGCCACCATCCTCTACGCGCTCGGCTGGACGCAGCACTCCATCGGTTCGCAGATGATCCGCACCGGCGCGATGGTGCAGCTGCTGCTGGGCAACATCGGCATCGCCGGCGGCGGCATGAATGCGCTGCGCGGGCACTCGAACATCCAGGGCCTGACCGACCTGGGCTTGATGTCGAACCTGCTGCCGGGCTACATGACGCTGCCCAACGAGCCGGAGCAGGACTACGCCAAGTACATCGACACGCGCACGCTCAAGCCGCTGCGTCCCAACCAGCTCAGCTACTGGCAGAACTATCACAAGTTCCACGTCAGCCTGATGAAGGCCTGGTGGGGCGGCGCGGCCACGGCCGAGAACAACTGGGCGTTCGACTACCTGCCCAAGCTGGACAAGCTCTACGACATGCTGCAGGTCTACGAGCTCATGGTGCAGGGCAAGATGAACGGCTACATCGCCCAGGGCTTCAACCCGCTGGCCGCCGCGCCCAACAAGGGCAAGCTGAACGATGGCTTCGCCAAGCTCAAGTTCCTGGTCATCATGGACCCGCTGGTCACCGAGACCTCGGAGTTCTGGCGCAATGCCGGCGAAGCCAACGACGTGGATCCGTCCAAGATCCAGACCGAGGTCTTCCGCCTGCCCACCACCTGTTTCGCCGAGGAAGACGGCGCGCTGGTCAATTCCGGCCGCTGGCTGCAGTGGCACTGGAAGGGCGCCGAGCCCCCGGGCGAAGCCAAGAGCGACATCGAGATCATGGCGCTGCTGTTCACGCGCCTGCGCAAGATGTACCAGGACGAAGGCGGCAAGTATCCTGATCCCATCGTCAACCTGTCGTGGCCGTATTCCAACCCGCAGAACCCGACGGCCGAGGAGTTGGCCAAGGAATACACGGGCCGTGCGCTGGTGGACCTTGCCGATCCCAAGGACCCCACGAAGATCATGCGCCGCGGCGGCGAGCAGCTCGCGGGCTTTGCCGAGCTTCGCGACGACGGGTCCACCGCCAGCGGCTGCTGGATCTTCGCCGGGGCCTGGAGTCCCAGCGGCAACCTCATGGCGCGCCGCGACAACAGCGACCCCACCGGCATCGGCCAGACCCTGAACTGGGCCTGGGCGTGGCCGGCCAACCGCCGCGTCCTGTACAACCGCGCCTCGTGCGACCTCGAAGGCAAGCCGTTCGATCCGCGGCGCCAGCTCATCGCCTGGAACGGCAAGATCTGGGCCGGCGCCGACATCCCCGACTTCAAGGGCGACGAAAACCCGGCTGGCGGCATGGGGCCGTTCATCATGAACCCCGAAGGCGTGGCGCGCTTCTTTGCGCGGGCGGGCCTGGCCGAAGGGCCGTTCCCGGAACACTACGAGCCCTTCGAAAACCCGCTGGGCTATAACCCGCTGTACCCGAAGGCCAAGGGCGTCACCAGCAATCCGGCAGCGCGCATCTTCAAGGATGACCTCGCGGCGATGGGCACGGTCGAGAACTTCCCCTACGTGGCCACCACGTACCGCCTGACCGAGCACTTCCATTACTGGACCAAGAATGTCCGCATCACCTCCATTCTCCAGCCCGAGCAATTCGTGGAGATCGGCGAGGCGCTGGCCAAGGAACTGGGCATCCCCAACGGATCGCGCGTCAAGGTGACGTCCAACCGCGGCTACATCAAGGCCGTGGCGCTCGTCACCAAGCGGATCCGTCCGCTCACCGTCGAGGGCAAGACGGTGCACCAGGTCGGCATTCCCATCCACTGGGGCTTCGTGGGCATCGCCCGGCCGGGCTTCCTTGCCAACACCCTGACGCCATTCGTGGGCGACGGCAATTCCCAGACGCCGGAATTCAAGTCGTTCCTGGTGAAGGTCGAAAAGGTATAGGAGAACCGACATGTCCATGCAATCCCTAGACATCAAGCGGCGCTCCGCCACCACCACGCCGCCGCCCGGCATCCGTGAACCCGTCACGGGCTCGGTGGCCAAGCTGATCGACGTCTCCAAGTGCATCGGCTGCAAGGCGTGCCAGAGCGCCTGCATGGAGTGGAACGACCTGCGCGACGAGATCGGCGTCAACGTGGGCGTCTACGACAACCCGGCCGACCTCACCGAGCATTCCTGGACCGTCATGCGCTTCTCGGAGTTCGAGAATCCCGCCGGCGACCTGGAATGGCTGATCCGCAAGGACGGCTGCATGCACTGCGCGGAGCCGGGCTGCCTGAAGGCCTGTCCCTCGCCGGGCGCCATCGTCCAGTACAACAACGGCATCGTGGACTTCCACGAAGAAAACTGCATCGGTTGCGGCTACTGCATCACCGGCTGTCCGTTCAACGTGCCGCGCATTTCCAAGAAAGACCACAAGGCATACAAGTGCACGCTGTGCTCGGACCGCGTGGCCGTTGGCATGGAGCCGGCCTGCGTCAAGGCCTGTCCCACCGGCGCCATCGTCTTCGGCACCAAGGACGACATGCACCAGCATGCCGCCGAGCGCGTCGAGGACCTGAAGTCGCGCGGCTTTGCGCAGGCCGGGGTGTACGACCCGGCGGGCGTGGGCGGCACGCACGTCATGTACGTGCTGCATCATGCCGACCAGCCAGGGCTCTACCACGGGCTGCCCGCCGATCCGCGGGTCAGTCCCATGGTGTCGCTATGGAAGGGCCTGGCCAAGCCGCTGGGCCTGGCCATGATGGCGCTGACCGCGCTGGCGGGCTTTTTCCACTATGCGCGGGTCGGCCGCAACGAAGTGACCGAGGAAGACGAACGCAGGGCCGAAGAAGAGGTGCGCCATGAATGAAGACCGCCGCTATCGCCTGATCAAGCGCTACACGCCCGGCGAGCGCACCAACCACTGGATCATCGCGCTCACGTTCATCCTGCTCGCCTTGTCCGGGCTGGCGCTGTTTCATCCGTCCATGTACTGGCTGACCAACCTCTTCGGGGGCGGTCCCTGGACCCGGATCCTGCATCCCTTCATCGGGGTGGTGATGTTCGCCTGCTTTGCGGTGTTCGCCGGGCACATGTGGCGCCACAACCTGCTGACCCGCGCGGACCGCCAGTGGCTCAGGCAGCTCGACGACGTGGTCGAAAACCGCGAGGAAAAGCTGCCCGAGGTCGGCAAGTACAACGCCGGCCAGAAGCTCCTGTTCTTCGTGCTGGTGCTGTGCATGCTGGGGCTGATGGTCAGCGGCATCGTGATCTGGCGCGAGTACTTCGCGTTTTATTTCCCGATCTGGGTGGTCCGCGCCGCGTCCGTGGTGCACGCGGTTTGTGCGCTGGTGCTGATTTGCGCGATCATTGTGCATATTTACGCGGCGATCTGGGTAAAGGGGTCGCTCACGGCGATGCTGCGCGGCTACGTCACCGCCGGCTGGGCGTGGAAGCACCATCGCGCCTGGTTCCGGGAGCAGGTGAAAAAGTAGCCCCGCGCGCGGCGCGGTAGCTCCCTGCCTCACTCGGCCCTTTTTTCAGGGCCGGCATGTCGTGATCGCACGGCTGCTATCCTCCCCGGAGGCTGGCAGCCGTGTTTGTTTCTCTGGAGACGAGAATTGCAGCGAATTCTTCCGCGTGGCGAGATCGAAGCGCTAGACCATAACGCCATTCCCCGCATCACCCTGCCGGAGCGGGATTCCGTCTTCGCCGTGCGGGCCGCCCGCCTGCGCCAGCTTGCCGAGGGCAATCCGGTGGGCGACTACCTGCTGCTGATGGCGCATCTGGTCGATGCCCAGCATCGCGCCCTGAAGGATTGCGCGGCGCCGCAAGCCACCGAAGACCGCATTGCGCTGGCCCAGGCGCACGGCATGCCGCCGCTGCAGGCCGTGGGCTGGCCGCGCGACCCGCTATGGCGCCGCATCCTGGGTCAGTTGCTGGACGACGTGGCGCGTGCGCCGGGCGTGCCGGCCGAGGCCATCGAGGTCTGCGCCGCGCTGAACCGCGCGCGCGAGGCCGACACCGAATCGCTCGAAGACCTGGCCCAGGCCGTGCTGTCCGAACAGGACCAGGGCGTGGACAGCGCCGCCGCGCCGTTCGTCATGGCGGCGCTGCAGGTCTACTGGACGGACCTGGCCAGCCGCTTCGATCCCCGGCAGCTTCCCGTCGCCAGCCCGTTCGGGGTGTGCCCGGTGTGCGGCAGCCTGCCGGTCGCCAGCATCGTGCGCGTGGGCGGCCAGTACGAGGGCTACCGCTATCTGTGCTGCAGCCTGTGCGCGACGCAGTGGCACATGGTGCGCGTGAAGTGCTCGCACTGCGAGGACGTGGAGAAGGTCGCGTACCAGGCCATCGAAGGCCGTACGCCCGCCATCAAGGCCGAGACCTGTGACAACTGCCATACCTACCGCAAGATCTTCTACCAGGACAAGGACCTGTACGTGGAGCCGGTGGCCGACGATCTGGCCAGTCTGATGCTGGACGTGCTGGTGGGCGAGGCGGGCTATTCGCGGTCCAGCGGCAATCCGCTGCTGTGGCACGGCGCCCAGGACTAGGGCGTCTCGATGACGGAGTCTCGCATGGCAGATCAACTGTCCGGCGCCGGCCGGGCCGCCGCATCCGACATCCCCTCGCTGGACCGCCTGCTCAATGCCGAGGCATTGCGCCCGGCGCTGGACGCGCATGGCCGCACGCAGGTGGTCGCCGCGCTGCGCCGCGACCTGGACGCGCTGCGCAAGCGCGCGCTGGACGGCGGACTGGCCCGCCACGAACTGGAACCCGCCGCGGTGGCGGCGCGCACGTCGGCCGCGCTGGACAAGGCGGCCCAGCCGCGCCTGCGCGCCGTCTACAACCTGACCGGGACCGTGCTGCACACGAATCTCGGGCGGGCGTTGCTGCCCGACGAGGCGGTGGCCTCGGTGCTGCGCGCCCTGACCACGCCCGCCAACCTGGAGTTCGACCTGGACAGCGGCGGGCGCGGCGACCGCGATGACCTCATCGACGACCTGCTGTGCGAGCTGACGGGCGCCGAGGCCGCGACCGTGGTCAACAACAATGCCGCGGCCGTGCTGCTGATGCTCAACGCGCTGGCGGACCGCCGCGAGGTGGTGGTGTCGCGCGGCGAACTGGTCGAGATCGGCGGCGCGTTCCGCATCCCGGACATCATGAAGCGGGCGGGCGCCAGGCTGGTCGAGGTCGGCACCACCAACCGCACGCATGCGGCGGACTACGACAACGCCATCGGCCCGCGCACCGCGATGCTGATGAAGGTGCATTGCAGCAATTACGCGGTGACGGGTTTCACCAAGAGCGTGGGGGTTGCCGAGGTGGCGGCGATGGCGCACGCGCGCGGCCTGCCCGCCACGGTGGACCTGGGCAGCGGCACGCTGGTGGACCTGACGCAGTTCGGGCTGCCCAAGGAAGACACGGTGCGCGAGACCATCGCCGCGGGCGCCGACCTGGTCACCTTCAGCGGCGACAAGCTGCTGGGCGGACCGCAGGCGGGCCTGCTGGTGGGCCGCGCCGACCTGATCCGCAAGATCAAGAAGAATCCGCTCAAGCGCGCGCTGCGCGTGGGCAAGCTGACGCTGGCCGCGCTGGAGCCAGTGCTGCACCTGTACCGCGCGCCCGAGTTCCTGGCCCAGCGGCTGACGACGCTGCGCCTGTTGACGCGGCCGCTGCGCGATATCCAGCCGCAGGCCGAACGGCTGCGCGGCGTGCTGGCGCATGCGGCGGGCCCGGGCTACGCGGTGGAGGCGGTGCCGATGTACAGCCAGATCGGCAGCGGCGCGCTGCCGATCGACCAACTGCCCAGTTATGGACTGGCGGTGCGCCACGCGGGCAGCGGCCGCCCGGGCCGCCATCTGGACCGGCTGGAGACGCTGTTGCGGCGCCTGCCGGTGCCCGTGATCGGGCGCATCGCCGATGATGCGCTGTGGCTCGATCTGCGCTGCCTGGAAGCGCGCGACGAGGCCGACTTTTCGGCGCAGCTCGCGGAGCCGCTGGCATGATCGTCGGCACCGCGGGGCATATCGACCACGGCAAGACGACGCTGGTGCGCGCGCTGACGGGCGTGGACACGGACCGCCTGAAGGAAGAGAAGGCGCGCGGCATTTCCATCGAACTGGGCTATGCCTATACGCCGCTCGCCAATGGCGACGTGCTGGGCTTCATCGACGTGCCGGGCCACGAAAAGCTGGTGCATACGATGGCGGCCGGCGCCAGCGGGATCGATTTCGGGCTGCTGGTGGTGGCCGCGGACGACGGCGTGATGCCGCAGACGCGCGAGCACCTGGCCATCCTGTCGATGCTGGGCGTGGCGCGCGGCGCGGTGGCGCTGACCAAGACGGACCGCGCGGACGGGGCGCAGTTGACCGCGGTGCGCGGCGAGATCGCGGCGCTGGCGGCGGGCACGTTTCTGGAAGACGCGCCCGTGTTCGGCACGAACGCGGCGCAGCCCGATGACGCGGGCGTGGCGCAACTGAAGGTCTACCTGCACGCGCAGGCCCAGGCGGTGGCGCGGCGCGAGGCGTCGGGCCTGTTCCGGCTGGCGGTGGATCGCGTGTTCACGCTGTCGGGCCACGGCACGGTGGTGACCGGCACGGCGCATGCCGGCCTGGTCCGCGCGGACGACGACGCGGCCGACCTGCGGCTGATGCCCGCGGGCACGCGGGTGCGGGTGCGCGGCATCCACGCGCAGAACCAGCCCAGCGAGACGGGCGCGGCCGGGCAACGCTGCGCGCTGAACCTGGCCGGCATCGACAAGAGCGCGATCGCGCGCGGGGACTGGATCGCGGACGCGCGCTGTTTCTTGCCGTCGCGGCACGTGGACGTGGCGCTGACGCTGCTGCCGTCGGCCGATGCCCCGGTGCGCGCGTGGGCGCCGCTGCACGTGCACATCGGCGCGGCGCGCCATGTGGCGCACGCGGTGCCGATCAGCGCGGAGTCGCTGGCGCCGGGGCAGTCGGGCTGGGTGCAACTGGTGTTCGACGAGCCGGTCTGCGCGATGCCGGGCGACCGCTACATCGTGCGCAATGCGCAGGCGACGCGCACGGTCGGCGGCGGCCGGGTGCTGGATCCGAACGCGCCGGACAGGAAGCGCCGCGCGGCGTCGCGGCTGGCGGGGTTGCAGGCGCTGTCCGAAATGCTGGACGGCGCCGGCCTGCCGCCGGTGCTGGCGCAGGCGCCGCTGGGCCTGGACGAGGCGGCGTTGCAGCGGCTGACGGGCAGGCCGGTGAGCGAGATCGCGGCGCCCGAGGGCGCGCTGTGGATTGCGTCGCGCAATGCGCAGGCGCCGCGCACGCTGATTCGGCGCGCGCAGTGGGAGGCGCTGCGCGAACGGGTCGAGCAGGCGCTGGCGGCGTTCCACCAGGGGGCGCCGGACGAGCCGGGTCCGGATGGCGCGCGACTGCGGCGCATGGCGATCCCGGCGATGCCGGAGGCGCTCTGGACATCGTTGCTGGACGAATTGCAGCGTGACGGACGTATCGCGCGCAATGGGCCGTGGCTGCATCTGCCGTCGCACACGGCGACGCTGGCGGAAGCGGAGTCCGCGCTGGCGGCGCGGCTGCTGCCGCTCCTGGCGCAAGGCGCCTTCGATCCGCCGTGGGTGCGCGACCTGGCGAAGATGCAGAACGCGTCCGAGGACGGCGTGCGCCAGTTGCTGCGCAAGCTGGTGCGGCGCGGGGACGTCGCGCAGGTGGTCAAGGATCTGTTCTATCACCGCGATCAGGTGCGCAAGCTGGCGGCGCTGGCGGCGGACCTGGCCGGCCAGCCGCCAGGCTTGAATGCGGCGGTGTTCCGGGATGCGACGGGGCTGGGGCGCAAGCGCGCGATCCAGATCCTGGAGTTCTTCGACCGCGTGGGGTACACGCGGCGGGTGCGGGACACGCACGTGCTGCGCGGCGAAAGCGCGTACGCGGCGTCGCAGCCGTCCGCCGAGCCGGTATCATAGGCGGTCCGCCAGGGAAGGCATCCGTGCCCGGCGGCACGGCCGGGCTTCAAACCCGGTTGGGGGCGTCAGACGTTCCCAGGTAGGTTCGACTCCTGCTGCCTTCCGCCGGTTTTTTTTTGCCGTTGGGGTGTTCTTCTGCCGCCCGCGGCGTCGCGGGGTCCGCGTTGCGGGCCTCCGATAGCGGTCCGGAGCCTTCGCTCCGGCCTTCCCCGCACTCATCCTCGTCCGCCTTCGGCTCCCTTCGGATTCCGCCGGGCGCTATCTAAACGGCCCGCAACACGGACCCCGCGCCGCCACGTGCTGGGGCGGTGCGCGATCGGGCGATTGCTGGGGGATGGCGGTTTGCTTGGCATTCCGTTGGGGCGTCTTGCGTCGTGATGCTGCAGGCTTTAACTGCGCAGCATGCGCGTCACCACGCCGCCCACGCTGTGCGATTTCCAATCCAGTTCGCCCAGGTGCCAGTACCTGACCGTGCCTGTACGGTCGATGAGGTAATTGGCAGGCAGCCCGGCGGCATCCCATTTCTTGGAGGCCGTGCTGTTGCGGTCATGCAGCACCGTCCCGGCCACCGGCCACTTTTTCAGGAACGCCGAAATCTTGGCGGGCGAGTCGCCGACGTTGACGGCGATGAGGCGCAGCCCTTCTTCGCGGTGGCGCTTGGCCATGGTGGACATGATGGGGATTTCATCCCGGCACGGGTCGCACCACGTGGCCCAGAAGCTCACGATGACCACATTGCCGCGCCAGGCCGAGAGCTTTTGTTCGCGCCCGGACAGATCCGGCAGGACGAGCGGCGGCGTGGGGCCGGTCCAGGGCGCCCAGTCCGGACCGGTCGCGGTCTTGAGGGCTGAGTCGCTGGCGGCGCCGGCCCAGCCGGGCAGGGCCGCGAGCGCCAGGCCGGTTTGCAGGAGGCGGCGGCGGGTGATCACGGGCGGACTCCGGCGGGCCTGGCGATCAGATGGCGATGGGCCTGGCGGTGATGCGGTAGCTGAAGCTGTCGGGGTCCAGGCTGTCCAGGCGGCCCGCGGCGGTCTCGCCGTTGGGATACATCAGGAAGGGGACGGGGCCGTGCGTGGTGCCCGGCAGCACGACGTCGTGGCCGTGGTTGTAGGCGACCCAGTTCATTTCCCACGCGCCGAACAGCATGACGCGCGCGGCGCGCACCTTGGCGTCGGTCAGGGGCAGTTCGCCCGGCGGCTCTTCAAGCATGACCTTGCGCACGTCGGCGGGGTCCACCGGAATCCAGCCATGGCCGGCGGCATAGAACTCGGCGCGGCAGTGCTGGGCGCGGGTCACGTCGCCGGCCTTGCCCAGGCTTTTGTAGCCCAGTTGCGAGTTGTCCACGCGCACGCCGTAGGCGTCGCGCGCCGGGATGCCGGCCGCGCGGGCAAGCGCCACGAAGAGCGCGTTGATGTCCGCGCATTTGCCGTTCAGGTCGTTGGCCGTGAGCATGTAGCGCACGTCGCCCGTGCCGCAGCCGCGCGTGGACGCCGTGCGGCAGGTGTTCACGACGACCCAGTCGTAGATGGCGCGGGCGCGCGCCAGGTCGCCCTGGTGGCCCTGGGTGATGCGGTCGGCGGTGGTCTTGACGATGCCGTCGGTGGGCAGGAGGGCGGTGGGCTGCAGGAATTCGCGCAGCGCGGCGGGGCTTTCGCGCGCGGCATCGGCGGGCGGCGGCTGCGTCAGGTCGACGCGGCGGTTGCGGGTCTGGACGCGGCTGGTCAGCGTGACGGTGCGTGGGCCCTGCGCATCGGGCCATTGGACGGCGAGCATCTGGACGCCATAGCCCGGAGACTGCATCAGCGCCGCGACGCCGCCGGCGCTGACCTGCCAGGTGTTCTGCACGCCGCGCTGGTACGACGTGTCGGTCGCGTAGGGCACGGGCAGCCAGATGCGGGTATGCGGGGCGGCTTCGTTGACGCTGACGGCGGTGGTCAGCTCGTAGGTGCGCCACGCGGTGGCGACGGGGGTTTGCTGGGCGCGCGCGGCATGAGGCAGCGCGACGGTGGCGGCGCACAGGGCGCCCGAGAAACGGAGAAAGTGTCGGCGGTCCATAAAGCCCCCACGCACGGTGAAGATTGGCTGTCGGTGCGCCCGTGGCCGGGCGGCCGTCCGTTGCTGCATGCTGCGATTGATCATAGGGCCAATCGTGGGGGCGGTGCTATCCTTTTTCGACCGACTCACGGAGACCGAGATGACCCAGGATGTAGCGTCCACGAATGTGCCGCGCTTGACCTCGCTGTCGCATGGCGGCGGCTGCGGCTGCAAGATCGCGCCCGGCGTGCTGTCGGCGCTGCTGGCGCGGTTTGGCCCGGCGGCCAGTTATCCGAACCTGTTGGTGGGCACGGAAACCGCCGACGATGCGGCGGTGTACCGGCTCAACGACGAGCAGGCGCTCATCGCCACCACCGATTTCTTCATGCCCATCGTGGACGATCCCTTCGATTTCGGCCGCATCGCCGCGACCAACGCGCTGTCGGACGTGTATGCGATGGGCGGCACGCCGATCATGGCGCTTGCCATCGTGGGAATGCCGATCAACGTGCTGCCGCACGGCGTCATTGCCGAGATCCTGCGGGGCGGCGAATCGGTCTGCGCGGACGCGGGCATTCCGGTGGCCGGGGGCCACAGCATCGATTCGGTCGAGCCCATCTATGGCCTGGCCGCGATGGGGCTGGTGCATCCGGGCAGGATCAAGCGCAATGCCGACGCGCGCGCGGGCGACGTGCTGATCCTGGGCAAGGGCCTGGGCGTGGGCATCCTGTCGGCGGCCTTGAAGAAGAACCTTCTGGACGAGGACGGCTACCGCGTGATGATAGACACGACCACGCGCCTGAATCGTCCCGGGCCCGCGCTGGCCGCGCTGGACGGCGTGCATGCCATCACCGACGTGACGGGCTTCGGCCTGCTGGGGCATGCGCTGGAGATGGCGCGCGGGGCCGGGCTGACGGCCCGCCTGCGGCTGGATGCGCTGCCGTGGCTGCCCGGCGTGCAGGCGTTCGCCGCGGACGGCGTGATCACGGGGGCCTCGGGCCGCAACTGGGCGTCGTATGGCGAATCGGTGCGCCTGGGCGCGGCCGTCTCGGACACGCAGCGCGCGTTGCTGACCGATCCGCAGACCTCGGGCGGCCTGCTGGTGGCATGCGCGCCGGAGGTCGCCGATGCGGTCCTCAAGCTGTTTCACGAACAGGGATTCGGGCAGGCCGCCGTGGTCGGCGACATGGCCGCCGGCGACGCGCAGGTCGTGGTGGACTGACCGGTCCGCCTGATGGCGGCGCGCGCAATCAGCCGGTCAGGTCGCGGGCGGTGGCCGCCGCCTGTTCCGTCAGCCAGCGCGTGACGACGTCCGCGTCCGGCGTGCTGCGGCGCGCGTTGCGCACCAGCCAGTAGGCATGCTCGGTGGCGCTGGCCTCCTGGCTGCCGACGATGGCCAGCCGCTGGTCCGCCAGCATCGGCGCAATCAGCGCCAGCCTGCCCAGCGCGATGCCGTGGCCCGCCAGCGCGGCATGGACGATCTGGTCGTACTGGTTGAACCGCAGCATGCCCTTGGCGCGCACCCGGCCCAGGCCGCGCGCGCTCAGCCATTCGGACCATTGCAGCCACGGCCGCGTCGGATCGTCGAATTCCAGCAGCACGTGGCGCTGCAGCTCGCGCGCGTCGAGCGCGCGCGCCTTGAGCGACGGGTGCGCAACCGGCACCACCGATTCTCCAAACAACCAGACCGCGCCGTCCGGCACGGTGTCGCGCACGCTGTAGCGGATGGCGATGTCGACGGCCTCGCGGTCGATGTCGATCAGCCGGTTGTCGGCGGCCACGCGCACGTCGATGTCGGGATGCGCCGCCTGAAAATCCCCCAGCCTGGGCAACAGCCACAGCGAGGCCACGCCGATGGTGGTGGTGACCGTGACGGGCGTGCGCCGCTCGGGGGCGCGCAGTTGTTCGGTCAGGTCGCCGAGCTGGCTGAGCCACACGTCGGCCATGCGAAACAGTTGCGCGCCTTCGGACGTGAACGTCACGCTGCGAAAGCCGCGCACCAGCAACGGCACGCCCAGGTGCGCTTCCAGGGCGCGGATCTGGCGGCTGACGGCCGATTGCGTGACGTGCAGGTCCTGCGCGGCGAGCGTGATGCTCATGCGTCGGCCGACGGCGACGAAGCCGCGGACGAGATCAAGCGGGGGGAGCTTCGCTAGGGGGTATGGCATTCGTAAAACTCATGCGAGTCGGACGGAAATGTCGCTTGAGCAATAGTACGCCGCGGCGTCCAATATGACTCAGACGTTGGGTGACCGGGACAACATCCCGGTCATCCGCCGCGATAGCCGCTGCCGCGGCCAGGAGGTACGCCATGATCCAGTTATGTTGCACTGCGGGAATGTCATTCCGTTTGGCCGGCGGCTCGACTATGCTGCTCAAGCGCGCTTCGGGCGTCCGCATCGTGTGTCACGCCGGCGCCTTGTGGATATCCGAATACCGCCGCTTCGATGACAGCGTGCTGCAAGCGGGCGAATCCCTCACCGTGGACAGCAATCGCGATGTCGTCATCAGCGGCCTGCCGGATGCGCAGGTCGCGCTACTTTCCCAGGGCCGGTGCGAGGCGCGGTTAGCCTGCACCCCGCCCAGCCATGCAGGCCAACTGGAGTTCCTGTAATGTCCGCGTCCTCGTCCGATACGCCCCGCATCGACATGTGGTTCGATTTCGCCAGTCCCTACAGTTATCTGGCGATCGAGCGCATCGACAGCCTCGCGCGGGGCGCGGGCGTGAAGGTCGCCCTGCGGCCCTTTCTGCTGGGCCCGATCTTCCAGGCCCAGGGGTGGAACGACTCGCCCTTCCGCCTGTTCCCGGGCAAGGGCGCCTACATGATGCGCGACATCGCCCGCCTGGCCGAAAAGTACGGCGTGGTTTACAACCGCCCGCGCCTCTTTCCCCGCATGAGCGTGCTGCCCGCGCGCATCGCGCTGCTGGGCCAGGACGAATCCTGGGGCCGCGATTTCTGCGTGGCGGTGTTTCGCGCCAATTTCCAGCATGACCTGGATATCCAGTCCGAGGACGTGGTGCACGATCTGCTCACGGGCCTGTCGCTGGATGCCGACGCGCTCATCGCCCGCGCCAAGACCGAGGCCGCCAAGGAGGCGCTGCGCAAGCAGGTCGACCGCGCGCGCAACCTGGGCCTCTTCGGCGCGCCGACGTTCTTCGTGGAAGGCGAAATGTTCTGGGGCAATGACCGCCTGGAAGACGCACTGGACTGGGCCCGCCGCGTCGCGCCCGCCACGCCGGCCCCCCACGCATCGCAAGATTTCTCGTCACTGCATCATCAGCAATGAAAAACGCAAGCAGCGCCTATCGCGGCGCGCCCATGCCGGGCGGCCGTTCGTTCACGCAATTTCGCGCCGCCCGCATCCGGCGGGTGTCGTTCCAGTGGAAGCAGGCCGAGCGCGCCGCGCACGAGGACCAGAGCCTGCCCGGCAGCGGCGGCCACGGCAAGCGCGGCTGAGCGCCGGGCTGACTGCCCCGGCTGGTTCCCCCGGCGGGTTACCTCGGCAGGTTACCCTTTGCTGACCGGCGCGACGTTGGCCCACTCCTCGTCGGAATACAGGCGCGAGCGCAGCAGGAAGCGCTTGCCTTCGGCGCTGTCCAGCGAGAAGGCGCCGCCTCGTCCGGGCACCGCGTCGATGACCAGCTGGGTGTGCTCCCAGTACGCGAACTGGTCTTCACCGATGTAGAACGGGCACCCCCCCAGGTCGCCCAGCAGCACGTCGGAGCCGCCGACCATGAACTCGCCCAGCGGATAGCACATGGGCGAGCTGCCATCGCAGCAGCCGCCGGACTGGTGGAACATCAGCGGGCCGTGCTTGGCGCGCAGGGTGTCGATGAGATGGCGCGCCTCGTCGGTCGCGACCACGCGTGGCGTGTGCTCTGCCATGGCTGGATTCCTCGCGGGCGCGCCGGGCGGACCCGGCGCGCAAAATGGCCGCGTCACGCGGCTCGGGACAAGGGACTCAGAAGAACCCCAGCTTCTTCGGCGAATAGCTCACCAGCAGGTTCTTCGTCTGCTGGTAGTGGTTGAGCATCATCTTGTGGTTTTCGCGTCCGATGCCGGATTGCTTGTAGCCGCCGAACGCCGCGTGCGCCGGATAGGCGTGATAGCAGTTGGTCCACACGCGGCCCGCCTTGATGGCGCGTCCCATCCGGTAGCACGTGTTGGCGTCGCGCGACCACACCCCGGCGCCCAGGCCATACAGCGTGTCGTTGGCCAGCGCCAGCGCGTCGTCGGCATCCTTGAACGTCGTCACCGCCACGACCGGTCCGAAGATTTCTTCCTGGAACACGCGCATCTTGTTGTGGCCCTTGAACACCGTGGGCTGCACGTAATAGCCGCCTTCCAGCGCACCCTGCATCTGCGCGCGCGAGCCGCCCGCCAGCACGTCCGCGCCTTCCTGCTTGCCGATGTCCAGGTAGGACAGGATCTTTTCGAGCTGTTCGGTGGAGGCCTGCGCGCCCAGCATGGTGTCCGCGTCCAGCGGGTTGCCCTGCTTGATTTCCGCCACGCGCTTCAAGGCGCGTTCCATGAACCTGTCGTAGAGCGATTCCTGGATCAGCGCGCGGCTGGGGCACGTGCACACTTCGCCCTGGTTCAGCGCGAACATGACGAAGCCTTCGATCGCCTTGTCCAGGAAGTCGTCGTCCTGCGCGGCCACGTCCGCGAAGAAGATGTTGGGCGATTTGCCGCCCAGTTCCAGCGTGACCGGGATGATGTTCTGCGACGCATACTGCATGATCAGCCGGCCGGTGGTGGTTTCACCGGTGAAGGCGATCTTGGCGATGCGCTTGCTGGATGCGAGCGGCTTGCCCGCTTCCAGGCCGAAGCCCGTCACCACGTTCACGACTCCGGGCGGCAGGATGTCGCCGATCAGTTCCATCAGCAGCAGGATGCCCAGCGGCGTCTGCTCGGCCGGCTTGAGCACCACGCAATTGCCGGCGGCCAGCGCGGGCGCGAGCTTCCATGCGGCCATCAGGATGGGGAAGTTCCACGGGATGATCTGGCCGACCACGCCCAGCGGTTCGTTGAAGTGGTAGGCCACGGTGTCGTGGTCGATCTCGGACAGCCCGCCTTCCTGGCTGCGGATGCACGAGGCGAAATAGCGGAAGTGGTCGATGGCCAGCGGAATGTCGGCGGCGCGGGCCTCGCGGATCGGCTTGCCGTTGTCCCAGGTTTCCGCCGTGGCCAGGCGTTCCAGGTTGGCTTCCATCACGTCCGCGATCTGCATCAGCATGCGGGCGCGTTCGGCGGCCGGGGTCGACCCCCATTTGGGCGCGGCGCGATGCGCGGCGTCCAGCGCCAGTTCGATGTCGCGCTCCTTGGAGCGCGCGTTGCGCGTCAGGGTCTGGCCCGTAACCGGCGTGACGTTGTCGAAGTATTCGCCATCCGCGGGCGACTGCCATTTTCCGTCGATGAAATTGTCGTACTGCGTCTTGAGGTCCAGGCGCGTGCCATAGGTTTCCGGGGTAACGCGGGTCGCGATGTCCATGCTTGTCTCCGTATCGTTGGGATGGTGGCAGTGGGCTGCCTGTTCCGTATCAAGCAAAACGCATGCCAGTCGGGGCATCCCGGCTGGACACGTCGCGCCTCGCGTGCGAAAGTAGATTTCCGGTTGCGGGTTGACCCTGGGCAAGTCAGCGCTCCAGGGGTGGCAAGCCGCCCCGCCTGCCGCCACACTGTCGCAATCCGCGACGTTGTCGCGGAACAGGTGTCGCAGAACAGGCGTCGCAGAACGCCGGTCCTAGGAGACATGCATGGCCACTCACTCCCGTCGGCAGACGCTGACGCAGGCGCGGCTGTTGTTCAACCAGCAGGGCGCGGTGCCCGGCGGCATGGTCGCCGAACCCATCCTGCGGTCCTGGCGCCGCTGCGCCGACCTGGGCTTCGACATGCGCGGCGTGCGCCGCGCCGAGCTCATGACGCAAGGCGAACTGCGCGAGGCCCAGCAGCGCAACGAGGCGCTGCGCCGCATGTCCGAACCGGCCATCGCTTATCTGCGCCGCCAGGCTGGCGGCAGCGGCAACCTGGTGATCCTGTCTGACGCCCAGGGCCTGGTCCTGGAGTCGGACGGCGATGCGGGGTTTGCGCATCGCGCATCGCGCGTGGCGCTGATGCCCGGCGCGCCCTGGGACGAAGCCGCCGCGGGCACCAACGCCATCGGCACCGCGCTGGTCGAAGGCCGGCCCATCGCCGTGCACGGCGCCGAACACTATTTCGAACCCAACCGCATCCTGACCTGCGCGGCCGTCCCCATTACCGACAGCGAAGGCCGCACGCTGGGCGTGCTGGATTTGTCCAGCCAGGCTCGGGAGGTGCGCCCCGACGTGCTGGCGCTGGTGCGCCTGGCGGTGGACCGCATCGAACACCAGATGTTCGAAGACGCCTATGAACAATGCGCCGTGCTGCGCCTGCACGCGGACCATTCCGGACTGGGCCAGCCGGGCGAGGCCCTGCTCGCGTTCCAGGGCGACCTGCTGATCGGCGCGAACCGGCGCGCGCTGCAGGCGCTGGGCCTGGCGGCCACCGCGCTGGGCGTCTACCGCTACGCGGATGTCTTCGATGGCGCCATCGAACGCTGCCCCGACGCGGCGGGCCGGGTGCACACACGCACGGGGGCGGTCTATCACGCGCGGCTGCGCTGGCCCCGCGGCCGGCCCCCGCAGCCGCCCTGCGCGCCGCCCGCCCGGCCGACCGGCGCCGTTTCAAACACGCCCGCCGCCAGCTTCGATGCCGCCACGCTGGGCGCGCTGGCGCGCGCGGTGCATCTGGCGGATGCGGGCGTGTCGATCCTGCTGCAAGGCGAAACGGGCGTGGGCAAGGAAGTCTTCGCGCGGCAGATCCATGCGCGAGGCAAGCGCGCGGCTGGCCCCTTCGTGGCGGTGAATTGCGCCGCCCTGCCGGAAAGCCTGATCGAATCGGAATTGTTCGGCTACGAAGAAGGCGCCTTCACCGGCGCGCGCCGCCAGGGCAGCAAGGGACTGCTGCGCCAGGCGCATGGCGGCGTGCTGTTCCTGGACGAAATCGGCGACATGCCGCTGCTGCTGCAATCGCGCCTGCTGCGCGTGCTGCAGACGCGCGAGGTCTCGCCGCTGGGCGCGGCGCGGCCCGTGCCGGTGGACTTCGCGCTGGTGTGCGCGACGCACCGGCCGCTCGCCCATGAAGGTCCGGATGCGCCGGTGCGGCCGGACCTGTACTTCCGGATCGCCGAATACACCGTCACCCTGGAACCCCTGCGCGCGCGGGCGGACCGGCTGGAGCTGCTGCGCAGCCTGTGGGCCGCGCAAGGCGCGGGGCCGGCGCTGCCGCCCGCCATCGAAGCCCTGCTGGCCGCGTATTCTTGGCCCGGCAACTATCGGCAACTGGTGTCGGTGCTGCGCACCCTGCATGTGCTGGCCGGGCCGGCGGGCAGGGTGGACGCGGACATGCTGCCCGCGGAGTTGCGCGGCGCGGCAAGCGCGGCGCCGCCATTGGCCGGCGCGCCCGATCTGCACGCCATGACCGACGCCGCGATTCGCGACGCGCTGGATGCGCACGGCGGCAGCGTCAGCCGCGCGGCGCGCGCACTCGGTGTGCACCGCAGCACCGTCTATCGGCGGGCGGCGGCGCTGGGTTTGACACGGCCGCGCTGACCTCGGCGCGGCCGGGCATCACCCCGTCACCCCATCAACCCGTCACCCCATCAACCGCGCCAGCTCCGCGCCCGGGTCCTTGGCGCGCATGAATGCCTCGCCCACCAGGAACGCGTCGACCTTGTGCTCGCGCATCAGCTTCACGTCTTCCGGCTTGAGAATGCCGCTTTCGGTCACGACGCGCTTGCCCGCGGGAATGCGGGGCAGCAGGTCCAGCGTGGTCTGCAGGCTGGTCTCGAAGGTGCGCAGATTGCGGTTGTTGATGCCGAGCAGCGGCGTCTTGAGGGTGAGCGCGACGTCCAGTTCCTCGGCGTCGTGCACCTCGACCAGCACGTCCATGCCCAGTTCGATCGCCAGCGTTTCGTAGTCGCGCAATTGCGCGGGCGTGAGCGCGGCCACGATCAGCAGCACGCAGTCCGCGCCCATCGCGCGCGCGGCGATGATCTGGTAGGGATCGATCACGAAGTCCTTGCGCAGCACCGGCAGCGAGCATGCGGCGCGGGCCTGGCGCAGGTGGTCGTGCGAGCCCTGGAAGAACTGCACGTCGGTCAGCACCGACAGGCAGGCCGCGCCGTGGACGGCGTAGGTGGCCGCGATCTCGGCGGGGGCGAAGCCCTCGCGGATGACGCCCTTGGAGGGCGACGCCTTCTTGATTTCAGCGATGACGCCGGGCCTGCCCTGCGAGATCTTGTCTTCGATGGCCTGGGCAAAGCCGCGCACGTCCTGGCGCGCCTGCGCTTCGCGCAGGACTTCGGCTTCGCTGCGCATCTGGCGGGCGGCGGCGACTTCCTCGGCCTTGACGGCGAGGATCTTCGCAAGAATATCGTTCATTTCTGGAATGTCCGGGTGTAGGCGCAGAATTCTTCCAGCTTGGCTCGTGCCGCGCCGGTGGAAATTAGTTCAAATGCTAGCGCCAAGGCTTCGGGAATGGAATCGGCTTTGTTGCCGGCATAGATGGCGAGCCCGGCGTTCAGGGCGACGATGTCGCGGGCCGCGCCCTCGACATTTTCCAGCGCCTCTATGACAAGCTCGCGCGACTGCTCGCGATTGGACACCTTGATGCTCCGGTTGGACATCATGGATAGCCCGTAGTCCTCGGGATGGATTTCGTATTCGCGGACCACGCCGTCCTTGAGCTCGCCCACCATCGTGGCGCCGCCCAGCGAGGCCTCGTCCATGCCGTCCTTGCCGTGCACGACCAGCACGTGGCGCGAGCCCAGGCGTTCCAGCACGCGCACCTGGATGCCGACGAGGTCGGGGTGGAACACGCCCATCAACTGATTGGCGGCGCCGGCCGGGTTGGTCAGCGGACCGAGGATGTTGAAGATCGTGCGTACGGCCAGCTCCTTTCGGATGGCCGCCACGTTCTTCATGGCGCCGTGGTGGGCGGGCGCGAACATGAAGCCGATGCCGGTCTGCTGGATGCACTCGGCCACCTGTTCCGGCGTCAGCACCAGGTTGGCGCCCAGCGCCTCCAGCACGTCGGCGCTGCCGCTGGACGAGGAGGCGCTACGGTTGCCGTGCTTGGCGATCGGCACGCCGGCCGCGGCGGCCACGAACATGGCGGTCGTCGAGATATTGAACGTGTGGCTGCCGTCGCCGCCCGTGCCGCACATGTCCAGCAGCTCGCTCGGGTTGGGCGTGACCACGGGCGTGGCGAATTCGCGCATGACCTGGGCCGCGGCGGTGATCTCGCCGATGGTCTCTTTCTTGACGCGCAGGCCCATCAGCAGCGCGCTGGCGATCTGCGGCGACATCTCGCCGCGCATCAGCATGCGCATCAGGTGCAGCATTTCGTCGTGGAAAATTTCGCGGTGTTCGATGCAGCGCGTCAGCGCTTCGGTGGGGGAAATCGTCACGATGCGTCCTTCTTAGGCGAGGTTCAGGAAATTGCGCAGCAGGGCGTGGCCGTGCTCGCTCAGTACGGATTCGGGGTGGAACTGTACCCCGTACAGCGGCAGGGTCTTGTGCCGCACGCCCATGATGTCGCCGTCGGGCGCCGTCGCGGTGACGGCCAGGCAGTCCGGCAGGGTGGCCGGGTCGATCGTCAACGAGTTGTAGCGGATGACAGTGTACGGCGTGGGCAGGCCCTGGAACAGGTCGGTGCCCGTGTGCGAGAGCTGGATGGTCTTGCCGTGCATGATGGTCTGCGCGCGCACGATGTCGCCGCCGAAGGCCGCGCCGATGGCCTGGTGGCCCAGGCAGACGCCCAGGATGGGCTTCTTGCCGGCATAGGCCTGGATCAGCGGCACCGAGATGCCGGCTTCGGCCGGCGAGCACGGGCCGGGCGACACGCAGATCTGGTCGGGATTGAGCGCGTCGACTTCCTCCAGCGTGATCTGGTCGTTGCGGGCCACGCGCACGTCCACGCCCAGTTCGCCGAAGTACTGCACCAGGTTGTAGGTAAAGGAATCGTAGTTGTCGATCATCAACAGCATTTTTTTCTCCTCGGGGCCGTCCTGCGGCCCGGGCGGTAAGCGGGGGGGCGGTTGCCGCCAGTCTCAGATGGGTTCGTCCAGGCCGTGCTGCACCTGCTCGGCGGCGCGCAGCACGGCGCGGGCCTTGGCTTCGGTCTCGGCCCATTCGGCTTCGGGGTTGGAGTCGGCCACGATGCCGGCGGCCGCCTGCACGTACAGCGTGCCGTCCTTGATGACGCCGGTGCGGATGGCGATGGCCACGTCCATCTCGCCACCGTAGCTCAGGTAGCCGGCCGCGCCGCCGTAGATGCCGCGGCGCACGGGCTCCAGTTCGTCGATGATCTTCATGGCCTCGACCTTGGGCGCGCCCGTCAGCGTGCCGGCGGGAAACGACGCGCGCAGCACGTCCATGCTGCTCATGCCGGGATTCAGGGTGCCGGTGACGTTGGACACCAAGTGCATCACGTGCGAATAGCGTTCGATGACCATGGTGTCGCTGACCTTCACCGAGCCCACCTGCGCGACCCGGCCGACGTCGTTGCGCGCCAGGTCGATCAGCATGACGTGTTCGGCGATCTCCTTGGGGTCGGCCTTCAGCTCGGCGGCCAGCGCGGCATCCTCCTCGGGCGTGCCGCCGCGCTTGCGGGTGCCGGCCAGCGGGCGGATGGTGATCTGCGACTTCGGCTCGCCGTTCTCCACGGTCCGCTCCTGGCGCACCAGGATTTCGGGCGACGCGCCCACGACCTGGAAATCGCCGAAGTTCCAGAAGTACATGTAGGGGGAGGGATTGAGCGACCGCAGGGCGCGGTAGAGGGAGAGGGGGGAGTCGCGGAAGGGCTTGGCGATGACCTGGCCGATCTGCACCTGCATCAGGTCGCCGGCGGCGATGTGTTCCTTGGCGCGCAGGACCGCCGCCAGGTAGTCCTCTTTCTTGAAATCGCGCCGTTCCTCGGTCTGCATGCTGGCGTGGCTGTAGGGAATCTCCACGGGGCGTCGCAGGCGCGCGCGCAGATCGGTCAGGCGCTGCTGCGCGCGGCTGTAGGCCTCGGGCTGGCCCGGGTCCGCGTACACCATCAGGTAGATGCGGCCGGCCAGGTTGTCGACGATGACCAGTTCATCCACGTGCATCAGCATCAGGTCGGGCGTGCCGCCTTCCATGCCAGCCGGAAACGGCTTGACGGCGGGGCCCAGGCAGGGCTCGATGTGGCGCACCGTGTCATAGCCGAAATAACCGGCCAGGCCGCCGCAGAAGCGCGGCATGCCCGGACGCAGGGCGACCTTGAAGCGGCTCTGGTATTGCTCGATGAAGGCCAGCGGATCGCCATCATGCGTTTCCACGATCTTGCCGTCGTGCAGCACTTCGGTGCGCGTGCCGCTGGCGCGGATCACCGTGCGGGCGGGCAGGCCGATGAAGGAGTAGCGGCCGAAGCGCTCGCCGCCCACCACCGATTCCATCAGGCAGGTCATGCGGCCGGCCAGCGGGCCCGAATGCGCCAGTTTCAGGTAGATGCCGAGCGGGGTGTCCAGGTCGGCGTAGGTTTCGGCCACCAGCGGGATGCGGTTGTAGCCTTGTGCCGCAAGGGCCTTGAATTCGATTTCGGTCATGTCGGGTCTCGTAAGCGGTGTCTGCTTTCGGACCGGGCACGCAACAAAAAACCCGGTCCAGTTAACTGGTTCCGGGTTTGGCTCTGTTTACACAGAATCGGCGCTAGGCGGCAAGGTTGCGTCTAGGGCCGGGAAGGGAATCATCGCCACCCGGAAGACAAACGCCACCAACGCCACGAGGCGCCGAGCATTTGGTTCTGGATGGAAACGTTCATTGATGGGTATTCGCTAGATTTGCGGTATTCGTTTTTTGCGCCGTTCAGTCCCGGGTTTTCAGGCGGGTACGGGTTTTTCAGGCCGGTACTTTCGCCGCGTTCTGGTTTTGATTCCAGAGCGCAACCCACTGGGCGGCGTCAACAAGCGTGTCAACTATACCATCGACATCCAGCTCGCGCACGTCACGTCCTTCGTTGTAGCCGTAAGGCACCACCAGCACCTGCGTGCCGGCGCTGCGGCCGGCCTGCGCGTCGTTGATGGAATCGCCGATGGTCACGGCCTCGCCGACGGCCACGCCCAGCAGGTCGCAGGCATGGTGGACCTGGTCGGGATCGGGCTTGCGGCGCTCGCAGGTGTCGCCGCAGACCACGGCCTCGAAAAAGCCCGCCAGGCCCGTGCGCTGCAGCAGCGGCAGGGTGAATTCCGTGGGCTTGTTGGTGACCACCGCCAGCTTCAGCCCCAGGTCGCGCATGCGCTTCAGGCCGTCGATGACGCCGGGATAGACCTGCGCGCGTTCGCCGTTGACCAGGTGGTAATGGCGGTAGAAGGCTTCGCGGGCCCGCGCGAAATCCTCGGGCGACGGGTCGGCGGCGTCCAGCGAGCCGGCCAGGCTGCGGCGCACCAGGTTGTCCACCCCCTTGCCCACGAACGTGGCCACCACGTCCTCGCGCAGCGAGATCATGCCCAGCTCGACGCGCATGGCGTTGGCGGCAAAGGCCAGTTCGGGAATGGAGTCGAGCAGGGTGCCGTCAAGGTCCAGCAGCGCGGCGCGAAAAGCGGTCATGTCGATTCCTTGGGCTTAGACGGCGGTGGTTTCGCCGATGGCGATCTGCTCGCGCATGGCCTTGATGATGCCGGCGTAGTCCGGCTTGCCGAAGATGGCGGAACCCGCCACAAAGGTGTCCGCCCCGGCAGCGCGGATCTCGGCGATGTTGTCGATCTTGACGCCGCCGTCCACCTGCAGAACGATCTCCTGGCCGCCGGCCTGCATCCAGGCGTCGATGCGGGCGCGCGCCTCGCGCAGCTTGGTGAGCGCGGCGGGGATGAAGCTCTGGCCGCCGAAGCCCGGGTTCACCGACATGATGAGGACCAGGTCGATCTTGTCCATCACGTAGTCCATGTAGGACAGCGGGGTGGCCGGGTTGAACACCAGGCCCGCCTTGCAGCCGTTTTCGCGGATGAGGGACAGCGTGCGGTCCACGTGCGCGCTCGCGTCGGGGTGAAAGCTGATGTAGTCGGCGCCGGCCTTGGCGAACTGCGGCACCAGCGCATCCACGGGCTCGACCATCAGGTGCACGTCGATGGGCACCTGCACGTGGGGGCGGATCGCCGCGCACACCATCGGGCCGATGGTCAGGTTGGGGACATAGTGGTTGTCCATCACGTCCACGTGAATCCAGTCGGCGCCCGCGGCGACGACATTGCGGACTTCCTCGCCCAGCCGGGCGAAGTCAGCCGACAGGATGCTGGGAGTAATGCGGGTGGAGGCCGTTTGCTTGGACATGATGTTCGGGGTCGGGAAGGGCATAATGTGCCATTATTGCAGTTTGAGGCGGGGTATCGGGAACGTCCCGGTGTGACGCGCCAGAATTCTTCGTCTTTTCAAGCGTCGGCGCCGGCATCCGGCCGCCTGCGTGCAGCCACACAGGGAAGGACTGTGAAACCTTACGACCTGAGCGTCTCTGTCTCTCCGCGCTTCGTGCCAGAACAGTCCAACCCAGGCGAACAGCAATTCGTGTTCGCCTACACCGTCCGCATCACCAATACCGGCGAACATCCCGCCCAGGTGATCAGCCGGCACTGGATCATCACCGACGGCAACCAGCGCGTGCAGGAAGTGCGCGGCCTGGGCATCGTGGGACAGCAGCCCCTGCTGGCCCCGGGCGAGACCTTCGAATACACCAGCGGCTGTCCCCTGCCCACGCCGGTGGGCACGATGCGCGGCATCTATCACTGCGTCGGCGAGAACGGCATCCCGTTCGAAGTCCCGATCTCCGAATTCGTCCTGGCCATGCCGCGCACGCTGCACTGAGCATGGTCAGGCTATCCGTTGCACGTTTTTCCCTCTGCGTTTTTCCCCCTGCTCATGAAGCGCATTCTTAGCCTGTCCGTGCTGTCGGTCCTGCTGGCGGCATGTTCCACCCCTTCGGATATTCCCCCTGATGCCGGCCTGCCGGGTACGCCCGGCGTGCGCGCCCCGGCGGCCGACGGCCCGCTCGTGGTGCCGTCGCTGTCCGCGCTACCCGACTCCGCGCCGCGCGCGCTGGCCGGCAAGCTCAAGCCCGCCAACTGGTCCGAACTGCCCGGCTGGAGCGCCGACGACCTGTCGCAGTTCTGGCCCCTTTTCCTGCGCAACTGCAAGGGCCTGATGCGGCCGACCAGCGGCAACCTGGCGGCCCCCGCGCGGGCCACGCCGCGCGCATGGCAACCGGTGTGCGCCGCCGCCGCCGATCCGGCCCGCGCGCCGGCCGCCGGCGACGGCGAAGGCGTGCGCCGCTTCCTGCAGACCTACCTGCAACCCTGGCGCCTGAACGCGGCCGACGGCAAGCCCGCGACCAATACGGTGACGGGTTACTACGAGCCGCTGGTGCGGGGTTCGCGCCGGCAGGGCGGCGTCTACCAATGGCCGCTGTATGCGGTGCCCGCCGACCTCCTGACCATCGACCTGGGCTCGGTCTACCCCGATCTGGCGGGCAAGCGCGTGCGCGGCAAGCTGGACGGCAAGCGCGTCGTGCCCTATGACACGCGCGCCGCCATCGAATCCTCGTCGGGCCGCCGTCCGCCCGTCGTGGTCTGGGTGGACGATCCCGTGGACAACTTCTTCCTGCAGGTGCAGGGCTCGGGGCGCGTGCTGCTGACCGACGGCCCCGATGCCGGCAAGACCATCCGCGTCGCGTATGCCGACCACAACGGCCAGCCCTACGTGTCCATCGGCCGCTGGCTGATCGACCGCGGCGAGCTCACCGCCGACCAGGCGTCCATGCAGAACATCCGCGCCTGGGCGCAGCGCAATCCCAAGCGCGTGCCTGAAATGCTCAATGCCAACCCGGCCGTGGTGTTCTTCCGCGAAGAAGCCGTCATCGACCCCGAACAGGGCCCCAAGGGCGCCTACGCCATTCCGCTGGCGCCGCGGCGCTCGGTGGCGGTGGACGCGACCTTCGTGCCGCTGGGCACGCCGCTGTTCCTGTCCACCACCTATCCGGCCTCCGACCGGCCCCTGCAGCGCCTGGTCTTCGCCCAGGACACGGGAACGGCCATCCGGGGCGCGGCGCGCGCCGACTTCTACTGGGGGTACGGCGAAGAAGCCGGCCAGCAGGCCGGCCGCATGAAGCAACGCGGCCAGATGTGGCTGCTGTGGCCCAAACAGGCCGGGGAGCCTTCAGCAAGATGAGCCATCAGATCGTCGTTTGCGGGGCCGGCATCGTCGGCCTGTCCACCGCCCTCGCGCTCGCCCGCCGCGGCCAGCGCGTGGCCGTGCTGGCGCCGCGCGCCGCCGTGCCGCCTGCCGACCCCGACCGCTATCACCCGCGCGTCTACGCCATCTCGCCCGCCAGCCAGCGTTTCCTGGCCGAGCTGGGCGTGTGGGACGCCATGCCCGCGTCCCGCCTCATGCCCGTGCAGGCCATGGAAATCCACGGCGACGCCGATGGCCAGGTGAACCTGAACGCCTGGCAGGCGGCGCTGCCGCAACTGGCCTGGATCGTCGAGTCCGGCGAGATCGAGCGTGTGTTGATCCAGGCCGTGCGCATGTTCGGCATCGCCTGGCTGGAAGACCGCTGCACGGGCTACCGGGATGGCGCGGTCGACACCGACAGCGGCGCGCGCATCCAGGCCGAGCTCTTCGTGGGCGCCGACGGCGCCGCCTCGCCGCTGCGCGCCGCCGCGGGCCTGAAGCACGAAGCCGAATCCTACGGCGACACCGGCCTGGTGGTGCACCTGGACGCGGAACTGCCGCACCACGGCACCGCGTTCCAATGGTTCCGCGACGACGGCGTGCTGGCCCTGCTGCCGCTGCCCGACACCGCGGACGGCCCGCAGGTCTCCATGGTCTGGTCTATGCGCAGCGACCTCGCCCAGCCCTTGCTGGACTTGCCGCCGGACGCCCAGGCCGCGCGGCTGGAGGCCCTGCTCGCCGAGGCCGCCGAAGGCCGGCTGGGCCGGCTGAAGGTCCGCAGCAAGCTGCATGGGTTCCCCCTTACGCTGGAACGCGCCCAGATGGTGGCGCCCGGCATCGCGCTTGCCGGCGACGCGGCGCATCGCCTGCACCCGCTGGCGGGGCAGGGCCTGAACCTCGGCCTGGGCGACGTCGAGGCGCTGGCCCGCATCGTCGCGGGGCGCGAGCCGTTCCGCCAGGCGGGCGACCTGCGCGTGCTGCACCGCTACCAGCGCGCGCGGGCCGAGCCGGTCCTCGCCATGCGGCTGGCCACGGACGGCCTGCACAAGCTGTTCGCCTCCAGGGCGACCCCGCTGGTCTGGCTGCGCAATGCCGGCATGCATTGGGTCGACCGGGCGCCGCTGGTTAAGCGCCGCCTGATTGCCGGGGCGTCCGCCAACTGAACCAGCAGGCCGGCGGAACCCGCGCTGGCGCGCGGACGTCTGATAGCTATCGGACCCTGGCCTTGCGCCGGGGCCGCGCCTGCCGGATCGGTTACGCTGTCCGGCTGAGCACACGAAGACACGTACAGGAGCACCGATGAAATTCCGCATTTCCCCCACCCTGGCGGCTTGTTTCCTGGCGGCGGGCATCGGCCTGTCCGCTTCCGCCCAGGCCCAGGACGGCAAGTCCGTCTCCACGCAGTCCGTGGGACAGCCGGCCAAGGGCGAGAAAAGCGTCTCCACCACCGAGCTCGACCCGCAGTCGGCTGCCGTGAAAGAACGCTTCCAGCAGCGCTTTTCCGGCATGAACGTCACGACCGTGCGCCGCACCCCTTATGGCCTCTTCGAAGTGCAGCTCGGCATGGACCTGATCTACACGGACGAGGGCGTCACGTGGGTCATGGAAGGTCCGCTGATCGACGCCATGACGCGCCGCGACGTCACCCGCGAATCCCAGGAAAAGCTCAGCGCCGTCACATTCGACCAGTTGCCGCTGGATCTGGCGATCAAGCAGGTCAAGGGCGACGGCTCGCGCAAGGTCGCGATCTTCGAAGACCCCAATTGCGGCTATTGCAAACAGTTGCGCAAGACGCTCGAGGGCGTGGACAACCTCACGGTCTACACCTTCCTCTATCCCATCCTGTCGCCCGATTCCAAGGTCAAGGTGCGCAACGTGTGGTGCGCCAAGGACCAGGGCAAGACCTGGGACGACTGGATGCTGCGCGGCAAGACGCCGCCCGCCGCCGATTGCGAGGTGCCCGAAGACAAGCTGCTGGCGCTGGGCCAGCAACTGATGGTGCGCGGCACCCCGACGCTGTTCTTTGCCGACGGTTCGCGCATCAGCGGCGCGCTGCCGCTGGACCAGCTCAAGGCCCGTTTGAACTGACCGGCGCACGTTGCGCCGGCCCGGGTGGGGTGGCGCAACACGCGCCACCCCACCCGGAGACCAGACTTGAAAATCGCAATACTCGACGATTACCACGACGTAGCCCGGCGCTATGCGGATTGGACCTCTCTGGGCGGTGACGCCGAGGTCCAGATCTTCAACAACTTCATTCCCGACGATCAGGTCGAGACCACGCTTGAATCCTTCGACGTGATCGTCGCCATGCGCGAGCGCACGCCGTTCCCCGCGTCGCGCATCCGCGCCTTGCCCAAGCTGCGCCTGCTGGTCACCACCGGCATGCGCAACAACGCGATCGATTTGCAGGCCTGCGCCGAGCAGGGCATCGTCGTCTCCGGCGCGCCGGGCAGCGCCGACGCCAACACCGCCACGGCCGAGCTGGCCTGGGCGCATATCCTGGGCCTCTTCAAGCATCTGCCCGCCGAAGACGCGGCCATGCGCCGCGGCATGTGGCAGACGGCCATGCCCGAACCGCTGGCGGGCAAGCGCCTGGGCGTGGTCGGCCTGGGCAAGCTGGGCGCCGCAGTGGCCAAGGTGGGCCTGGCCTTCGGCATGGACGTGGTGGCCTGGAGCCCCAACCTGACCGACGAGCGCGCGCAGGCCGCCGGCGTCACCCGCGTGGACAAGCACGAACTCTTCTCCACGTCCGACGTCGTGAGCCTGCACCTGATCCTGTCCGACCGCAGCCGCCACGTCGTGGACGCCACCGCCCTGGCCGCGATGAAACCCACCGCCTACCTCGTCAACACCTCGCGCGCCGGCCTGGTCGACCAGGAAGCCCTGATGGACGCCTTGGTGAAATTTCGCATCGCCGGCGCCGGCCTGGACGTGTTTCCCGAAGAACCGCTGTCCCCGACCGATAGCGTGCGCGACCTGGACAACGTGATCCTGACCCCGCACCTGGGCTACGTCAGCCGCGAGAACTTCGAAGCCTTCTACCAGAACTGCCTGGAAGCCGTGAAGGCGTGGGCAGCGGGCAAGCCGATCCGGGTGCTGAACGCGGCGTAAGCGTGCCCTGGGTTGCCGTCGTCGGCACCTGACGGCGGCGCAAGATGCGGCGCCGGGGGCAGGTATGGTCCCCGGCCAGAAAGAATTCGAAAATTGTCCTAGGGCACGCCATCGCGAATTGATCAATGCGCGATTAAAGCCTGCTTTCTCTCCCACATAGGACTGGGCCTATATCCTTTTTTGAGCAGCCATATACAGTCCATCGATGTGGCATCAGGAGAAGTAAGAACATTTCGGGCGCCACCTATTCGGAACGACTGTTGGACGGTCAATCAATTAAGCAGATAAAGGCGCTCGATGTCTCAGCTTGGATATATAGCCAACGGAACATCCGGATGGCTCAGGGTGAAATTGGAACCGTCAGGCACACAAATATCGTTGCCCGAGTTCATTCGGGTACAGCACGAACGATCTGCGGGCGGACGAGACTTTTTTACCGTGCATGAGGGCGTGCATGCAGGAAAGCGATGTTCGGTTGTCGGCGGATATCTCAAATTCGGCAATCCGGGATACAAGCCTGAGGCGAGGCTGTCCTTCAGCTTGAGCCGTGAGCTGCTTTCTTGGTCAGGCCATCAAATCAGGGCGATTACCTCGTCGCTCAACGCAGTCCCATTGGGCACGCATCCGATCCAGATTCCCGATTTTCCGCATACCGGCGGGGCGCATTACATGAGCCGGTCCGAATTTTCCAAAAGCTGGTTTTACTTGGGAAGAGGCAATGCCGTAGCCAATAACAACGACCGCTACTTGCACCCGGGTGCGGTCAGCGCAGGTTGCATTACAGTTGACGCAAATCGATGGACAGAACTCTATCGTCATCTAATCCTTTGCAGAGGCAACGATGGAAAATCGGTCGGCACGGTTGCTGTGGTTGATTAGCGGTGCGCTCGTGGCCTTGATTGGATGCGCGGAAGCCGAACCTGTGCCGCCAGCGGTTTTGACGCAAAGACAGTTGTCCGACCCCCAAGCTGTCTCCCAATGGCTGCGGGAGAATCCGGGGGGCGTCGACGCGAAGGGGGCGGCCTTTGCCTACGACGAGGGCCAGAAATACAAAAGCAGGAATGATTGGTCAGCCGCCGCAAAATCGTTTGGCGAGAGCGCCATTCGCTACCCCACTCCGCAGGTTTTGACCGAGTACGTGACAGCAATCCTGCGGATGTTGGGCGAGATTCGAGCCAGGAAGGGGGCGACAAGCCTCGGGATCGAGGGCGATATGAATTTCGCCCTGCTGCAATATCAGTCCGTCATGGCGGCGGATGACGTGCTGGATTCCTTGACCGAGCACGAAAAAAAGCTGGTCCAGGCCAACATCGCATGTTTGGGCAATTTCTTGAAGTCTCGGCAAGTGGCCGGGGACTGCCAACCACTGCTCGACTATGGAATACAGCCCTGAGGAAAACGAGATAAGGTCAGTCGCGGTGCTGTAGATGCGGTGTGCGCGGGCACGCGCCCGCTCACACCCTGCAACCAAGCGCCATCACCCGCGCGAAAACACCACCTTCTTCTCCACAATCCCGCCCGGCTCCGCTGCCTGCGGCGTATCCCCGCAGGCCTCGTCCGCATCCTCGTCGGGATCGACCGCGTCGAACGCCGTGTCGCCGTTGGCGTCCGGCACGCCCGTGGGCTTGAGGCCCACGAAATCGAACAGGTCGCGGTCCATCAGGTGCGAGGGCACCACGCGCGACAGCGCGTTGAACACGTTCCAGGAACGGCCCGGGTGCTGCTTGTCCCATTCCTTGATCATGCGGCCCACTTCCTTGCGCTTCAGGTTCTCTTGCGAACCGCAGAGGTTGCACGGAATGATGGGGAATTGCTTGAGTTCCGAGTAGGCGATCAGGTCGGTCTCGGGGATATACGCCAGCGGGCGGATCACGGTGTGGCGGCCGTCGTCGGACACCAGCTTGGGCGGCATGCCCTTGGCCTTGCCGCCGTAGAACAGGTTCAGGAAGAACGTGGCCAGGATGTCGTCGCGGTGGTGGCCCAGCGCGATCTTGGTGGCGCCCAGCTCGGATGCGACGCGGTACAGGATGCCCCGGCGCAGCCGCGAACAGAGCGAGCACATGGTCTTGCCTTCTTCCAGCACGCGCGTGACGATCGAATACGTGTCCTGCGTCTCGATGTGGAACGGCACGCCCAGTTCCTTCAGGTACTGCGGCAGGATGTGGTCGGGAAAGCCCGGCTGCTTCTGGTCCAGGTTCACGGCGATCAGTTCGAACTTGAACGGCGCGCGCTTCTGGAGCTGGAGCAGGATGTCCAGCATGGAATACGAGTCCTTGCCGCCCGACAGGCAGACCATCACGCGGTCGCCGTCTTCGATCATGTTGTAGTCGGACAGGGCGCGCGTGGTCTCGCGCGCCAGGCGCTTGGTCAGCTTGTTGGCTTCAAAGCGCGCCTTTTCGTCGGCGGGCGTGCGGAACTGCACGCCGGGGGGAGCAATATCGTTCATGGTCAGCGGGTGATCTGGATTTCCACGCCCACCGCGGCGCAGTCGGAGAAGGCCATGGGCTTGCTGATGCGCAGGCGCAGCGCGCGGATTTCCTGGAAATCGGCCAGCAGGCGCGCGGCGACCTGTTCGGACAGGGTTTCGATCAGGTTGACGTGCGCCTGCGTGCATTCTTCGACGATGGCCTCGCGCAGGCGGCGATAGTCCAGCACGCTGTGGATGTCGTGGTCGTCGACCGAGCGCTGGATGTCCACGTCGAAGTCGGCGTCGACATGCAGGGGCTGGGTGGCGCGGCGCTCGTGCTCGAGGATGCCGATGCGGGCGTCGAGCGCAAGCCCGGAAAGAATGATGCGGCGAGTGGGCATGATGAAAACCTGGGTGGAATAGCCGGAATTGTAAGGCGGCGGCGGGACAGGGGGGCGCGCTGGCTACAATCCGGCCATGTCCGGGCGCCCGCGAGGCGCCGGCGCTGTCAATAAGGGGTGAAATGCAACAGATGCACGATTCGGTCATTGTAGGCGGCGGCCCGGCCGGCGCCTCCTGCGCCCTGTGGCTGGCCCGGCTGGGGCTGTCCCCGCTGCTGGTCGAGGCCAGCGCCCGCCTGGGCGGCCTGGGCAATGACAATCCGTTCGCCGACGACTGGATCGCCGTCTTGCCCGGCGTGACGGGCCAGCAGGTCGCGGCCAACATCGACACCAGCGTGCGCGCCGCCAACGTGCCCATGCGCCTGGAAACCCGCGTCACCGGCGTGCGGCCCTGCAAGGGCGGCATCGAGGCCACGCTGGCGGGTCCGGCCGGGCAAACCAGCCTGGCCCGCGCGCGCACCCTGGTCATCGCCTCGGGCGTGCGCGCGAAGGGCCTGCCCGACCACCCCGCCGGCTCGTCCTGGCCCGGCGTGCTGATCGGCCCGGGCTCGCCCATCGTGGCGCAGGACTATTCGGGCCTGTCCGTGGCCGTGCTGGGCGGAGGCGACAACGCCTTCGAAAACTATGTCTACGTGCGCAACCGGGGCGCGCGCACCGTCCATCTTTACGCCCGCAGCGTCCGGGCCCAGCAGCAGTGGGTCACGCGCGCGGGCGTCGAAGGCGTGCACATCGGCCCCTACAAGGTGGACCCGGCTGCCCGCAGCGTGGACGGAAGGCAATACGACCTGATCCTGGTCTTTTACGGCTGGGAACCGCAGGCCGTGTTCGCCGACGACCTGCGGCTGGCGCGCGACGAGCGCGGCTACATCCGCACCGACTTCGCCACCGCCGAGACCAGCGTGCCGGACATCTACGCGATCGGCGAGGTCGCGCACCGCATGCACCCCTGCGTGGTCACGTCCATGGCGGACGGGGTGGTGGCGGCCAAGGCCATCCAGCGGCGCTGGGAGCGCGCGGGCGCCTAGGGTTTGCGCTGATCTTCGGCCCAGGCGAAGCCACACCTCCGGATTCCAGAATAGGCATTTGTCCGCGCCGCGCCCACACTCATGCGCATTAGTTGACCAATCAATGGTCACGCAGGGAGACAAGCATGATGTGTGCGCATCGCTGGCTGGCAGCCGGCGCGGTGGCGATCGCCATGGCGAATCCGGCCCAGGCGGCCTGGCCTGAACGGCCCATCACCCTCATCATCCCGGCCGCGCCCGGCGGCACCACCGACACCTCGGCGCGGCTCATCGCCGACAAGCTGTCCGCCAAGCTGGGCCAGCAGGTCATCGTGGAGAACCGGGCGGGCGCCGCGGGCATCATCGGCGCGCAGGCGCTGGCGCGCGCCCGGCCCGACGGCTACACGCTGCTGATGGGCAACATCGGCCCCAACGCCATCAACTACGCGCTGTACAAGACGCTGCCCTACAAGCCCGCCGACTTCTCGCCGGTGACGCTGGTGATCTCGGTGCCCAACGTGCTCGTCGTGAACGCGGCCTCGCCGTCCCGCAGCGTGGCGGAGCTGCTCGCGCAGATCCGGCAGGATCCCTCCAAGGTGTCGTTCGGCAGCTCCGGCGCCGGCCAGTCGCCGCACCTGTCCGCCGAAATGTTCAAGCAGCGCGCCGGCATTCCCGGCACCCACGTGGCCTACAAGGGCGCCGGTCCCGCCGTCGCCGCGCTGCTGGGCCAGCAATTCACGTTCATGATCGACAACCTGCCCAGCTCCATGCCGTACATCCAGTCCGGCAAGCTGCGCGCGCTGGCCGTCACCAGCGCCCAGCGCCTGGCGGAACTGCCTGACGTGCCGACCATGGCCGAAGCCGGCGTGAAAGACATGGTCGTCACCGCCTGGTTCGGACTGGTCGCGCCCGCCGGCACGCCGCCCGACGTCATCGACACGCTCTACGCCGCCACGCGCGATGTCGTGCGCAGTCCCGAAATCAGCGAACGCTTCAGAGCCATGGGCGGCCAGGCCGGCGGCAACACGCCCGCGGAGTTCGCGGCCTTCATCGACCAGGAACGCGGCCGCTGGAAAAGCATCGTGGACGCCGCGGGCCTCGCGCAGGAGCAATGAGTGATCGACAAGATTAAAGCGTCCATGGCACAGGCCGTGGCAGTCATTCCGGACGGCGCCTCGGTGCTGGTGGGCGGCTTCGGCGAAGCGGGCGTGCCCTACGAATTGCTGCAATGCCTGGCCGATCTGGGCCGGCGCGACCTCACCATCATCTCCAACAACGCCGGCACGTTTGAACGCGGCATCGCCGCGCTGCTGATACGCAAGCAGGTCAAAAAAATCATCTGCTCGCATCCGCGCCCGCCCAACTCCGAGGCCTTCGCGCGCGCCTACCGGGCCGGCGAGGTCGAGCTGGAATGCGTGCCGCAAGGCACCCTGGCCGAGCGGCTGCGCGCCGCGGGCGCCGGACTCGGCCCGTTCTACACGCCCACGGGCTACGGCACGGAACTGGCGCAAGGCCGCCGGCAGGAAGTCATCGACGGCGTCGGCTACGTACTGGAGCAGCCCCTGCGCGGCGACTACGCCCTCATCCGGGCGCACCTGGGCGACCGCTGGGGCAACCTGATGTACCGCCACGCCGCGCGCAACTTCAATCCCGTGATGTGCATGGCCGCCCGGCACGCCATCGCGCAGGTCGACGAAATCGTGCCGCTGGGTTCCCTCGTGCCGGAACAGATCATGACGCAGGGCATCTTCGTGAAATCCGTCGTGCGCGTGGAGGCCTGACATGCAGGACATCATCGGATTGACCCGTCAACAGATCGCGCAACTGCTGGCCAGCGACATCCCCGACGGCGCCATCGTCAACCTGGGGATCGGCATGCCCACGCTCGTCGGCGACTACCTGCCGCCGGACCGCGAAATCCTCCTGCACAGCGAAAACGGCATCCTGGGCATGGGCCCGGCCGCCGCCGGCGAGCAGACGGACCCCGACCTCATCAACGCCAGCCGCCAGCCCATCACCTTGCTGCAAGGCGCCTCCATCACCGAACACACCATCTCGTTCGCCATGATGCGCGGCGGCCATCTCGACTACGCCGTGCTCGGCGCCTTCCAGGTGTCGGAGCGGGGCGACCTGGCCAACTGGAAAACCGACGCCGCCGACGCCATCCCCGCCGTGGGCGGCGCCATGGACCTGGCCGTGGGCGCCAAGCAGGTGCTCGTCACCATGGAACACCGCGGCCGCGACGGGACGCCCAAGCTGCTCAGGCAATGCACCTATCCGCTGACCGGCCGGGGCGTCGTGTCGCGCGTTTACACCGACCTTGCCGTCATCGACGTCACGCCCACGGGCCTGCAGGTGCACGCCATGAAGGCAGGCATCAGCGAAGACTTCCTGCGCTCGGTCACCGGCGCCCCGCTTGGCTTTCCGGCCGCGCCGCGCACCATCGTGGTCGATGGGGCGGGGGTGCCGCGATACGAATCCGGGGGCGGCGATGGCTGATGCCGGGCTCCGAATGCGGTGATACAGGACGCCGGCGATTCCCGCCGCGCCCGAAATCTTGCGCCCGGTCCCGGGCAAAGGAGTCTCCATGATCCGATCGATCCTGGCCGCCGTATCGGCAAGCCTGCTGTGCCTGGGGGCGGCGCAGGCCGCGCCAGCCTATCCCGACAAGCCGATCACGCTGCTCATTCCCTATCCGCCGGGCGGCAGCGCCGACATGCTCGCGCGACCGCTGGGCGCCGAACTCCAGAAGAAATGGGGCCAGCCGGTCGTCCTGGAATACAAGCCGGGCGCCGGCGGCGCCATCGCCTCGGCCCAGCTCGCGCGCGCCAAGCCCGACGGCTACACCGTGCTGATGGTGCTGGCTGCCCACGCCATCAACCCCAGCCTGTACCCCTCGCTGCCCTACGACACGCGCAAGGACTTCGCACCGGTCTCCCTGGTCGCCACCCTGCCCATGCTCGTCGCCGCGCCGTTGGCCACGCCCGCCGACACCATTCCCGAACTCATCGCCTACGGCAAAAGCCACCCCGGCAAGCTCAGCTTCGCCTCGGCCGGCAACGGCAACACCAGCCACCTGGCCGCGGAAATGTTCAAGCACCAGACCGGCGCCGACATGATGCACGTGCCCTACAAAGGCAGCGGCCCCGCCGTCGTCGCGCTGCTCGGCGGCGAAGTGTCGCTGATGTTCGACAGCATTTCGACGTCGCTCCCGCAAGTGCAGGCCGGCAAGCTCAAAGCCATCGCCGTCACCGGCGAACATCGCTCGCCCCTGCTGCCGAATGTTCCGACCGTGGCCGAGAGCGTGCCCGGCTTCGTCGTGAATGGCTGGTACGGGATATTGGCGCCCGCGGGCACCCCAAAGTCGGTCGTCGACGCCTTGAGCAAGGGAATCGCCCAGGCGGTGACCGCGCCGGCGGTGAAACAGCAGCTATCGGGATACGGGTACGAAGTGGTCGGATCCACGCCCGAGGAATTCGGCGCACACATCGACCGCGAACTGGGCGCTTGGAAGAAAGCGGTTGAAGTTTCCGGGGCCAAGGTGAATTGAGCCATGACGCGCTGCCGATCATGGCCGGGGGGGCAGAGTCCGCCCCACTAGAACCCAGCATGCTGCGCAGCCACACGCGAAGCGTCATCATGCCGACGCAAGACACCGCGTAAGCCCCCAAAGGCCGCCCGCGCGGCCGGCCGGGGGCGGGCCCCGCAAGACGCTCCAACCCCTAATCAGTGCAGGCAAGAACCTAAAGAACCCCACCCGCCCCAGCGCCCGCAAAGCTGAAACCACCAAAGCCCGGTGTGGCGTGGGCCTGGGGTGGGCGGGGCGTTCAGGTGCGCCCGACGGAATCCGAAGGAGTCGCCGAAGGCGAGGACGAGGATGAGGAAGGGGCAGTCCGGAGCGAAGGCTCCGGACCGCAACCGGAGCCCCGCTCACCCCAGGCCCACGCCGCGCCGGGCGTCGCAAGAACGCAATCCGAAGCCAAAAAATAGCCCCAAACAAAGCCCCTCAAAAAAATCACTGCCGCTGATAAACCTCACTCCCTTTCCGCACAAACTCCACCGACTTCTCCTGCATCCCCTTCTGCAACGCCTCTTTCTCGCTGACCCCCTGTGCCGCCGCATAGTCCCGCACATCCTGCGTGATCTTCATGCTGCAGAAATGCGGCCCGCACATCGAGCAGAAGTGCGCCACCTTCATCGAGTCCTTCGGCAGGGTCTCGTCGTGGAACTCCTTGGCGGTGTCCGGATCCAGCCCCAGGTTGAACTGGTCATCCCAGCGGAACTCGAAGCGCGCCTTCGACAAGGCGTTGTCGCGGATCGCCGCGCCCGGGTGACCCTTGGCCAGGTCGGCCGCATGCGCCGCGATCTTGTACGTGATGATGCCGTCCTTGACGTCCTTCTTGTTCGGCAGGCCCAGATGTTCCTTGGGCGTCACATAGCAGAGCATCGCCGTGCCATACCAGCCGATCAACGCCGCGCCAATGCCCGAGGTGATGTGGTCGTAGCCCGGCGCGATGTCCGTCGTCAGCGGCCCCAGCGTGTAGAACGGCGCCTCGTGGCAATGCTCCAGCTGCAGATCCATGTTCTCCTTGATCATCTGCATCGGCACATGTCCGGGGCCTTCGATCATCACCTGCACATCGTGCTTCCAGGCCACCTGCGTCAGTTCGCCCAGCGTCTTCAGCTCGGCGAATTGCGCCTCGTCGTTCGCGTCATAGCCCGAGCCCGGCCGCAGCCCGTCGCCCAGCGAAAAGCTCACGTCGTACGCCTTCATGATCTCGCAGATCTCTTCAAAGCGTTCATACAGGAAGCTCTCCTTGTGGTGCGCCAGGCACCACTTCGCCATGATCGAGCCGCCGCGCGAGACGATGCCGGTCATGCGGTCCGCGGTCATCGGAATGAACGGCAGCCGCACGCCCGCGTGGATCGTGAAATAGTCCACGCCTTGCTCGGCCTGCTCGATCAGCGTGTCGCGGAAAATCTCCCAGGTCAGATCCTCCGCCTTGCCGTCCACCTTCTCCAGCGCCTGATAGATCGGCACCGTGCCGATCGGCACCGGCGAATTGCGGATGATCCATTCGCGGGTCTCGTGGATATGCTTGCCGGTGGACAAGTCCATCACCGTGTCGCCGCCCCAGCGGATCGCCCACGTCATCTTCTCCACCTCCTCGCCAATGCCCGAGCTGACCGCGGAATTGCCGATGTTCGCGTTGATCTTCACCAGGAAATTGCGGCCGATCGCCATCGGCTCCACTTCCGGGTGGTTGATGTTGGCCGGGATGATCGCGCGGCCGCGCGCGATCTCGGCGCGCACGAATTCCGGCGTAATGGCGGCGGGGATGGATGCGCCGAACGATTGTCCCGGATGCTGGCGCAGCAGGCGCTTGACCATCTTCTCGCCGTCGGGGCCGCTGTCGCGCAACGTCTGCAGATAGTGTTCGCGGCGCAGGCTTTCGCGGATCGCCACGAATTCCATTTCCGGCGTGATGATGCCGCGTCGCGCATAGTGCATCTGCGACACGTTCGCGCCGGACTTCGCGCGGCGCGGGGGGCGCTGCAGGTCAAAGCGCATCGCCGTCAGCTTCGGATCGGTCAGGCGCGACTTGCCGTAGTCGCTGGTCGGGCCCGCCAGCACCTCGGTGTCGCCGCGTTCCTCGATCCACGCGCGGCGCAATGCCGGCAGGCCGCGGCGGATGTCGATCTTGACCTCGGGGTCCGTGTAGGGACCGCTACAGTCGTACACCGTCAACGGCGGATTCTTCTCTCCGCCGAACATCGTCGGCGTGTCGTCCTGCTCGATCTCGCGGAACGGCACGCGGATGTCGGGGCGCGAGCCCACTTCATACACGCGGCGGGATTTGGGCAGCGGTGCGACGGCCGCCGCGTCGACTTCGGCGGTGGCGGCCAGGAATTTGGGATTGGCGTTCATGGAAAGCTCCAAGCGAGTGGTTGGAGCCGATCGGGATGGACTCCCGCCTGGGCGTGCGAAGACGCGTGGCGGGAATACGCTCCCAGCATCGGCATTATCCGTACTGGTACGAAGGGACTCTCTCAACACGTCGCCGCCTGAAGAGCGGGACGAGTACCCCTGCGTGAACGCGAAGTATAGAGCGAAGACGACGCCGTGCATCCATCAACCTGCGCACCGCGTCCCGCCCAACGCAAATCGGCGCGGAAAACGTGCCGCCAAGCATGCTGGTATTACTGCTTTACATTTGGATTCAGTCTCGGCAGACACTGTCATTCAGGTTCGGTACACTTTTTTCCACACGCCGCGTGTACAGTCTTAGAGTCTTACCGTCCGGCATCAGCCCACTTAAGAAGGAATCGAGCATGCAACTGAACCTACGCACATTGGCGCCCGCCCTCGTAGTCGTGACATTGGCGCTAGCGGGTTGCAAGACCGCCCCGACTAAGACGTCCGACGCCGCGGCCACTCCCCAGGCGGGCCAGCAATCGACGGCCCCCGCCACCGCGACGCGCGTGGATTTCTACCTGGCCAAGCGCGAACCCGGCCCCGGCCTGCGTGAGGTCAACCTGCCCGACGGCAAGCTCTATCTTCAGGAAACGCCCGTCCTCACCCGCGCCGACCTGACCGACGCCGCCGCGCTGGTGGATCGCCAGGGTCAAAACTTCGTGGGCCTGCGCTTCTCCGAGGCCGGCACGCGCAAGCTCACCACGGTCAGCACCGCCAACGTCGGCAGCGTGCTTGCCCTGGTGATCGACCAGGAACTGGTTGCGGCCCCGCTCATCGGCGAACCGCTCAACCGCGGCGTGCTGGCATTCGGCGTGCCGTCCGCCCAGGCCGCCTCCGAAATCGCCGCCCGCATCCGCGGCGACGCGGTCACGCCGCCCGCGGCCGGTGGCGCCGCCCCGGCGCCCGCCGCCAAGCCCTGATCGGGGCAAACGCAAAAAAGCCCGGCTTGCCGGGCTTTTTTTCGTCCAGGGGGGCGGAGTTCGCGCGGCGCGATCAGCCGGGCTTGCGGCCCCGCGGCTTGATGCCGCGCCTAAGCAAGGTCGTTTCGATGAAGGTCTGCGTCAGCGCCTCCAGCATCGCGCGGTCTTCCGGCGTAAGCGACTCGAACTGCGAAGGCGAGATATTGGGGTAGGGCCAGGGCGCCATCGGACGGGGCCGGCCGCCGGGACGCGGCGCCGATTCGGCCACGCCCGATACCGGCAGCGTGTTGCTCAGGTCGTAGCCGTCCATGGGAAGCTCCATGGGACCCTTGCCGGTTTCCAGCCATTCGACCTCAACCTTCAGCACCTGCGCCAGCTTGCGCGCGGATCGGCTGGAATGCCGCAAACCGCTTTCGTAGCTGCCGATTGCACTTTGGGAGATGCGCACCAGACGCGCGAGCGCCTTCTGCGTGTGGCCACGTAAGAGACGCGCGTGCTTCAGTCGGTCTGAGAATGTTTTCACAAGGCGATTGAAGCTTGCTGATCTGTCACTTTGGTGGCTATAAGTATTACTTAGGTGATAACTGGCAAGGGCAACTTCATGCTGGAGCGGGGCGTCGTATTCGTCGTGCAATCTGATGAAATAGCCGGCAAGAATCTTGCCGCTGCGCTGCGTCAGTTCCGGTGGGACGTCCGCGTCTTCGACTCGCTGGCGGCGCTGCAGGAAACCCTGCCGCGCCACCCCGCCGACCTCCTCGTGTTGCGGGGGTCCTGCGCGGCCATGCCCGAGCTCATCGTCGGATTGCGCCGCGCCGCGCCGGGCGCTTCCGTCGTGTGGCAGGCCTGCGGCGCGTCCCCGGCCGAGCGGGCGGCCGCCCTGGATGCGGGGGTCGACGCCTGCGCGCCGGCCACCACCGAGCCGTTGGAATGGGATGCCCTGCTGCGCAGCCTGTACCGGCGGGCGCGGCGCGGCATGTGCGCATGGCGCGTTGTCGCGCCCGCACGCCTGCTGGTCGGTCCTGCCGGCGAGCGTCTGCCGCTCACCGTGCGCGAGCGCGCCATCCTCGTTCGGCTGTTCAATGCGCCGGGCCACTGCCTGCATCGCGAAAGCTTCTTTCCCGGCGCCGCAGGCGATCCCCTGGACGGTGCGCGCCGGGTGGACGTGGTCGTGTCGCGGCTGCGCAGCAAGGCGCGCCGGTTCAACATCGAACTGCCTGTGCTGGCGGTGCGGGGGTGGGGGTACATCCTGCTGCCCCAGGGCGTCGCCAGGACGCCGGCCGGGGCGGACAAGGGCTAGAGCACGACCAGATTGTCCCGGTGCATGAGCTCGGGTTCGGTCATGCTGCCCAGGATGCGTGCGATCTGCGACGACGGCTGGCGCAGGATGCGGCGCGTGTCGGCAGACGAATAATTGATCAGGCCCCGGGCGCATTCATGGCCCTGGCTGTCCACGCAGGCCACGACGTCGCCGCGGCCGAACTCGCCTTCCACGTCGGTGACGCCGATCGGCAGAAGGCTCTTGCCTTCGCGCAGCAGCGCCTGCACCGCGCCGTCATCCAGCACGACGCGCCCGCGCAACCGCAGGTGGTCGGCCATCCACTGCTTGCGCGCCGACCACACCGGCAGCACCGCACGCAGTTCGCTGCCGATGCACTCGCCCTGGGCCAGCCGCGTCAGCACGTTGCGCTCGCGGCCAGACGCGATGACGGTGTGCGCGCCGCTGTGCGCCGCGCGCTTGGCGGCCAGCACCTTCGTGAGCATGCCGCCGGTGCCGATGCCGCTGCCCGCGCCGCCGGCCATCGCTTCCAGCGCCGGATCGCCCGCCTGGGCGTGCGACATGAACGTGGCCTGCGGATTCTTGCGCGGGTCGGAATCGTAGAGCCCGCGCTGGTCGGTCAGGATGACCAGCGTGTCGGCTTCGATCAGGTTGGTGACCAGGGCGCCCAGCGTGTCGTTGTCGCCCAGCCGGATTTCGTCGGTGACCACCGTGTCGTTTTCGTTCACGATCGGCACCACGCCCAACCGCAGCAGCGCAAACAGGGTGCTGCGCGCGTTCAGGTAGCGGTGGCGGTCAGCCAGGTCCTCGTGCGTCAGCAGGATCTGCGCGGTGCGCAGCCCGTGCTCGGCAAAGGCGGCTTCGTAGGCCTGGCACAGTCCCATCTGGCCCACGGCCGCCGCGGCCTGCAGTTCGTGCATGACGGACGGGCGCTTGCGCCAGCCCAGGCGCGCCATGCCTTCCGCGATGGCGCCGCTGGAAACCAGCACGATCTGCTTGCCCTGCTTGTGCAGGGCGGCGATCTGCGCGGCCCAGTGCGCGACGGCGGCGCGGTCCAGGCCTCGGCCTTCGTTGGTGACCAGCGACGAGCCGACTTTGGCGACGATGCGCTGGGCGTGGGTGACGACGGAAACGACGGGTGATTCAGCAGACATGATGGCGGCCGGCTGCGGCGAAAAAAAGCGTAATCGTAGGGACTGCGATTATGGCTTATTCGTCGTCGCCGCGCGGCGCGGCGGGCTTGTCGGCGTCGGTGCGCTTGTCGTCAAAGCGCGGGTCCGGCGCCACGTAGCTGCCATCGGCCTGGTCCTGCGCAAGCTGTTCTTTCTCGCGTTCGGCGTCCAGGTAGTCCTGCAGCGCGTAGATCAGGTCCTGCGTGCCTTCGCCCGACAGCCCGGAAATGCCGAATACCGGCCCCTTCCAGTCATAGGTCTCGATGAAGCGGCGCTTGGTGTCCTCGGGATCGGGCACCATGTCCAGCTTGTTGAGCACCAGCCAGCGCGGCTTGGCAGCCAGCTCGGGGTCGTAGCGGCGCAGTTCCTCGACGATGGCCCGCGCGTCGGCCACGGCCTGCTCGACCGGATCGGCGTCCGGGTCGGGCGTGGATACGTCCACCAGGTGCAGCAGCACGCGCGTGCGCGCCAGATGGCGCAGGAACAGGTGGCCCAGACCCGCGCCCTCGGAGGCGCCTTCGATCAGGCCGGGAATGTCCGCCACGACGAAGCTGCGCGACGGCGACGTGCGCACCACGCCCAGATTGGGATGCAGCGTGGTGAAGGGATAGTCGGCGATCTTGGGCTTCGCGTTGGAAATGCGCGTGATCAGCGTCGACTTGCCGGCGTTGGGCAGGCCAAGCAGGCCCACGTCGGCCAGCACCTTCAGTTCCATGCGCAGGTAGCGGTGTTCGCCTTCCTTGCCCGGCGTCCATTGCTTGGGGGCGCGGTTCACGCTGGACTTGAAGTGGATGTTGCCCATGCCGCCCTGGCCGCCCGCGGCCAGCACGACCTTCTGGTCGTGGGTGCTCAGGTCGAACAGGACTTCGCCGGTCTCGGCGTCATGGATGACCGTGCCCACCGGCACGCGCAGGGTGATGTCGGGGGCGGCTGCGCCGTACTGGTCCGAGCCGCGGCCGTTTTCGCCGTTCTTGGCGCGGTGCAGGCGCGCGTAGCGGTAGTCGATCAGCGTGTTGATGTTGCGATCCGCCACCGCATAGATGGTGCCGCCGCGTCCGCCGTCGCCGCCGTCGGGGCCGCCTCTGGGAATGAATTTTTCGCGGCGAAAGCTCGCCACGCCATTGCCGCCTTTGCCGGCGACCACTTCAATGGTGGCTTCGTCTACGAATTTCATGGTGTTTGCGCGTGTAGTGGGTGAGGGCGGATGCCCGATTGGGGCGCCGCCGGGGGGCATGGGAGAGCTTACTCGCCCATTGCCTTAAAACAAAAAAGCCCTGCCGCACGCGACAGGGCTTTTGCCGTTCGGAAACGCGGCGGACCGCGTCCCTGACCGTATGCGTCCGCGGACTTGCCGTCCGCGGGCTGCTATCCGATTACTCGGCAGCGACGATCGAAACGGTCTGCTTGTTCAACGCGCCCTTGAAGCCGAATTGAACCTTGCCGTCGACCAGCGCGAACAGGGTGTGGTCCTTGCCCATGCCGACGTTCACGCCAGCGTGGAAGCGAGTGCCGCGCTGACGCACGATGATCGAACCAGCGGGAATCAATTCGCCGCCGAATGCCTTGACGCCCAGACGCTTCGATTCTGAGTCGCGTCCGTTCCGCGTAGAGCCGCCGCCCTTTTTCTGTGCCATGTTTAGCTCCTGCTAAGTGGTACCGAGTCGCTTCTTAAGCCGTGATGGCTTCGATGCGGATTTCGGTGTAGTTCTGACGGTGGCCCTGACGCTTCTGATAGTGCTTGCGACGGCGCATCTTGAAGATCTTGACCTTGTCGTGGCGGCCTTGCGCAAGAACCGTTGCCTTGACCACGGCGCCGGAGACGAGGGGCGTGCCAACTTTCAGTTGGTCGCCTTCGCCCACGGACAGCACTTGGTCCAGGGTGATTTCTTGCCCAATGTCAGCCGGTATCTGTTCTATCTTGAGTTTTTCGCCAGCGGCAACGCGATACTGCTTGCCACCGGTTTTTACGACCGCGTACATGGGGTGTTCCTTAAATAGGTAAATGGGTTCGTTCACGCTGCCAGCCCTGCTGGGCATGGATGCCGTCTTGGCGGGCTCAAATGGCGGGCTCAATGAGATGGACTCAAAGCGTTGGGGTCAAAGCGTTGAACTCAACGGCGGGCTCAAAGAATCTGGGCACCGGATCGCCAAATGGCTTGCAAGTAGCTTGCGTAAACAACCGACGTAATTCGGCCATTGCTGACCGAATCCGAGATATTAGCCCGGGACTTTCCGAAAGTCAAAAAGCTGTTGCAGGCTAAGGGCTTAGGTGTGGCGTCGAGGCTTCACGCGCCCGGGATCACGCGCAGGGCGATGTCGCGCGCCACGCGGCGGATGCCCTCCGTGGCGTCGCGGCGGTGGGCGTCGTCGAGGCGGTCGGCGGGGATGGACGTGCTGACCGCCACGCGTTTGCCCAGCGGCGTGACGCCGACAAAGGCCGCGTAGCACACGAGGCCGGCCGCGACTTCCTCCTGGTCCTCGGCCAGGCCCTGCCGGCGCACGGCGTCCAGTTCGCGATGCAGGCGCGCCGCATCGGCAATCGTGCGGTCCGTCACGCGGGGCAGGGTCTGGGGCAGGCGGGCGGCCAGCTCCTCGGGCGGCAGGCTGGCCAGCAGGGCCTTGCCCAGCGCGCAGGCATGCGCGGGCAGCCGCAGGCCCAGGTCGGACACCAGCCGTACCGGCCGGCGCGCGTCTTCCCGCGCGAGGTAGACCACGTCAAAGCCGTCCAGCGCGGCCAGTTGCACGACCTCGTTGCAGCGGCCCACGAACGCGCTGGCGGCCTGGTGAAAGGCGGCCTGCAATCCGTCGTGGCGCAGGTAGGCGGACCCGAGCGCCATCAGTTCGAGTCCGATGATGTAGCCGCCCTCCTGGCGCTCGATCCAGCGGCGCTGTTCCAGGCAATCGAGGAGCAGGTACAGCGTGCTCTTGGGCAACTGGCAGGCCTGCGCCAGTTCCGCAGCCTTCACGGGCGTGGGGCGGCTGGACAAAACCCGCAGGATGTCATGCGTGCGCCGGACAGCGGGGACGTCGTAATCGTTGGCCATGGCGACTGGGATTCCAATATATTGGACCAAAAAACAAGATATTGGACATGATAAATGAAGTCCCCTAGACTGGCCCGCAGCAGTGGATCCGCCACCATGGCGATGACCTATTAAGCCTATATAAGCAAGCGAGGAGACGTCATGAACGAACACAATATGCTGCCGGCCGATCTGTCCCAGGCCTTGCTGGTGGGCCGCGTCTGGCGGCCCGGCCCGGTGAATGGGCCCAGCGTGGTCCTGGTGCGGGACGGCGAGGTGATGGACATCACCGCCATGGCGCCCACGGTGTCGGACCTGCTGGACCGTCCCGACCGCGTGGCGCTGGCGCGCGAGGCCAGGGGCGAATCCCTGGGCGACGTGCGCGCGCTGATGTCCGCCAGCCTGCAGGGCCAGGAAGGGCCGCGCCTGCTGGCGCCCTGCGATCTGCAGCCGGTGAAGGCGGCGGGCGTCACCTTCGCGATCAGCCTGCTGGAACGCTTGATCGAAGAAGAAGCCGGCGGCGATGCCAGTCGTGCGGAAGAGATCCGTGTAAGGATGCAGGGGCTGATCGGCTCCGACCTGTCCCGGCTGCGTCCCGGATCGCCCGAGGCCAATCGCCTGAAAGCGCAACTGGTCGAGGCCGGCCAGTGGTCCCAATACCTGGAGGTCGGCATCGGCCCCGACGCCGAAGTCTTTTCCAAGACGCCGCCCATGGCCTCGGTGGGGTTTGGCGCGCGTATCGGCGTGTTGCCCGAGTCCTTGTGGAACAACCCGGAGCCGGAGATCGTGCTGGCCGTCGACAGCCGGGGCGAGGTGGCCGGCGCCACCCTGGGCAACGACGTGAACCTGCGCGACATCGAAGGCCGCAGCGCGCTGCTGCTGACCAAGGCCAAGGACAACAACGGTTCGTGCGCCATCGGCCCGTTCATCCGGCTGTTCGACGGCGACTTCACGCTGGACAGCGTGCGGCAGGCCGACGTGTCTCTGCGCATCGAAGGCCCGGACGGTTTCGAGCTGGACGGCGTCAGCCACATGCGCGAAATCAGCCGCGACCCGCTGGATCTCGTGCGCCAGACCTGCGGCGCCCACCACCAGTATCCCGACGGCTTCATGCTGTTCCTGGGCACAATGTTTTCACCGACCAAGGACCGCAAGGGCCCCGGCACGGGCTTCACCCATCTGCCGGGCGACCGCGTCGTCATCGCCTCGGAGCGCCTGGGCGCGCTGGTCAACGAGGTGCAATCGACCAGCGCGATCCCGCCCTGGACTTTCGGGGTGCGCGCCCTCTACGCCAATCTGGCGGCGCGCGGCCTGCTGCCCCACGGGCGCTGATCCGGCCAGCGGATCCGACCCGGACAGGGCGCGCGGCGGCGGGCCCTGTCATGCGTGGCGGGCGTGCCCGGATTTCCCACGCACTCCCCGTATAATCCGTGGTCGAATCCCCCGCCGACCGCTGGCGGGCCCAGCGGTAAGAGCCGTCACGCGGCTCGCTTCACACTTGTCGGATACGTCTTGAATCTCCCCGCGCTCATTGCCCCCATTGCTGACGATATGAAAGCCGTCGACGCGGTTATCCGCGAGCGGCTGAATTCCGATGTGGTCCTGATCCGCACGATCGGCGACTACATCATTGGGGCCGGCGGCAAGCGCATGCGCCCGGCCATGGTGCTGATGGTGGCGCGCGCCCTGGGGTACGAAGGCACGCATCACCAGCTTCTGGCCGCCGTGGTGGAATTCATCCACACGGCCACGCTGCTGCACGACGACGTCGTGGACGAATCGGACCTGCGCCGCGGCCGCGAAACCGCCAATGCCGTATTCGGCAACGCGGCCAGCGTGCTGGTGGGCGACTATCTGTATTCGCGTTCGTTCGAGATGATGGTCGAGGCCGACTCGATGCGCATCATGAGCATCCTGTCCGAAGCCACCACGGTGATCGCCGAGGGCGAAGTGCTGCAGCTCCTGAACGTGCACGATCCGGACGTGTCCCAGGAGCGCTACCTGCAGGTTGTGCGCTACAAGACCGCCAAGCTGTTCGAGGCCGCCGCCCAGGTGGGCGCCGTGCTGGCGGGCGCCACCCCCGAGCAGGAGGCCGCAGCGGCCGCCTATGGCCGCCACGTGGGCACCGCGTTCCAGCTGGTCGATGACGTGCTCGACTACAGCGGCGACGCCGCCGCCCTGGGCAAGAACGTCGGCGACGACCTGCGCGAAGGCAAGCCGACCCTGCCGCTGATCCGCGTCATGGAAGTCGGTACGCCCGAGCAGCAGCAACTGATCCGCGACGCCATCAAGACGGGCGACGCCGACTTCGCCGCCGTGGCCGCCGCCATCCAGGCCACGGACGCCCTGGAACACGCCCGCCTGGCCGCCGTGGCCGAGGCCGACCTGGCCCGCCAAGCCCTTTCGATCTACCCCATTTCCCCTTTTCAAAATTCTCTGTTAGAATTCTGCGCTTTCGCGGTGAATAGAGATCGTTGACGAAATCGTTGATCAAAACGGCAGCGAAAACTTCGAAGCGAAAAGCAGTAGCAGTAGCAGTAGCAGTAGCAGTGGCAGTAAACACATACCGACGGTACTGAGCGCCGCGGGATGTAGCTTGAAAGAGCAAGTAGTAAAAATCGGGGCGTAGCTCAGCCTGGTAGAGTACTGCGTTCGGGACGCAGGAGTCGGAGGTTCGAATCCTCTCGCCCCGACCACTTATCTGTGGTCGAATTCTTGAAGGTGTTTCCCGACACCTTTGGCTGAAAGCCGGTATCGCGCAAGCGTACCGGCTTTTTTGCGTTTGGGCCTTCGGACGCAAAATGGACGTGGCGGCATGGCGATTGCTGTTGAAGCGAAATTCAGAATACCGCCGCTCAAAAAATGCACCTGAAAACATTTCCAGAGCATTTCCGGAACATTTCCAGATCGTGTCCGGAAGGTTTCATATTGCCCCGAGCGATAAATAAATAACCGCGGAAATGGATTATTCGTTTTTTCAGTTTGGTTAAACCGGAACAAGAAAAACGACTTTTAATATTTGTTCACAATTAAGCCCGGATCCAGTGTTGCAGTTTGTGTAATGAATGTAATTCTTTGAGGGAATTCCCGGGTTTATTACGGGCCGGTCTGACTCATTTCCACAGCAATAATAATTTTTAGAAAAAAGTTTGCTGTTCTGCCCATCTACGATTCGTTGGCTCGAAACTTGGCATGCCTGTGTAGGTATCGAGTTGTAATAAATCCCAGCAATATGTCCGCCCTGATACGGCAAACGTATTTCGATTTCATGTCGATTTCGTTTGTCGGCGGGCGTCGATTTCTAGTGTCTGCGACACGACGAAAACAGTGAGGTCTCCCGTGGTAAAGAGAATCGCAGTGTGTGGCCTTGGATATGTCGGCCTGCCCGTGGCAGTGGCATTTTCCAGGCGCTTTGATGTCATCGGTTTTGATGTGGACAAGCGGAGAATCGCACGGCTGAAAGAGGGTGATGACTGGACCGGCGAGATCGAGCGCGACGTATTGCTGGCTTCCCCGATGCAGTTCACCGACAAGATATCGGAACTGGAAGGGTGCGACTTTTTCGTGGTTGCCGTTCCGACGCCCGTCGACGAGAAAAACAACCCCGATTTTTCCCTGCTGGTGCGGGCCTGCCAATCGATCGGCCCGGTGCTGCGTCCCGGATGCATCGTGGTATTCGAATCGACCGTCCACCCCGGCGCCACCGAGGAAATCTGCGGCCCCGAGCTTGAGAAAGTGTCCGGCCTGCGCTGCGGCGTCGATTTCAAGCTGGGTTACAGCCCGGAGCGCATCAACCCGGGCGACCGCGAACACCCGCTGGAGAAAATCGTCAAGATCGTTTCCGGCCAGGACGCCGAATCGCTGGACGTCATCGCCGGCGTCTACGAGCAGATCATCGACGCGGGCGTGCACCGCGCTTCCTCCATCAAGGTCGCCGAGGCGGCGAAGGTGCTGGAAAACACGCAGCGCGACATCAATATCGCGCTCATGAACGAAATGTCGAAGATCTGCGACCTGGTCGGCATCCGCACGTCGGAAGTCCTGGCCGCCGCAGGCACCAAGTGGAATTTCCTGAAGTTCACGCCCGGGCTGGTGGGCGGGCACTGCATCGGCGTCGATCCTTACTACCTGACGTCCAAGGCCCAGGAACTGGGCTATCACCCCGAAGTCATCCTGTCGGGCCGCCGGATCAATGACGGCATGGCCGCCCACGTCGCGTCGCGCGTGGTGCAGACCCTGGCCCGCAACGGCCGCCTGAACGCGTCCACCCGCGTCGGCATCCTGGGCATGACGTTCAAGGAGAACGTGCCCGACATCCGCAACTCGAAGATCGTCGATCTTTACAACGCCCTGGGCCAATACGGCATCACCCCGATCGCGTGCGATCCCATGGTCGATCAGGAGCAGATGGAGCACGAGTACGGCATCAAGCTCGTCGAGCGCGATCAGTTCCGCGACATGGACGTCCTGATCCTGGCGGTGCCGCACCGCGAAACCATGGAAACCATCTGGGAAGACCTGCCGCAACTGGTCAAGAACGGCGGCATGGTGTGCGACTTGAAGTCCGTCCTGGATGCCAAACGGCTTCCGGCCGACCTCTTGTACTGGACGCTCTAGTTCAGGCGCGCAATCCATCAATCCAGGAGAGACCCTGAATGACTGCATTTACCATTGCTCCGATAGGAACCTGCCGCATCCACACGCCGCTGCGCGATGCCGTGGGACGCTACCCCATCAAGCTGCAACTGGGCCGCAACTACGGCTTCGTGCACACGGCCGCGGAAGCGCTCCAGCAGGCCCGCTTCATGTTCGGCCAGGGCGACATCCCCGCCGACGTCCAGCGCCTGATCTTCCGGCCCTCGAATGGCGAACAGGCCCGCAACGGCACGCATAAGCCGGCCGACCTGTACATGGTCGAGCTGTCCTCGCGCAAGCTGCTGGCGATTGACGGCTATCCCATCCAGTCCAATTACCTGGGCCGCTATTTCAGTGAGTTCTTCGCCGACCGCGCGCGCACGCGCTCGTTCTGGTCGATGGCCTCGGCCGAGCGCCTGGCCGAGCGCCGCGCGCTGCTCGATCAGGATCCGGTCTTCAAGAGCCTGAGCCCGGACGACCGCGACCTGCTGGCCCGCATCGTCAAGCGCGACCAGACGGACGAGGAGATCGAGCAGGAGATGCGCCAGCTCGTCGAGCTGCTGGGCCGCGACAAGGTCGTCTTCGTCACGCACGTCAACGCCCACACGCCGGACAACGTGCCCATCGAACAGCGCCAGCAGTTGATATCCGCGATCACCGCCGCCGCCCAGCGCATCGGCGTGCCTTGCTACGACCCGACGCCGCTGATGAACAAGATCGGCCAGGCCGACGCGATGGAAAACGGCGGACTGGACCTGACTCACTACACCCCGGTCTTTGCCGAGCGCCTCTATACCGACTGGTTCAAGAATTTCATCCGCCCGCGGATGGGCTCCGCGACGCCGCAACCCTCCGCGCCCAAGCTGGGCGCCGAAGACAGCGCCGAGCGCATCGAGAAGCTCTGGGAATCGGGCGAGCTGCGCGAGGCCTCGCGCCGCGTGCGCGACGTGCTGCGCCGCTTTCCCGGGCTGCAGGACCACGTACTGCTCTTTGCGCGCTTCCAGGAAGAGCTGGGCGACTACGAAGGGTCGCTCGCGCTCCTGGGCACCGCCGATGGCGCCCTGGCCTCGGGCAGCAAGGCCGAACAGATCCTGATGCGCAACCAGTTCAAGCTGGGCCGTTATGACGTGGCGTACTCGCTTGCGGCCGGCCTGCTGGGCGATGAGATCGAAACGCCGGAAATCGTGCGCATCGCGGCGGTATCCGCGGGCCACCTGGGGTACGTGGAGGAAAGCCTGGGCAACTGGAAGCAGTTGTTCCGCATCAGCGACGCTGACGACGCGATGGCGGTGGAAGCCGCCGACACGGTGCTTTCGCTGCTGCAGACGGGCGGCGACATGGAAGCGGCCATCCGCTGGGTCCAAGAGGTCCGCGCGGCGATCCCGAGCTACGGCCGCGGTTTCGCGGTGCTGTGGCGCGACCGCCTGCTGGCGGGCGACCGCGAGGCGCTGCGCGAGCTGGCGACCGAGCATCCTTCGCTGGACGAGGGCGCCGCGCTGGAACTGGTCAAGGAAGCCTCGTGGCGCGGTTGCATCATGGCTGCGGCGACGCTGGCGGCCTCGTGCGGCCTGGCCAAGAGCGAGCAAGAGCCCATCGGCGAATGGCTGCAGGCGCAGTCCGCGACCTGGGCCGAGGAAGGCAACCGCGCGCTGGAGGAAGGACGCCTGCGCGACGCGGCCGAACGCATCTGCGCGCACCGGCTGCTCAACCCCGACGCGCTGGCTGGCGCCCGGGCACAGCGCGCGTTCGAACGCGCCATGCGCCTGGGCGTGCGTGCCGCGCTGGTCGCCGGCAACCACAAGGAAGTGATCGACCTGACCAACCTGGCCATCGACACCAACGTGGACTTCCCCGAGCTGCACGCCATGCGTGGCCGCGCAGCCGATGCGCTGGGCGACAAGAAGACGGCGATGCGCCACCTGGAAGTGGCTGCCACGGGCGAGGCCGCGCCGTTCAGCGCCAAGCTGCACTTTGCGCGCGTGGCCTTCAATGGCGGCTGGTTCGGTGAAGCCATCGACGCGTACAAGGACGTGCTGGCCCACCCGGGCGCCGACCAGAGCGCCAAGGACGAGGCCGAGCGCCAGTTGGGCCGGCTTGGACCGCGCGCCATCCGCGGCGCCCGCGAGCTCCTGTCCAACGGCGAGCATCAGGCCGCGTGGAGGCTGCTGGATCGCGTGGCGCAGTCGTGGCCTGGCATGCCGGAAGTGGAGCACGAAAAGCGCCGCATCCTGGCCTATCTGTACGCCGAAGCGCGCGGCCTGGAGCCGTCCAGCACGACCGAGCGCCTGGCGCTGGGCGAACGCATCGTGTCGCTCGTGCCTGACGATCCCATCGGCCTGCGCCTGGCCGCGGTCGGCGCCATGCGTCTGCATCGCTTCGAGCAGGCCCTGCCGTACTGGAAGCAGCTGCAGGAGCGTTCCGAGAACCCGTCGCAGTACGACCACTACATCGAGCGCTGCCTGGTCTGGATCGAGAAGCTCAACCGGAGAAAGGCGGCATGAATCCTCCTCTGATTACCGAGCGAGCGGACGCCAAGTCCGATCTTCAGCAAGTTCAAGCGCAGTTGGAGGAAATCGTTGCGGCATCGGGGCGGGTTCAAGTCGCTCAGGAAAACCTGGCGCGGGCCAAGGCGCTGGCCCACGATCACATGGAGGACTCGAAGGTCCGCTTTCTCCTGCTTCGCCTGCAGGAGTCGGCGGGCCTGAACGAGGGCATGGCCGAGCAATGGGCGACCTTGCTCGAGGAATGCCCGGATGACCTGCAGATCGTGCGCTATTGCGCGACGCGGCTGGTGAAGGAACGGCACCTGGACGAAGCCATGGCGCTGGTCGACCGTCACCTGCCGGCGGAGACGACGAATCCGGATCGCCTGTTCTCGCGGGCCAAGCTGCTGAGCGACATTCGCGCGCACGAGCAGTCCGACGCGCTGTTCCGGCGTCTGATCTCGCAGCACACGGATCGCAACATGCGCGTCGAGTTCGCCAAGCGCCTGCGCAAGCGCGGGCTGCTGGCCGACGCGTGGGACGCGATCGCGCCCGTGGCCAAGCACCTGACGCCGGGCAGCAAGGCGGCCGAACTGGCCGAGGGGCTGGCCAGTGACTACGCGTTCTATCAGCGCTTCGAATCCGAAGAGGGGCTGGCGGGCAAGGACGTGCGCATCGTGTCGATGAAGCACGCGATCCTGCACTTTCGCAATCGCAAGATCGCGGAGAACACGCCGGAAAAGCCGGTGTCGGTGGCGCTGGTCACCGGCAGCCTGGGACCCGGCGGCGCCGAGCGCCAGTTGACTCGCCTGGCGGGCGAACTGACCCGTCTGGCGGCGTCGCCGGAACTGCAGCCACCCGACATCCTGATGCGGCCCAAGAAGGTCGAAGTGCTGGTCAAGCAGCACACCGAGCCGTCCGGGTCGCCGAAGAAGCAGGACGACTTCTTCCTGCCGGTGCTCACCAAGGCGCAGATTCCGGTCACGGAGATCAACCGCCTGCCGGCGATCTCGGTGGCGCACCAGTCCGTGCCTGAAGGCAACCTGGGCCGTCTGCTGGAGCAACTGCCCCCGCCCGTGCACTACGGCGTGACGCGGCTGGCGCCGGTGTTGCGCGCCAACCGGTTCGACGTGGTGAGCCTGTGGCAGGACGGCACGTGCCTCTTTGGCGCGCTGGCGGCGCTGCTGGCCGGCACGCCGACGATCCACCTGGTGTTCCGCGGCCTGCCGCCGAACATCCGCAAGGACCGTTTCCGCGAAGAGTATCCCGAGCTGTTCCAGGCCTTGGCTCAGGTGCCGGGCGTGGTGTTCGTCAGCAACAGCCGCAAGGCCGCTGAAGCGTATGCCGAGTGGCTGGACCTGCCGCTCGCGCGCTTCCACATCCTGTACAACGGCGTGCCCGACCTGGCAACCGATGCATCGGACGCCGACAAGGAAAAATGGGAAGCCTTCCACGAGCGCACCAAGGACGCCACGGAAACGATCGGCGGCGTGTTCCGCCTGGAGCCGGACAAGCGTCCGCAGCTCTTCATCAAGCTGGCGGCGCTTTACCTGAAAGAGCGGCCGCAGGCGCGCTTTTTCCTCGTGGGCGACGGACGCCTGCGCGAGAACATCGAAGCGCTGGCGCTAGAGCACGACGTGCTGGAACGCCTGTTGCTGGTGGGGCTGTCGAATCACGTGGGCTTCTGGTATTCGAAGATGGACGCCAGCGTGCTGTTGTCGCGCTACGAAGGCCTGCCGAATGTGCTGATCGAGGCGCAGTTGCTGGGCGTGCCGGTGATTTCCACGCCGGCCGGCGGCGCGGAAGAGTGCTTTGTCGAAGACGAGACGGGCCACCTGCTCAGCTGCGTGGACCATCCCGACATGCACGAGGCATGCGAGAAGGTCCTGAACATGGTGGACCAGGTGCGCAGCAATGCGGACATGCGGGCAAATAGCCGCCAGCGGGCGCAGAAGCTGTTCTCGCTGGACGCGATGCTCACCAAGTTCATGAGCATCTGCATGCCCGCCATGACCGAGTCCGATAACGACGAGCGCATCGACGTGGCGCCCAAGCGCCGGATGCTGGCGTGACACCGTGACACGCAGTCGCTCTTTTTTAAAGTGTTGAAGCTGAAGGAACCTATGCTAATGAACGTCCCGGCCCTGGGCGCGCGGCGCTACGCGACGCTTGCCATGCTGCTGCTTGCAGCGCTGACACTCTCGGGTTGCCAGCTCCCACGGTCCGGCCCGATGCTCAGCGAAATGACCGGCGCTCACGATGACAAGGATGTCATCGTGATGCCCGTGTCGCGCGAACTCGCGCAAAAGAGCAGGGTTCCCGAGGTGGCCGATTTTCCCGTGCGTTATCGCGACCTGACACAGGCGGGATTCGACAAGCTCGTGCCGGGCGACGGCATCAACGTGAAAGTGTGGGAACGCGGCGGACTGGGCGTGTTCGCCGCGGATCCGTCCGGCGTGAGCGACCTGGGCAACCAGGACATCGACAGCGCCGGCAACATCACGTTTCCGATCATCGGCAAGTTCCGGGCCCAGGGCATGACGCTGGGGCAATTGCATGACGCCATCGTGGCGCGCTTGAGCAAGCTCGTGGTTGGCGCCGACGTCAGCGTCACGCGCGCGGCCGACGCGCGCGGACAGATGGTGACGGTGCAGGGCAACCTGACCAAGCCGGGCATGTATCCCATCACGCAGACCGCCCAGCGCCTGAGCAGCGCGCTGGCGCAGGCCGCGCCGGTGCAGACGAATCCCGAGCAGCTCATCATCAGCCTGCGCCGCGACAACCAGGTGGCCTCGGTGCGGCTGGCGGACATCTACCGCAACCAGAACAACGACATCCTGCTGCGCTCGGGCGATGTCATCACCGCCTACGATGCCAAGGAATTCCTGACCGTGCTGGGCGCGGCCGGCCAGCAAGGCCGGGTTGAGATCAGCAAGCGCAACTACAGCGTGCTGGACGCGCTGGCCGATTCCCGCGGCCTGGACGACAAGCTGGCCGATCCGCGTTCGGTGTTCCTGTTCACGCCCGCGAAGGCCGGGGCCGAGGGCAAGCCGGACATGCTGCCCGTGGTTTACCAGTTTGACCTCACGCGGCCGGAGCAGGTGGCGCTGGCGCGCGAGTTCACGGTTCATGAAGGACAGGCCATCTATATCTCGGATGCGCCGTTCACGCAGGTGCAGAAGGTGCTGTCGGCCTTCCGCGTCACGATGAGCGCCGGCTTCAGCGCCACGCGAGCCATCGACAGCGATTCGGGCGGAAGTTCGACCGGCGTTTCCCAATAGCGTGTCCATGAGTAACGAGGACCGGATCAAGGGCTGGCGCTCGCGCCGGAAAGCAAGCAACTACACGGTGGGGTCCGGCGTCGCCAACTGGCGGCTGGATCCGGCCGCGCTGTTCGAGGCCAAGGCGCCGCCGGCGGTCCTGTTCAAGCCGCTGCTTGCCCGCCTGCAGGGCGAGCCGCACGATTCCGTGGCGGCGCGGCGGGCGGTGTACGAGGCCGTGCAGGCGGAGCTGGAAGCGGAGATCGAGCGCGGCAAGGTCGATGAGACCGTGGCCGACTTCTCCCGCCGCCGCCTGCGCATCATCGTTCGGCTGCTGGAGCAGGACATCCGCGCGGGCGTGGAAGTGTTCGCGCCGGGCTACGTGCCGGCCAAGCTGGTGGCCGAGGACGAGCGGCTGGCGGCCGCGCATGCGCGCCGCGTGGAGCGGCGCAAGCAGGACGAGGCACGCGAAGCGCGGCGTCATGCGTCGCGCAACGACATCGCGCTGGAGATCGAGGTCGCGCAAAGTGAATCGGGCGACCTGGCGATCCTGCGCGACCGGCTGCGCCACTTGCACGAGGGGCATTCGCAGGATACGGCCGGCCACCGGCCGATCGGCCGCACGCTGATGGCGATGTTCATCTATCAGCTGCGCGTGATGCACGGCGAGAGCCGCATCGCGCTGGTGTGGGCGCTGGTCGGGCCCGTGGTGCTGCTGACGCTGATTTCGTCGCTGTACATCCTGATGGGCACGCACTACATCCTGGGCATGGACGTGCAGACGTTCTCGCTGCTGGGCGCGACGACCTGGATCATGTTCCGCCAGATCGCCTTCCGGAGCAGCACCGCGTATGTCTCCGCGCGCGGCCTGCTGAATTTCCAGGGCGTCACCCCGCTGATGTGCGCGCTGGTGCAGGCCATGATCTATGTCTCGGTGTACCTGGTGGTGTTCGCGGTGCTGATCACCGCGGGCCACGCGATCGGCCTCATCACGCTGCCCAAGAGTTGGGCCGGCTTTATCACCTTCGTCGTGCTGATGGGGGTTGCTGGTGCCGCGATGGGCGTGCTGTTCGGGTCGATTGCGACGTACTGGCACTTCTTTCTTCGGCTGGCGCCGATCATCGAGCGCGGCCTGCAGATCTTCGCCGCCGTCTTTTTCGTGTCGGAGCAGTTTCCGGAGCAACTGCGGCCGTGGTTGCTGTGGTCGCCGCTGGCGCATGGCATGCAGCTGTTGCGCTCGGCGTACTTCCAGGCGTACCAGTCGCACGACGCCAGCCTGGGGTATTTCCTGACCTCGCTGGTGTTCATGATGGTGATCGCCCTGGTGGCCGAGCGCCTGGCCCGTCCCAATGTCCAGCCGATGTGAGGGTGAGGAATGATCCATCTGAATGGCGTAACCGACGAACCCTATGCCTTTGGCAGCCGGCAGCCGCTGCTTGCCAATGCCACGCTCGACATTCCGGCCGGGCGCTATGCGCTGCTGTCGCCCACGCCGGAAATGCACCGTCAGCTGGTGGACGTGCTGTGCTGCCTGCGTCCGCCGCGCCAGGGCTTCGTCAAGCACGACGGCAACGTCTCGTGGGCCATCGGCCGGCAAGGCTTCATCCGCGGCAAGGCCAACGGCCTGAGCATGATCGACTTCGTCAGCGAAATGTACGAGATCGATCCCGGCGCAACGTACGAACTGGTCGCGGACCTGATCAGCGATCCCAAGATGCTGGCCAAGCCCATGGAGCATTGGCCGCTTTACGTGCGGCAGGAGTTCTCGTTCGCGCTGGCGCTGGCGCCCGCGTTCGATGTCTACGTGATCGAAGGGAGCATCCCCTTCGAGCCTTGCCGTTTCACCCGGCTCTGGCTGGCTCTTTTCGAAGAGCGGCTGGTGGGCCGGACACTCATTTTTTCCAGTTATCGCCAGAATCAGTTGGCGGATTATTGCTTCAAAGGCTTGATCTATGAACGAAGCGCGCTCAGCATCGACGACGACCTCGACCAGTGCCTCCGCAGGTATCCCCCGCGACGATCACGGAGCGACTCCGGCACAGGCGACGACGTCCTCGGAGGCGGCTTCGACGAAGGCCAGCTCGGGTTCTGAAGGCGGATCCGAGATCGAACGCCGTCGCCGCGAACGGCAATCGGCGCTGCGCGAGCGGCGCCGCCATCGCTGGATCAATGCGCTGATTGTCCTGGTGCCCGTGGTGCTGGCGCTGATCTATCTGTCCTTTGTCGCCACGCCGCGCTATGAGGCCGAGTCGCGGTTCTTCGTGCAGTCGGCGTCCGGCCAGCAGGGCGGCGGCGGCGCGGCGGCCAGCCTGCTCACGACGGGCAACTCGGGCGGCATGCTCGGCGGATTCGTGGACGGGTGGGCCGTGGCTGACTTCCTGAAGTCGCGCGACAGCATGCAGCAACTGGACAGGAAAGTCGGCCTGCGCCGCTATCTGACGAACGACGGACTGGATCCGTTCAACCGCCTGGCCGAGGATTCCAGCGAAGACGACCTGTATCGCGCCTATCAGGCGTCGGTGCACGTGTCGTTCAACGCGCTGGAGCAGATCGACGTGCTGCGGGTCAGCGCGTTCTCGTCGGAAGACGCGGCCACGCTGTCCAAGGAACTGATCGGCCTGGCCGAGCAGTTCGTCAGCTCGATGAACGAGAAGGGCGTGGCCGACAAGCTGAAGGTAAGCGAGGAGTCGGTCAAGTTTGCCGAGGAGAAGGCGCTGGCGGCGCGGGACGCCCTGACGACGTGGCGCACGAAGCACGGCAACATCGACCCGAGCGCGACGGTGTCCATGCTGCTCAACCTGTCCAGCCAGCTGGAAGGCGAGCTGAGCAGCGCGCAGATCAACCTGGACAAGATCCGGGCCCTGAACAACAAGGACCACTTCATGCTCAAGCCGGCCCAGATGCAGGTGGCGGCGCTGAAAAAGCGGCTCGCGTCCGTGCGCCAGCGCCTGAGCGGCGATGGCAATACGGAAGCGAAGCAGCTCAAGGAATACGAAGCGCTGCGCAATGCCCAGGTGTTCGCGGATTCGAACCTGACGCTCGCGCAGCAGTCCTACCAGCAGGCGATGACGGACGCGCTGCGCCTGCAGCGCTATCTGTCCATCATCGCGCAACCGGTACCCACGGACCGGCCCAGCAGCCCGCGCGCGGGCATCCTGCTGCTGCAGGCGCTGGCGCTGGGTTTTGTGCTCATGTTCATCGCTCGGGTGGCGATGGCATTGTTGAGGGGTCTGCGTCATGGTTGATACCGCTATCGAAAGCCGCCGGGTCGACGCCGGCGCCGAGCCGCAGGACGCCACCGCGCGCCTGCGGGATGTGATTGGACAGATCCGGGCCTCGGCCCAGCCCGAACGCGACATGGCGGCGCTGGATCCCGCGCTGCGGCAGGCCAGGGACGGGTGGCGCGAGGTTCGGCGGCTGCTGGTTTCGCCCTACGTGAAAGAGGGCAGGCTGGTGCCCGCCGTCGCCGCGCTGGAGACGCTGATCGCCGCGCATCCCACGCGCGCTGACGACCGACGCCTGCTGGCCAGCCTGCTGGGCCGCCTGGAGCAGTGGGACAGGGCCATTGCCGAAGCCGACGCCGCCGCCGGCATCGAACCCGGCAATACGGCGCTGCATGCCGCGCGCATCCAATTGCGCGTGCAGGCGGGCCGCGTGGACCAGGCGGCAGAAGTCGCCCGCACGACCCTGCCGCTCGCGCAGAGCGCGCCCGAGGACGCGTATGCCTGGTTGATGGCCTTCGTGCGCAATGGCGACGTCGCCGAGGCGTCCGGCATCGCAGCGGCGCTGGATCCGGACAAGCTGCCTAATGAACGGGTGGCGACGATGGCCGTGCGCGCCCTGCTGGCCGACGGCCGCACCGCCGCGGCGATCCGCCTGGGCGACGGTGCGCTGCGCGCGGGCCACGATTGCGCGGCGCTGCGTTCGTCGCTGGGGTTGGCACACCTGCGGCGCGGCACGGAAGAAGACCGCAAGACGCACGCGCTGGCGCATTTCGAAGCCGGTCTGCAGGCGGCGCCGGACGACGTGCGGCTGCTGACGCTCCATGGCGAAACCCTGCTGCGCGCCGGCCGCTACAAGGAATCGGTGGCGCCGCTGGAGCGCGCCATCGAATTGGCGCCCGACCTGGAGCAGACACGCGGCCTGTACGCCCGCGCGCTGCGCTACACCCTGCGTTACGACGAGGCGGCCGACCAGATGATGAAGCTGCTGGAAAAGTCGCCCGACAACCTGCTGTGGCAGCGGTCCGCCATTGGCGCGCTGTCGCAGGCGGGCCGCAAGGAAGAGGCCGAGGCGATGTTCCTGCAGTACGTCGCCAAGCGCGGCGCGAAGTTGCCCGAGACGTTCCAGGAAGCCCTGGCGCGCATGGAAGAACAGCTTGATTCCGCGCCGATCCCGAAGGCGCGCCTGGACTGGGCCTGGTCGATGCGTGGCGACACGTCCATCGACCGCGCCACCTGGGAACACCGCGCGCGCTGGGGCCACCTGATCGACCATCTGCTCTTCGACTGGCTGGAATGCCGCGAGGAGCGGGTCGAGGAAGCGATGGAAATGCTGGGCGAACTGGACACCGGCGAGCGCTTCTTTGCGCCGCTGCTGGCGGCGGGGCGCGGCGTCGTGGTCGCCACGGCGCATGTTGGTCCGATGTACGCCGGGCTGATGGCGCTGGAACTGGTCGGCATCCCGTCTCGCTGGCTGGCATCGGCGCCCAGCATCGCCCGCAGCAGCTATGCCGAGGCGCTGATTTCCACCGCCGACCAGACCGAGGCGCAGGTCGCCAAGTCGTGCATGCGGGCAATCAATTCGGGCTTTGTGCTGTGCCTTGCCATCGATGGCGCGGCGAATCCCGCCGCGCCGCGCACGACCTTCGAAGGGCAGGAGGTGACCTATTCGGGCTTCGCGGCCCATCTGGCCCATCGGATGAACGTGCCCTCGGTGTTCTATGCGCCGCGTTGGGAAAACGGCCAGGTGGCCTACACGCTGGAAATGCTGCCGGCCGCCAATCCGGGCGAGGACGCGCAGGCGTACGCGCTGCGCTGGCAGAAGGCGTACTTCGAACACCTGCGCAACCACCTGGCCGGTCCGCCGGAGAACCTGCGCCTGAGCGGGGGTATCTGGCGCCATGTGACGGCCGCGGACCCGACCGCGCAAGAATAGGAGCACGCGGGATGCTTGCACGAAAGAAAGTGATGGCCTGGCTGGCGGCGCTGGTCGCGCTATATGGCAGCGCCGCCGTCGCGGACGAGCGGTGCGGCGCGCCGACGGAGCAATGCCCCTTCGTGTCCGAGCTGCTGCAACAGCGCGAAGGCTACGGCGCCAAGGCCACGGGCGGGCTGGGCGGCAGATTCATCGAGGTGACCTCGGACCAGGACTCGGGACCGGGCACGCTGCGTGCCGCCCTGAAGCAGGCCAAGAAGGGGCCGACGTGGATCCGCTTCGCGTCCGACATGACCATCGTGCTGGAATCGCAGTTGCGCGTGCCTTCGAACACGACGATCGACGGGCGCGGCAAGCGGGTGGCATTGATCGACGATGGCCTGGGCGTGTATGGCGTTAAGAACGTCATCCTGACGCATCTGACCATCGACGGGCGCCTGAACCGGCTGACCCAGGCCGTGAACGTGGCCAATGGCAGCCGGGACGTGTGGGTCGACCATATGGACCTGTCCCGGATGTCGGACCGCCTGCTCAATGTGAAGAACGGATCGACCGACGTGACGATCTCGTGGACCAAGTTCCACAACTCGAACAAGGTCATGCTGCTGAACAACATCACGTCCAAGGACCTCTTTCACAACTACGAGCGCGATGCGATTGCGCGCGTGACGCTGCACCACAACTATTTCTTCAACACCGTGCAGCGCAACCCCCGGGCGCAGTTCGGCACCTTCCACCTGTTCAACAACCTGGTTGAGAACTGGGACTTCTACGGCATGAGCTTCAGCCTGGAGGCCAAGGCCCTGGTCGAAGGCAACATCTTCAACAACGACGCGCAGCGCAAGTGCGTGGAGCCCGAGTTTTTTCCCACGGTAGAGGGCATCAACGTGAACTACTGCCGCTACATCCCCATCGCGCCCCAGCGCAGTGCGCTGGACAACGGCGAGTCCGACCGCGGCGCCTACGAAAAGCGCAAGGACGCGCACGGCTATACCCGCGATTACAAGGCTTTCCTTCGGTTGAAGGACAACCTGTACCTGGGCGACGCGAAGCCGGTGCTGCAGGACTACCGCCCGGACGCGGTCCCGACGCCGCCTTATTGCTACGGCTACGAAAAGGCGACGCCGGAACTGGCCGAGAAGATCCGCAAGTTCGCGGGCAATACGTCGGGGGACACACCGCTGCCGCAGTCGCGGACTGGCGCCGGTTGTCCACCGTGATTTCATCATTTAAGTAGCCATGGCAGATATCGTTGTATTCGTTCGTAGCAAGTCGCGATACGGCGACCAGATCGTGGCGTTTCCCGCGCTTTATCTCGTCAAGAAACTGTGGCCGGATAAGCAAGTGCGCGTGGTCTCCCGGTTCGACGTAGGCGATTTCTACACGCGGCTGCCGTGGGTGGACCAGTTCGTCCGCGCCGACGCATTCAGCGACCAGGTCAGGGCGTTCCCCCGAGGCGCCAGCGCATCGCTGACGCTGCATCATTCCAGCGAACGCTTTGCGCTGCTCAATCTGTTGCGTCGGCCCGCGCTGCGGCTGGGCTTCAATAACCGCAGGATTGGCGATTGCGTCTGGACGCATTCCCACATCAAGGACATCCGCGAGTACATCGGGCTGGCGAACCTGAGGCTGCTGGCGACGATACAGCCGCACGATCCGGAGGCCATCGCGCGCGAGTGCTTCCTGGAGATCGTGCGGCCCTGTGCCGGCAAGGTGAAGCCTGCCGACATCGTCATGATTCCGGGAGGCGGCAAGGGACCGTTCAAACGGTGGTCGGTTGAGCATTACGTCGCGCTGGCCGATCTGCTGCAGACCCGGCTGGGCGGCGACTCGGTGTTCTCGTTTGTCCTGGGACCGGCCGAGACGGCCGAGCGCGCCTGGTTGGAACATCTGAACCGTCCGGACTTCCGGCTGGAAAGCGGTCGGTCGGTGGCCGAACTGGTGGCGCTGATGCAGGACGCCCGTTTGGTCGTCGCAAACGATTGCGGTCCGTCCCACATCGGCCAGGGGCTTTGCGTGCCCTACGTGGGCGTGTTCAACGAACCCAATCCGGAGTGGTTCTGGGCGCGCGACTATACCCGGGATGTCGTGCCCGATGCGGGGTCCTCGGACATCAACTCGATCCCGCCGGCGCGTGTGCTCGAGGCGTGCATGGCAGTGCTTGCCGATCCCAAGTCACGATCGTCTTGTGACCGTGTCGCCCAGGCAGCGCATCGCTCGCTGAACAACCCGGTCCCTCTTCAGGCTTAGCCCAACGCCTGAGCAAGCGGACTTCAACGGACAGTGTCTCGCGGTCCGGGTCACACGCATCAATGCGAATGCCCCAGGAAGTCGGATCTTCTCCGACCTCCTGGGGCATGGTTCACGAAGCGTGCAGCGCTGATTCCGCGGTCAGGGCAGGCGGATCACCCTGGACGCCACGCCTTCACACGCCGATCGGACCGCCGTCGGCGCGCTGGATCACCACCGTCGACGAACGCGGGCGCACGACGCCCGTGGTGGCCTGGGTCGCATCATCCGTGTCGTACGCCGGCCAGTTCACCGGGTGCTGGATGTTCAGGAAGATGCTGGTGTAGTCCGGCGTGAAGGCAAAGCCGGTGACTTCGGCTTCGTTCGGGCCGACGAAGAAGCGGCGCAGGTCGGCCTGGTTGGACGCATTGATCGCGGGGCCCGTGCCGGTGCTGTCGGACAGGGCGCCGGGGATCACGGCCAGCATCTGGTCGTTGGTCGCCTTGGCCACGTTGTTGTTGCGGCCGCCGTCGATACCGTTGTCGGTCTGGATCCACAGGATGCCGCGCGCGTCGAAGCTCAGGCCGTCCGGGCTGGCAAGCTGGTTCAGCGTGGTCAGGCCCGAGCGATTGGTGTCGGCGTCGGCGCCGGCGTCCGAGCCGAACACGAAGATGTCCCACTTGAACTTGGTCGAGCCCGGCTCGTCGTGCCAGCGCACGATGTGGCCGTTGACGTTGTTCAGGCGCGGGTTGGCCGGGTTCGTGCCCTTGCTGGCGTTGCGGCTGGAGTTGTTGGTCAGCGTGAGGTAGATGTCGCCGTTGGTCGGGTGCGTCGCCGTCCATTCCGGGCGGTCCATGGGCGTGGCGCCCACGAAATCGGCCGCGCCGCGGGTATTGATGATGATGTTCTCTTGGCTGCCGAACTCGTCGGCCAGCGTGCGGCCGCCTGCGCCCACGGTCGAGCCGGTGAGCGCAATCCATTCGCCGGAGCCGTCGGCGTCGAAGCGCGCGACGTACAGCGTGCCCTTGTCCAGGTACTTGGCGCCGACAGCCAGGCGGTCCGTGCGTTCGGCGTCCTTCGGATCCCACACGGCTTCCGAGACGAAGCGGTAGATGTATTCGAAGCGCGAGTCGTCGCCGCTGTAGAAGGCCAGCGGCTTGCCGGCCTCGGGCTTGCCGTAGGCGCAGCCTTCGTGCGCGAAGCGGCCCATCGAGGTGCGCTTGGTGGCGATGCTGTTTTCGTCGTAGGGATCGATCTCGACCAGATAGCCGAAGCCATTCACCTCGTTGCGCCAGTCCTGCGTGAAGTCCGCGCCGGTTTCGGTGACGTTGAAGCGCGCGAACTCGCCCTGGACCTCCAGCGGATCGGCGGCGCCCGTTTCCCATTGGTAGCGGCCGGCGGTGGCGGGCACGCCGACGCGCACCTGGTGCGCGGGCTGGGTGCCGGTGTTCACGAAGCAGGCGGCCCAGTTTTCCTCGGCGGTGACGTAGGTGCCCCACGGCGTGAAGCCGTTGCCGCAGTTGTTGTTGGTGCCGCGCACCATCGTGCCGTTCGGCGAATACGGGGTCTTGACCCAGTCCGTGCCGGCCACCGGGCCTGCCAGCTTCATGGGCGTGGCCGACGTGAAGCGGCGGTTGTAGCGCGAGTTGTGGACGATGTTCCAACGGCCGTTCTCGCGGCGCACATGCAGGATCGCCACGCCATGCGCGTTGATTTCCTTGCGGATTTCTTCGATGGGGCGCTTGCCGGCAACGGTGGTGGGACCGTTGGGATGCAGCGCCTGCTGGTCGATGTATTCGTGGTTGACCGCCAGCAGGCCTTCGGTGGAGCTGCCGTTGATCGGGAAGAAATGCATGCCGTCGTGGTGCATGCCGGTGGAATTGAGCAGGTCGGTCGAGCTGTTGTTGCCGTTGCGATCCCAGGGGTTTGCGTTGTCGTTGAACGGCGTGCCCCACGGTGCGAACACGTGGGCGATGTAGCCGGCCGGCACGACGCAGGCGTCGGTCATCGACGGAGCCAAGGAATCGAATCCCAACTTGACCGGCGCGGCGGGCTGCTCGCCGCCGGGCACTTCGGGCGAGGGGTTCTGGCCGCCGCCGTCGACGTCGTCGTCATCGTCGTCGCTGCCATTACAGCCGGCAAGGCCGAGGCTGGTCACGGTGGCGAAGGCGGCGGCGAGGCCGCCGCGCATCACCATGCGGCGCGACATGTTCTTTTCCAGGATCTCGCTGAATGGCGTGCTCTGGCTGGGGTTGCGGACGGTCTTGTCGGAGATGGACTTGCTCATTGGAACTCCTGGCTTTGGGTCTGTGCCCGATCGGGACGAGCAATACTAGAAGTCCGAAATGAAAGGTTAATGACAGATGGTTGAAATCAATTGGCGGTTGACCGACACGCGCGCGATGCCGCAAACAAAAGGCTGACGCCGCTTTCGCGGCGCCAGCCCGGGACTGCCAGGATTGCGGGCGTGGCTATCGGTTCTCGTCGTCCATGGTCAAGCCGCCTTCCTTCATGATGCTTTGCGCGATTTCTTCGGCCGACTTGCCGGCAAAGCCGTGCTCGCCCGCCGTGATGCGCAGGCTGTCGCCTTCCAGCGGGCTCTTCAAGGTGGCCGAGGACAAGAGGATGCCGTTCGAGCGAAGCTGGATGCGCTGGCCCACGCGCTCGCGCGTGAAGGCGGCCAGGGCCTGGGTGCTTTGCGGCTTGAGCTTGATGTCGACGACGCGGGCGTTGGTGTGGGGATCGGCGCCCGGTGTGGCCTGCTCGACTTGCAGGACGACGGATTCGGCGTGGGCGGCCAGGGGGAGGGCGACGGCCAGCGCCGCGGCCAGCGCGTAATGTCGCAGGGTTGGCATGGAAACGCTCCTTCTGTGGGACGACGCCTCCATCCTATACGATCTTGCGGCGCCGCCAGGCGCACCCCGCGCCGCGATGCGTTCGTCGATGGCCGAACGCATCGCGCTCACAGGCGGCCGGCCACCGCGCACGGGCAAGGCCGGAGGAGGGCGAGAAGAGGGGCAGGAATGACACGGTTCTTGCCGCCTTGCCCGGCGCAAGCCGGAGTATCATCGGATGTGTTTTCTGTTACATCCAAATAAATATTGACATAAAGCATGGGCTTTCTTTGCGTCTGGTTTGCATCCGGACACGCCCGCGTCTCGCAACTCGCATTCGCGCCTTGGGCGTTTGCACATTTTCCGGCATAGTTTGTGACGGCCAGGCCCCGGCCCCGCTCCGTCGCGATAGCAGCATGGCTATACAACCGCAGATTCCATCCCCCACCCACGTGATCGCGGCCTTCGACTTCGACGGCACCCTGACCCAGCGCGACACATTTATCCCGTTTCTGGCCCATCTGTCCTGGGTCCGATTGCTCGCGTCGACGGTCCGAACGTCGCCCGCATTGCTGGCATTCGCCCTGGGCCTGCGCAGCAACGACCACGCCAAGATGGCGCTGTGCCGGGCCGCGCTGCAAGGGCGTTCGCGCGCGGAACTGGCGCACATCGCGCGCGCATGGGTGCACACCATCCCGCTGCGTCCGGGCCTCATCGAGCGGTTGCGCTGGCATCAGCAGCGCGGAGACCGCTGCGTGCTGGTCAGCGCGTCGCCCGATATCTACCTGGATGAGGTCGCGCGCTACCTGGGGTTTGACGACCTCCTCTGCACGCGCATGGCGGTTGACGCGCAGGGCCGGCTGACGGGCGGCTTCGAGGGCCCCAACTGCTGGGGTCCCGAAAAGCTGCGGCGGCTGGTCGAGCGGTTTGGCGAGCCGGACCGGTATGAGCTCCATGCCTATGGCGACAGCCGCGGCGACCAGTGGCTGATCGACGCCGCCCGCCATGCGTGGTATCGCGGCCAGGCGGTCAAGCCATGAATGCCATCAATGCCCTGATATCTCTGCTGCGGCCTCAGCAATGGCTGAAGAACGGCTTTGTCCTGATCGGCCTGATATTCAGCCACAGGTGGTCGGACCCGGCGCTGGTGTTTGCGGTGGGCGTGGGCTTCGTGGCGTTTTGCCTGGCGTCCAGCGCGGTGTACGTGCTGAACGACTATCACGACCGCGCCGTCGATGCGGTCCATCCCAAGAAGCGGCTTCGCGCCATCGCCAGCGGGAGGGTCAGCCTGCCCGCGGCCCGCGTGCTGATCGCCGTGCTGGCCGTCGCGGCGCTGGGCCTGCCGCTCGCCTGCGGGCTGTGGCCCGTGGCGCTGTCCGTTGCCGCCTATCTGCTTCTGAACATTGCGTACACCCTGAGCCTGAAGCACAAGGTGCTGGTCGACGTGTTCTGCATTGCCACCGGCTTCATGATCCGGCTGGCCTGCGGCACTTACGCGGTCGGCATCATTCCGTCGCGCTGGATGCTGCTGTGCAGCTTCATGCTGACGCTGTTCCTGGGCTTTGCCAAGCGGCGCGCCGAATTCGCCTCGGCGCCCATCGATGCACCCGCCGCGAATGGCGGCACGCGCACCGTGCTGCGGCACTATTCCCCGCAATTGCTGGACATCCTGGTGGCCATCACCGCCAGCGCCACGTTGCTGGCCTACGGCCTGTACACGGTGGACGCGGAGACCGCGGCATTGCATGGCACCCAGCATCTGGTCATCACGCTGCCCATCGTGACCTTCGGCGTCTTTCGCTATATCTACCTGCTGCACAAGGGCGGATCGGGCGAGGAACCGGGCCGCGACCTCTTGGCCGACACCCCGATTCGCATTGCGGTGCTGGTGTGGGTGGCGGTGGTGGTTTTGCTCGTAAGGACGTGAAGATGGCATATGTATGGCTGATACTCAGCGGGGCATGCAGCGTGGCGGCCAGCGTGGCGCTCAAGCTGGCGGGGGCCGCTTCCGCGCAGGCGGCCGCGCCGTCGCTGCTGGCACAGGCATTGCCCTATCTGGGCGCGATTGGCGCCTACGGCCTGGGATTCGGCTTTTACGCGCTGGCGTTGCGCCAGCTCGATCTGACGCTGGCCTACCCGCTGATGGTGGCGTTCGCGATCGCGGGGGTGTTCGTCTATGGGCTTGTGTCGGGCACCGAGACCATCACGGCCCTGCGCATGGCGGGCGCGGCGTTCATCGCCATCGGCGTCTTTCTCATCTCGAAATAGGCGTGCGAGCACTCCATGAAACGATTCTTCCATAGCGCAGGCTACCGCTGGTTTTTGCTGTGCTGCGCGTATGTCGTGGTTGCCGCCGCGGTGATGAACGGTTTCTACACCAAATGGCGGCTCAACGACGGCCATCCCGCCCTGGGCCTGTCGCAGATGGTGGAAGGCACCGCCCACCGCCCCTACGTGTATCGCCAGTTCATTCCGGCGCTCGCCAACGGCGTCCAGGCGCTGCTGCCGCCGGCCACCGTCGCGCGCTTGTCCGAACGCCTGTCCGAGCCGCGGCGCGTGAATAGCCGGTCGGGGCTGGCGATGCGCTATCCGGGGTCCGAGGCCTTGCTCCCCGCTGTCACCTTGCGCTATCACCTGGTCTATTACCTGACGTTCGTCGCCCTGCTGGCGTCGCTCTTCGTCATGCGGCGGCTCTGCCTGCAGGCCGGCGCCACGGCGGTCGCCTCGACCGCCGCGCCTGCCGTGCTGGCGCTGATGTTGCCGTTCTTCCTTACCGAGGGCGGGTATTTCTACGACTTCGTCGAGCTGCTTTTCGTGATGAGCGCAGTGCTGCTGGCCTTGGGGGGATCGCGTCAGACACCGATGAGGCTCGCCGGGCTGGTGGCGTTGGCGGGGCTGGCGACCTGGAACAAGGAGTCTTTTTTCTTTTTCACGCCCGCCCTGTACCCGCTCTTGCGGCGGAACCTGCCCCGCCCGCAGTCGGCCGCCCTGGTGGCCGTGCTGCTCCTGGTCTGCGGCAGCGTCTACCTCGCATTGCGGATGCGCTACGCGGGCAATCCCGGCTCGACCGTTGACTACCAGCTGTGGGACAACCTGCGCTACTACGCCGATCCGGGCAACTGGCTGCGCACCGAAAGCACGTACGGCGTCCTGCTGCCGCGCGGCTTCGGCATCGTGACCGTGCTGGCTTTCGCCGGCATCGCCGTCAACGGATGGGCGCGGCTGCCGCCAGCGCTGCGCGGGCACGCGCGGGTGGCGTTGTGCATCAACCTGCCGCTGTTCTTGCTGTTCTGTTCGCCCGGCGAGATGCGCAACCTGAGCATGCTGTATCCGTCCTTGCTGTGCCTGCTGGCGCTCGCGCTGGACAAGTGGCTGGCGCCGCACGCCAGGACGGATCCGGCCGTCATCCCGGATGTCCGATGAACCGGTTTTTCGATAGCGCGGGCTATCGCCGTTTCCTGCTAGTCCTGCTGTATTGGGTGGTCGCCGCCGCGGCCTTCCATGGTTTCTATACCAAGTGGCGCCTGAACGACGGCCACGTTCCCCATTCGCTGGCGTCGATGGTGCAAGGCACCGCCGACCGCCCGTACGTGTACCGCCAGTTCGCGCCGGCCCTCGCCAATGGCATCCAGGGCCTGCTGCCGCCCGCCTCGGTGGCGCGCATTTCCGAGCGGCTGGCGGACCCGCGGCGCGTGAACAGCCGCTCGGGGCTGGCCATGCGCTATCCGGCCTCCGAGGCGATGCAGGCGCCCGTCACGCTGCGCTACCACCTCGTCTATTACCTGACCTTCCTGGCGCTGCTGGGCGCGATGGCCGCCATGCGGTCGATCTGCCTGAAAGCGGGCGCCAGCGTGCCGGCCGCCACGACGGCGCCGTTGGTCATGGCGTTGTTGCTGCCGTTCTTCCTGACCGAAGGCGGCTTCTTCTACGATTTCTTCGAAGTGCTGTTCATGGCGTGGGCAATCCTGCTGGCGTGGCGCATCCCCGTGCACAGCCCGGGGCGCGCGGCCGGGCGGCTGATCCTGCTTGCCGCCGTCGCCGCGATGGCGACCTGGAACAAGGAGGCATTCTTCTTTTTCGTGGCAACGCTGTATCCCTTGCTGCGGCTGAGCCTGTCGCGGATCCGCGCGGCCGGCGTCGTGGCGGCGCTGGTGTTCGTCTGCGGCTGCGTCTACCTGGCGCTGCGCATGCGCTACGCGGGCAATCCGGGCGGCGCGGTGAGCTTCCAGCCGGGGGCGAACCTGCTGTACTTCCTGGACCCGGGCAACTGGTTCCGCACCGAAAGCACCTATGGCGTCGCGCTGCCCAAGGGGCTGAGCGCCGTGATGGTGCTGATGATCGCGGGCGTGGCCGTCATCGGCTGGGGCCGCCTTCCCGCGCCGCTGCGCCAGCACGTGCTGGTGGCCGTGGCGGTCAACGTGCCGCTGTTCCTGCTGTTCGCCGCCGAAGGCGAGGCGCGCAACCTCAGCATGCTGTATCCGTCGCTGCTGGTGCTGATGGCGATGGCCTTGACCGCGTGGATGCGCGGCGCGGCATCGCCTGCGCCTCGCGCAGGCAATCGATGAAGCACTGCGCCGCGGGCGTGGGCGGCGAGCCGGCGCGCGTCAGGATGGAGACGCGTGCCGCGGGAAGCGCGTGATCCAGCGGCACCATGCGCAGCCCGCGGGGCAGCAGCTGGTGGTCGAACAGATTGCGCACGAAGATGCCCAGCGCGTCGCTTTCCGAGATGAGCGCCAACGCCACGGCGATGGACTGGCAGGGAATCACGTCGCGCGGCGGCGGCAGCTTGTGCGCGTCGAACGCCAGCCGCAGCAGGTTGGCGGGCGCCTGGATGTTGCCGGGCAGCAGCCATAGCGCGTCGCCCAGGTCCGCCAGGCTGCGCGCGCCGCGCAAGGGATGGCCCGCGCGCGCACCCACCGCCAGGGGCAGCGAGAACAGGGTGGTCCGTGCAAAGCCGTCGTCGATCTCGCCGTCATACTCGGTCTGGACCAGGAAATCGTAGCGGCCCGACTCCAACTGCTCATGGCTGTAGGGCGGCGCGACTTCGTTGAAGGCCACCGCGACGCGCGGCATGCGCGCGCGAAACGCCGCCAGGGCGGCAGGCAGCACGGTCAGCGCGGCCGAGCTGATGGCCAGGTTGAGGGTGCCGCCTTCGCCGTCGCGCATCTGGCCGATTTCTTCCTGGGCCTTGCGCGCTTCCTGCAGGATCAGGACGGCGCGCTTGTACAGCGCCTCGCCGTAAGCGGTGAGCTCGACGCCCTTGGCGCTGCGGCGAACCAGTTCGGCGCCCACGCTTTGCTCCAGTTCGCGCAGGCTGCGGGTGGCGGCAGGCTGGGTGACGAAAAGCGCGCGCGCTGCGGCGCGGATGCTGCGATGCTCGGCGATCAGCACGAAGGCGCGAAGTTGGCGCAGGTTCATGGGCGTTGCGGTCCGGTTGCGGGCCGCCCGCGGCCAGGGGCGGCGGCCATATAAAGAAAAGTATTCACTAGAACAAAAATACTGTCTTTTTCTTATCGTGCGCCATCCGTATATTCACGGCGATGGGGCAGGCAAAGCGTCCGGAGCCACGGACGGGCTGCCCCGACCGGACATCAAGGGGAAAACATGTCTATTGCCATCGCCGCATCGGGCGGTCATGCGCTGTACGCGCCGTCGATGCGCCGCCGGGTCATTGCCGGCACCACCATCGGCAACGCGCTGGAGTTCTTCGACTTCACCGTCTTCACCTTCCTGATGCTGGTCATCGGGCCGCTGTTCTTTCCGGCGGCGTCCGCGTACGGCCAGTTGCTGCTGACGACCGCCACCTTCGGCGTGGGCTTCCTGATGCGGCCCGTCGGCGGGATGCTGATCGGGTCGTACGCGGACCGGCATGGGCGGCGCGCGGCAATGACCCTGACGCTGTGGCTGATGGGCCTGGGCTGCGCGCTCATCGCGGCGGCGCCCACCCACGCGCAGATGGGCGTGCTGGGCCCGGTCCTGATGGTGCTGGCGCGGCTGATCCAGGGGTTCGCGGCGGGCGGCGAGGTGGGCGCGTCGACGACGCTTCTGGTCGAACACGCGCCGCCCGGCAAGCGCGGCTTTTATTCGAGCTGGCAGTTCGGCAGCCAGTCGCTCGGCGTGATGCTGGGCGCGCTGACCGTGGCCGTCCTGACGGCGGCATTGACCAAGGCGCAGATGCAGGAGTGGGGTTGGCGCGTGCCTTTTGTGATCGGCATCCTGACGGTGCCGGTGGGCGCGTACATCCGGCGCAACCTGGAAGAAACGCTGGAACCCGCGCCCGCGCCCACGCCCGCCACCGGCGACCGGCGGGCGGCCGTGGCGGGCCATCAGCCGCTGCGGCGGGTGTTTGCCGAGCACAAGGGCACGGTCACCAAAGGCATTCTGCTCGTGATCGGCGGGATGGTGTGCGCGCAGATCATCGGCTTCTACATGCCGGCCTACGCCACCAAGGAACTCGGGCTGCCCGCCACGTCCACGCTGCTGGCCAGCGTGGTGCTGGGTGCAATCGGCTTCGTGCTGGCGCCCATGGTCGGCATGCTCGCCGACCGGGTCGGCCGCAAGCGCGTGATCTTCTGGTCGCGCGCCGTCACGGTATGCGCGCTGCTGCCGTGCTTCGAATGGCTGGTGTCCGCGCCCAGCACGGGCCGGCTGATGACGGTCATCGCCTTGCTGGCCGTGCTGCTCGCGATGCAGACCGCGCCGGTGATCACGATGCTGCCCGAACTGTTCCCCAAGTCCGTGCGCACCACGGGCATGTCGGTCGTGTACGGGCTGGGCATCTCCGTCTTCGGCGGGTTCGCGCAGTTCTTCGTGACGTGGCTGCTGCACGTGACCGGCAACCCGATGGCGCCCGCCTGGTACCTGATGGTCACCGTGACGCTTTCCACCGTGGTGCTGTTCTGGATACGGGACCGCACCGGCCACGACATCGACAGCCAGGAGCCCTGATCATGCCATCGCCGAATCGCTATTTTTCCGACAGCTATGCGCAGGCGCGCGAGCGCTTCCTGGCCGCGGCCGCGCCGCTGGCCTCGCACGTGCAGTCCTACGCCATCGCGCCGACGGGCAGCCAGGGCGAGCCGCTGGCCACGGACGTGGCGCTGATCGGCGATGCCGACGCGCAGCGCCTGCTGATCATGACGTCGGCCACGCACGGCGTGGAAGGCTTCTGCGGATCGGGCTGCCAGCTTGCGCTGCTGGATGACGCGCCCATGCTGGAACGCGCGCGCCAGGCGGGCGTGGCGTTGCTGCTGGTCCATGCCGTGAATCCCTACGGCTTTTCCTGGATCGCCCGCACCGACGAGGACAACGTGGACCTGAACCGCAATGCCCAGCCCTTCGACGGCGGGCCGCTGCCGGCCAATCCCGGCTACGGCGACATCCATGACCTGCTGCTGCCGCAGACGTGGCCGCCGACCGAGCAGAACCGGCAGGCCATCGCGCGCCACATCGACGAACACGGGCTAGCCGCCACGACGCAGGCGGTGTCGCGCGGTCAATACACGCATCCCGATGGCCTGTTCTACGGCGGCGCGCGCCATGCGCCGTCGCTGCTCAACCTGCGGGAGATCCTGCGGACCCACGCCAGCCGGCACGCGCGCATCGGCTGGATCGACGTGCACACCGGACTGGGTCCGCGCGGCCACGGCGAGAAGATCTATGCCGGGCGGCGCGACGACGTGCAAGTGGCGCGCGCGCGGCAATGGTGGGGCAGCGACCTCGCGGTGCCTTACCAGGGCAGTTCGGCCTCGGTGGACATCACGGGCCATTTGGCCGGGCTGATCTACGACGCCTGCCCGACGTCCGAGCCCACCTTGATGGCGCTGGAATTTGGCACGCTGCGATGGGACGAGGTGGTGCACGCGCTGCGCGGACGCAACTGGCTGCGTGCGCATCCGGATGCGGACGACGCGTTGCGCCGCGACATCCTGCGTGCCACGAAGGACGCGTTCTATTGCGGGCAGGAAGACTGGCACGGCATGGTGCTGGGCCAGACCCGCGTGGCGGTGTTGCAGGCGCTGTGCGGCCTGGAGGCGGCGCCGTAGCTGCCCGGACGCTGCCCGGTAGCTGCGGCCGCGAGCGTCGGGTTGCACCTGCCCGGCCGTTGCATTACGGCAGGTTGCACCGGTTGTGGGGCTACCGCAGGGATAACCCGCGACTTTTGGCGTGTCGTGGGTTATCCCTACTTGAGCCGCGCAGCAACCGCTAGATATGCTTGGTTAACCGTAGAGGCCGAAGAGTCTCCGGAGGAGTTTCAAACCGAGCCGGCAGTTGCTGAAAGGATCCGGATTTGCAGAATGCACCTCCTTTGGACCCAGCCGTCGCGGTCTTGCGGGAAAAGCCTTTGCGCGTGATCCCGTGGGCCACGTGGCTGCACCGCGTTTTCGTGGTACTCATGTATGCGTTCATGCTCAGCCCCATCGTGCTGGTGGTCTGGCTCAGCTTCTTCAAGGACGCCATCCTCTATTTCCCGCCATCGGGCTACACGCTGTCCTGGTACGTGAAAGCCTGGGAGAACCCCGCGTTCGCCAATGGCTTCATCTTCAGCCTGCAGGTGTCGCTGGTGGCCGCGTTCATCGGCGTGGTCATGGGCGTGCTGGCGGCGGTCGCCATCGCGCGCTATCGCTTCGCGGGCAGCAAGGGCGTCAACACGCTGCTGCTCTCGCCGCTGCTGATCCCCGGCATCGTCGCGGGCGTGGGGATCTATCTTTTTTACCTGCGCGCCGAGAACGTGCTGGACCAGGATCTGGTCGGCACCTTCGGCGGCCTGGTCATCGCCCACGTGTGCCTCACTATCCCGTGGACCGTGCGCCTCGTCACGGCCGGCATGGCCGGCCTGGACGGCTCCATCGAAGAGGCCGCGCGCAACCTGGGCGCCAGCGCTCCCAAGGCCTTTCTGCGCGTGACGCTGCCCATGCTGCGTCCCTCCATCGTCGCGGCCGCCCTGTTCAGCTTCGTGGTGTCTTTCGAGAACCTGGAACTGTCGCTGTCGCTGGTGGGGCCCGGACGCACTACGCTGCCGATCGCGATCATGCAGTACCTCGAATTCAACCTGGACCCGACGATCGCGTCGGTGGCCTCGGTACAAATCCTGCTGTTGGGCATCATCATGCTTGTGACCGACCGCTATGTGAAACTCAGTCAGGTGGTGTAAGAAATGGCGAAGGTCTCAATCGAGAACATCCGCAAGCAGTTCGGCGCGGCGGTCGCGGTGTCCGACTTTTCCCTGGAGATCGCCGAGGGCGAGCTGGTCACGTTCCTGGGCCCCAGCGGCTGCGGCAAGACCACGACGCTGCGCATGATCGCCGGCTTCATCACGCCCACGGCGGGGCGGATCCGCATCGGCGAAACGGACGTCACCAGGCTGCCCGTGCACAAGCGCGACACCGGCATGGTGTTCCAGCGCTACGCGCTGTTCCCGCACATGACGGTGGCCGAGAACGTGGCGTTCGGCCTGGAGATGCACAAAGTCCCCAAGGCCGACCGCGACGCCAAGATCCGCCGCGTGCTGGACATGGTGCGCATGACCGAGCTGCGCGACCGCTATCCCCGCCAGCTTTCCGGCGGCCAGCAGCAACGCGTGGCGATCGCCCGCGCGCTGGCCATCGAGCCCAAGGTGTTCCTGCTGGATGAACCGCTATCCAACCTTGACGCCAAGCTGCGCCTGGAGGTGCGCGAGGAAATCCGCGCCCTGCAGCGGCGCCTGGGCCTGACCACGGTCTTCGTGACGCACGACCAGGAGGAAGCCCTGGCCATCGCGGACCGCATGGCGATCATGCATGACGGCATCGTGCAGCAGGTCGGCGCGCCCGACACGCTCTACGAGCGGCCGGCCAATCTCTTCGTGGCCGACTTCCTGGGCAAGATGAACGTCTTCACGGGTCGCGGCCAGGCCGACGACCAGTTCCAGACCCAGGCCGGCCAGCGCATCGCCGCGCCCGGCGGCGGCAAGGCCACGCATGTGGGTGTGCGGCCCGAGCGGGTGCGGCTGCAGTCGCAGCCTTCGGGCGGCAACGCGCTGGCGGGCGTCGTCGAATCGTCGCTCTACCTGGGGTCGGTGCTGGAGGTGCGGGTGCAGCTCGATGGGGGCGACCGCATGATCAGCCAGGTCGTCAATGGCGGCGCTCGCGCCGCGCCGCCCGTCGCCGGCGCGCGCGTCTACGCGTGCTTCGAGCCCGACGACTGCGTGGCCTTCACGCAATAGGAGGCGACATGACGACCGCAACGCAGGACGGGCGGCCCAGCCGCTGGCTGGGTCCGGGGCTGGCATTTCCGGCTTCGCTGGTGGTGCTGGTGATCATCATGATCCCCATCCTCCAACTCGCGCGCTACAGCTTCAATCATTTCGACCCCGTCGAGATGATGCAGACGGCCTTCACCTTCGAGAACTACGCCAAGTTCTTTGGCGATCCCTACTATCGCGACATCTTCTTCACCACGCTGGGCATCGCGGCGCTGTGCACCGTGCTGGCCCTGGTGCTGGGTTTTCCGGTGGCGTACTTCCTGGCGCGCACGCAGAGCCGGTTCAAGAGCCTGTTCGTGATCCTGCTCGTGTTTCCCCTGATGGTGGGCAACGTGGTGCGCGCGGCGGGCTGGATGGTCGCGCTGGGCAACGCCGGCGTCGTCAACGCCGTGCTGCAGGGGCTGGGCATCATCGACAAGCCGCTGACCCTGATGTACACGCCCACCGCCGTCGTGATCGGCACCACCGCTGTCGTCATGCCCTATCTGATCCTGACGCTGCAAAGCGTGCTCGAAGGCATGGACCTGTCGGTGGAAGAGGCGGCGCGCAACGTGGGCGCCAGCTTCTTCACCACGTTCCGCCGCATCGTGCTTCCGATCGCCGCCCCGGGCGTGGCGGCGGGGACGATGCTGGTGTTCATTCTGTGCATGAATGCCTACGCCACACCGGTGCTGCTGGGCGGCTCGGGCCTGACGATGATGGCGCCCGCGCTGTACGACCAGATCACCAAGGCCTCGAACTGGCCGTTCGGCGCCGCGCTGGCGGTCATCCTGGTCTGCGGCACGCTCATCATCGCGCTGGTTTCGAACTGGCTGATCCACCGCCGCTATATCAAGACCATGGCGTCCTGACCGCGACGCTACCCACAAGGAACTCCCCATGTCCGCTGTATTGTTCAAGAACGCGAACCTGCTCGATCCCCTGCAGCCCGATCTGCTGGAGGGACACCATGTGCTGGTGGAAGACGGCGTCATCAAGGAAGTGTCGGACAAGCCGATCGGCGCGTCCTCAGCGCGCGTGATCGATGCCGCGGGCCGCACGCTAATGCCGGGCCTGATCGACCTGCACGTGCACGTGCTGGCCACGCAGTTGAATCTCAGCACGCAGGGCGTGCTGCCCGATGCGCTGGTCATGATGCGCGCGGTGCCCATCATGGCCGCGATGCTGCGCCGCGGCTTCACCACGGTGCGCGACGCGGGCGGCGCGGGCTGGGGCCTGAAATGCGCCGTCAATGAGGGCACGGTCAAGGGGCCGCGCCTGTTCATCTCGGGGCGCGCCATCAGCCAGACCGGCGGCCACGGCGATCCGCGACCGCGTTCGGACCACCTGCGCCCCATGAGCTTCTGCGGCTGCTGCTTTCGCGCCGGCGACATCGGCCGGGTGGCGGACGGCATCGACGACGTGCGCAAGGCCGTGCGCCAGGAACTGCAGATGGGCGCGGACCAGATCAAGATGATGGCCTCGGGCGGCGTGGCTTCGCCCACCGATCCCATCGCGTCCTTCGGCTATTCGGAAGAAGAGATCCGCGTCATCGTCGACGAGGCCGCCAGCCGCCAGACCTATGTGATGGCGCATTCCTATACCGCCGACGCCATCGAGCGCGCCATCCGCAACGGCGTGCGCACCATCGAGCACGGCAACCTGGTCGATGCGCGCGTGGCGCGCTTCATGGCCGAGAAGGGCGCGTTCGTGGTGCCGACGCTGGTCACCTACGAGGCGCTTGCCAACGAAGGCGCCGACTATGGCCTGCCGCCCGATTCGGTGGCCAAGATCGCGACCGTGCGCACCGCCGGCCTGCATTCGCTGGAGATCTACAAGAAGGCGGGCGTGAAGATCGGCTACGGCTCGGACCTGCTGGGCCCGTCCCAGCGCCTGCAAAGCGACGAATTCCGCATCCGCAACGAGGTGCTGTCCGCGCAGGAAGTCATCCAGTGCGCGACCACGACCGCCGCCGAAGTGCTTAACCAGGTGGGGCAACTGGGCCGCATCCAGGAAGGCGCGCTGGCGGACGTGCTGCTGGTCGACGGCAATCCCTACCGCGATCTGTCCTGCCTGCTGGGACAGGGCGAGCACATCGGCCTGATCATGAAGGGCGGGGTCATCGAACACAACGAACTGGGGGTGTAGGGGCCATGAACGATCCCACGTTTTCGCAGTCGGAAGTCGGCGAAGAGTCGCGCGACGTCAATGCCGCCAAGGGCTGGCATCCGCCCTCGGCGCCGGCGCCCCGCGACCGCGGCCTCGGGCCGTTTCCGCGGCTGATCCTGCGCGGAGCCACGATCATCGACGGCACCGGTGCGCCGCCGTGGGGGCCGGTCGACATCGTCATCGAGAATGAACGCATCACGGCGCTGGTCAATGTGGGCACGCCGCACAAGGCCATCGACCCCAAGCGCCGGCCCGGGCCGGGCGACCACGAGATCGATTGCCACGGTAAGTTCGTGACGCCGGGCTTCGTGGACGCGCATGCCCACATCGGCACGCCTTATCACGCCATGAGCGGCATCGTGCCGCCCGCCGACTACATCTACAAGCTGTGGCTGGCCCACGGCGTGACGACCGTGCGCGAGATGGGCGCGATGGGCGGGCTGGGCTGGACGATGGAACAGCGCGAGCTGTCCGCCGCCAACAAGATCGCCGCGCCGCGCATGATCGTGCACTCGGTGTTCCCGGCGGTGAATGATCGCGTCAAGACCATCCACACGCCCGAGCAGGGCCGCGAATGGGTGCGCAAGCTGGCCGCGCGCGGCGCGGACGGCATCAAGTTCTTCGGCGCGCCGCCCGCCATCATGGAAGCCGCGCTGGACGAGGCCGCCAAGGTGGGCCTGCGCTCGGGCTGCCATCACGCGCAGATGGCGGTGACGCGCGTGAACGCGCTGAAGTCCGCGCGCTGGGGGCTCACCAGTTCCGAGCATTACTACGGCCTGCCGGAGGCGCTCTTTGAAGACCGCGTCGTGCAGTCCTTTCCCACGGACTACAACTACAGCGACGAGTACTACCGCTTCGCCGTGGCGGGCCAGACCTTCATGCAGGCCGCCCAGCCGGGCTCGCCCAAGTGGCGCCAGGTCATGGACGAATTTCTGGAGCTGGGCCACACCTTCGTGCCCACCTTCAACATCTATGACGCCAACCGCGACCTGATGCGCGCGCGCCGTGCCGACTGGCACGATGAATACACCTGGAAGGCGGTGTGGCGTTACTTCCAGCCCCAGCGCGGCGGCCATGGCGCCTACTGGTATCGCTGGAGCACCACCAACGAGATCGAGTGGAAGCAGAACTACCGGCTCTGGATGCAGTTCATCAACGAATACAAGAACCTGGGCGGACGCGTCTGCGCGGGCAGCGATTCGGGATTCATCTACCAGATCTACGGGTTCGGCTTCATCCGCGAACTGGAATTGCTGCAGGAAGCGGGCTTTCATCCCATCGAGGTCCTGCGCGCCGCCACGTCGCACAGCGCGGCGCTGCTGGGCATCGACGAGGACACCGGTTCCATCGACGTGCAAAAGCGCGCCGACCTGCTGATTCACGACCAGAATCCGCTGACCGACTTCAAGTTGCTCTTCGGCACTGGCGCCATGCGCCTGAACGACGATACGGCCAAGGTCGAGTGGCAGCGTTGCCTGCGCACCACCATCAAATCCGGCGTGGTGTATGACACCGCCGAACTGCTGGCGGACGTGCGCGCCCTGGTCAAGGACAGCTGGGCCGACGATCCCGACGGCGAGCGTCCGCCGATTGGCGGGGCCCCCGCCGGCTCGCCGTGCGAACCCGGTGAGGACGCGTCCTGATGGCCGTTGATCTGTTCCTGTTGTGCGGGTTCCTCGGCAGCGGCAAAACCACGCTGCTGGTGGATTACCTGCGCGATCCGGAATCGCGGGACACGGGTGTGATCGTCAACGAGGCGGGCGAGGTCGGTGTGGACGGCGCCATCGTGGCCAACGACAGCGACAACGTGCCGATGACCTTGATGGCCAACGGGTGCGTCTGCTGCTCGCTGCGCAGCGACCTGGTTTTCACGTTGAGCGCGCTGCTCGATGCGCCGCGGCCGGAAGGGGCGGGCCCGCTGGCCCGCGTCATCCTGGAATGCAGCGGCCTGTCGCGGCCCGGCCCGATCATCGCGTCGTTGGCGGATCCCGAGCTGGCGAGCCGCGGCCTGCGGCTGACGGTTGTCTGCACCGACGACTGCGCGCGCGATCCCGATGCGCTGGCCGAGATGGACGAAGCCATGGCGCAGTTCGGCGCCGCCCATCGCATCGTGCTTACCAAGACTGATCTATTGCCGGCGGCGCCGGACGCGCTGGCACGCCGCGCCGCGCGCGCCGCAGCCCTTAACCCGCTGGCGGCCATCGTTGCCGACACGGACCGGCGGCGCGCCGTGCAGGCCGCCTTTGCCCCGTCGCAAGGCGTCGCGGACCTGGCCGGCCTGGCCGCGCAAATGCTGGCGGCAGGCGGGCAGGGCGGGGCGCATCCCCGCATCCGCGTGATGGCGGCGCGCGCCGAGCCCGGCATCAGTTGGACCGATTTCTCTGAATGGCTGGACAACCTGGCCGGCCTTTGCGGCGAGCGCCTGCTGCGCGTCAAGGCCGTGGTGCGCGTCAGCGATTGCGAGGAGCCCATCTTGATCCAGTCGGTCGGCTCGACCTTCAGCGCGCCGCAGCGCCTGACCCGGCAGCCCGATGCACGCGACGCCATCATCGTGATCGCGCGCGACATCGAGGCCGACGAGATCCGCGCATCCGCACCGGACGCGCCGGTGCGGATGCTGGTCTGAATACCGTTGAACCCAACGCCGCGCAGCGCACTGGCCTGCCGCGCGGCGCATCGTAGCAAGTCGTCAGTTCCTTTCGATACGAGGTCGTTATGCAAGAGAAAAACCTGAATCGCCGTGGCTTCATCAAGACGGCCTCCGGCCTGGCCCTGGCGCCGGCCCTGGGCTGGCTGCCCGGCATGGCGAACGCCGCCGAAAAGGAAATCGTAGTGGGCACCTGGGGCGGCGATTACCAGAATCTGCTGCAACAGATCATCAACCCCATCGTCGCCAAAGAAGACGTGAAGGTGGTCTATGACACGGGCAACGCGGTGGGCCGCGTCACCAAACTGCGCGCCGAGAAGAACTCGCGTCGCGGCAGCATGGACGTTGCGCTGCTGGGCGAAGTCGACATGTACGACGCAGAGCGCTCCGGCACCCTGGAGCCCATCGATGCCAAGAAGCTGCCCAACCTGGCTCACGCCATCGAAACGCTGAAGACGCCGTACTCCATTCCGCACATCTTCAGCGCGATGACGCTGGTCTACAACACCGAAAAATTCCCCACGCCGCCCGACTCGCTGCAGGTCCTGCTGGATCCGAAATGGAAAGGACAGGTGGGCTTTTCGGACATCCTGTATCTCTATAACTCCGTCTTCGTGGGCCTGGGCGCGGGCGGAACCACCAAGGACTTCGAAGGGGGCAAGCGCTTTCTCGCCAAACTCAAGCCCAACGAGCCGCGCATCTACCCCTCCAACGAAGCCGTCGCCGCCGCCTTCAAATCCGGCGAAATCGCCATCGCCGTCATGTGGAAGGCCCGCGCGCTGCAATGGAAGGACAGCGGCCTGCCGCTGGGCTTCGTCATCCCCAAGGAAGGCTCCGTGCCGGTGTCCTTCGAAGCCGCCGTCGCCAAAAACAGCCGCAACAAGGACGCCGCGTGGGCATATCTCAACGCCATGCTGGACCCGCAAGGCCAGATCGGCTTCGCCGAAAAAATGGGCTACGCGCCCACGGTGACCAATGCGTCGCTGCCGGAGGCGTTAAAGCGCGTGGGGTTCACTGAGGCCGAGGTCAAGTTGCTGCACGCGTATGACCTGAAGGGGCTGACGGAGAAGAAGGCGGATATTCTGGAGTTCTGGAATAAGGAGTTCAAGGCGGGCTGAGGCGGGGGCTCATGCCGGGTTGATGGGGAGCTTGGCATGAGCTTGAATCGGCGATGTGGCTCACAACATTGCACTGCCATCGGCCGATTGGTAAATATCGACCCACCCGCAAACCTGATCGTATCCTTCGCGATGAGTCGTCCGGTCTGCGGATCGTAGTACCGATGCCGGTTGTAGTGCAGGCCCGTTTCCGGGTCCAGATGCTGCCCCTGGAATCGGATCGGATTACGTATCCGCTCCGCGCGGGCGGCATCGCTGATGGCTTCTTTTGCGGCGCCCCACGCGAGGTAGTGCGCGCTCCACGCAATCTCGCCCTGCGCGTCTGTCAGTTCCTGCGGCGGGCCCAGGTGGTCGCAGTGATACCAGGCCATGGCGTCCACCGGGTCCGGGTCGGGCGAGGTCGTCCATAGCGGATCGCGATCGATGTCATAGGCATCCGCGTAAACCGGTTGCTGATGCGGCAGCATGGGCTTGCGGCTGATCGCCTGGGCGAGCGGGTCGAAGCTGCTGGGTTCGTAGAGCTAGTGCGTGGCCTGGTCGTCGTGGCTTTCCTGGACGAGCGTGTCGCTGTCGCAGTCTCAGTTGTTGAGCGTTTGCGGGTAGCTCACCTTCAGGCGGTCGTCGCCGTAGCCTCTCAAGCGATTGAAGAGATCCCACTTAAAGTGCGTTGTAGCGGTTGTGCCCCTTCTCAATGGGTGTTGCTCGCGTCGTAGGGTAGGGGGAGTCATCTTTCGTCCGAGTCAGCCGCGTCGTCAATCCCTATGCCCTGCGTGTCTTGTGCCCATGAGTTCGAACCGGCGATGGTTTGCTGTTTGTGGAGGAGAAGCAACAACAAACTCGATAGTCACGCACCAGATTATTTTATGGTTGATATTTTCTGTAAGGCTTCAATCATAAGTGGCCTTGATTTTTCTAGATAGGAGATAAGTTCCACTTCTTGGTTAACAAAATTCACTCTGTGGTGTATGACGCCCAGCGAGTTGGATATGCAAACAAAGTAATCAGTTCTATCTTTCGATATTATTTCCATTGTTACTTCGTCGCAGCTTTCGTCCAGCAAAAAGTCCCTGGATATTAAGATGCTAAAGATGAATGCTGTACTTTCCCCAATGAGTCTGGCCTCAATTGAAGATAGTTTTATTCCATCTGATTTATATTTATTTTTTTCTGAAATAAGTGCGTCAAAGATTAATTTTTCAGTATTCAAAATACTCTCCGTTAACAGTCAGTCGCAACACGATTTTTTACGGCATCGGTGTAAGGGGATCGGGCATCAGTTCCTCGCGTGTTTGCCCACTCCCTTAGTTTCGACATATCCGAATCGTCAGTTGGCCTTATGGAGGCGTGATTTTTTCCATCTTGAACTACATCTAGGCCGCCCTCATTTAACGTTCTAACATCTAGCGTTTGATATCTTCCCGTCGGCTTTTCCAGTGCTGTTGATAGCCCGGTGGTTGCATCTCTCTCCGGTCTCGGCGTCAAGTTGGTGGCGGAGCTACTCCCCATCCTATAAACGCGACCCTCAGTCAGTTTCTTATTCAGTCCAAGAGGATCAATCCACTCAATCGGGTTATCCGCATACTGATAAACATTCAACCCACCCGCAAACCCAATCGGATCCTTCGTAATGAACCGTCCGATCTGCGGATCATAGTACCGGTGCCGGTTGTAATGCAGGCCCGTTTCCGAGTCCAGATACTGCCCCTGGAATCGGATCGGATTACGTATCCCTGCCGCGCGGGCGGCATCGCTGATGGCTTCTTTCGCCGCGCCCCACGCGTGGTACTGCGCGCTCCACGCAATCTCGCCTTGCGCGTCTGTCAGTTCCTGCGGTGTGCCCAGGTGATCGCAGTGATACCAGGCCATGGCGTCCACCGGGTCCGGGTCGGGCGAGGATATCCATAGCGGATCGCGGTCGATGTCATAGGCGCCGGCGTACGCCGGTTGCTGGTGCAGGAGAATGGGCTTGCGGCTGATCGCCTGGGCCAGTGGCACGAAGCTGCCGGGTTCGTAGAGGTAGTGCGTGGTCTGGTCGTCGTGGCCTTCCCATGCCAGGGTGTCGCCATCCCAGCCGAATAGCGTCGTGCAGCAGCCCATCGCGCGGTTCACGCGGGCTTGCTCTTC